>JBAPTI010000016.1:0-87298 GCA_049282095.1 Chthoniobacterales bacterium
CTTCGGAAGCGTCAGGGAGAGCAAGCGCGAAATGGCCGCCGAGGTGGCGTCGATCCTGGCTTTCAGCGCGATTCACAACAACGACAAGGTCGGCCTGCTCCTCTTCAGCGACCGCGTGGAGCTCTTCATTCCGCCCAAGAAGGGGCGACTGCACATCTTGCGACTCATCCGCGAGATGCTCTTCTTCTCGCCCAAGGGACGCGGCACCGATCTGGCCGGGGCCCTCGAGTACATGAACAAGGTGATCACCCGACGCGCCGTGGTCTTCGTCATCTCGGATTTCCTCACGGGGGATTTCTCCCGCCCGCTGACGGTCGCGGCGCGGAGGCACGACATGGTGGCTCTGAATGTCGTCGATCCCGCCGAGGAGGCGCTTCCCGATGTCGGCGTCATCCTCCTGGAGGATCCCGAGACCGGGGAACAGATCGAGGTAGACACTTCCCGGAGAGCCATCACGGGAAACTATGAGCGGCTTGCCGGGGAACGTGCCAAGGAACTCGGGACCCTGTTCGGATCGCGCGGCGTCGACATGGTGCAGTTGCGGACCGACAGGGACTATCTGCCCGTGCTCCGTAGCTTCTTTGACAGGCGTGGCAGGAGGCTTGCGGCATGACTAACTCCACCGCCCCCGTCCAGCAACCGGGCATTAACTTCCTTCCCGGAGCGGGAGGTGCGGGGGCCGCCCCCACACCCGCTCCCATCCATGACATCGTCGGCCCGCTTCCCTTCTTCACGGGACCGCTCTGGGTGATCGTCGCTGTAGTACTGGCGGTCGCCGTCGCGGGAGGAGTGTTCTGGTGGTTTGCCGGTCGCAGGAAGGCGAAGCGCCTGACGCCCCGAGAGACCGCGCTTCGTGAACTGGAAAAGCTCCGCGCCTCGCTCTCCGAGGGGAGTGACCATGATTTCGGAGTCGTTGTCTCCGGCGTGCTGAGGCGTTTCCTCGGGGAGGCGCTCGGCCTTGCCGCCCCGCGTCAGACGACCGAGGAGTTTCTGGAATCCCTCTGCGGATCGCTCCGCTTCGTTCCCGCCGAGCAGGAGGCGCTTGCGGAATTCCTGCACAGGTCGGATTACCTCAAGTATGCGCAGGGGGAGGCGACGGCGGAGCAGCGCGAGGCATTGATCGTCGCGGCCGAGTCGTTTATCAGGAGCGGTGAGGTCACGGAGAAGGGATCGGTCACTTCGCCCCCTATTCCTGAGAAGACGCCGGCGAACAAGGAGGCCCCATGAACCCCCTCCTGCTCGCCTCCAGCTCGTCGTTTTCCTTCGCCCATCCCTGGGTGCTGCTTGCGTTGCTGGCGCTTCCTCTCCTGGCTCTGCTGCGCGGCAAGATCGGCGGCACCCCCGGCATTCTCTTCTCCTCCACGAAGCTGGTCATGGCGGTCGGGAAGCGTCGCCGCTCCCGTGCGGGCGCTGTCCTTTCCTCCCTGATCTACGGGGCCATGGCCTGCCTGATCGTGGCCCTGGCACGCCCCCAACTCGGTCACACACTCGAGAGGATTCAGGCAAGCGGGGTCGACATCATGCTGGTGCTTGATGTCTCCGGCTCGATGGCGGCGGAGGATTACACGATCGGTTCCTCCAGGTCGAACCGCCTTGATGTCGTCAAGAAAGTCACCCGCGAGTTTATCGAGGCGAGGCCCAACGACCGCATCGGGATCATCGCCTTCGCGGGGCGTCCCTACCTCGTCAGTCCGCTCACCCTCGACCACGACTGGCTGATCCGGAATCTCGACCGCGTCCAACTCGGGCTCGTGGAGGACGGGACGGCCATCGGTTCGGGTCTCGCCACGGCCGTGGCGCGCCTGAAGGACCGTGACGCCAAGACCAAGCTGATCGTCCTGCTGACCGACGGCGCCAACAATGCCGGGAAGGTGCTTCCCCTCACCGCAGCCGAGGCCGGCAAGGCGCTCGGGATCAAGATCTACACAATTGGCGCGGGCAGCAGCGGCCCTGTCCCGGTGCCGATGAAGGATCCCTTTGGCCGCACGGTCTACCAGAAGGTGGTCTTTGAATTCGACGAGAAGCTGCTCGATCAGATCGCGAAGATCGGTGACGGGAAATACTTCCGTGCCGCCGACACCCGCTCCATGGACGCCACGTTCAAGGAGATCGACCGCCTCGAGAAGACGAAGATCGAGGTCGAGAAGACCGCCGAGTACCGCGACTTCTTCCCCTGGCTCCTCGGCCTCGCGCTCCTCCTGCTGGGAGCCGAGGCGCTTCTCTCCCAGACCCTCTGGCGCCGCCTTCCCTGATTCACGCCGATGCATCCGCTGCTTTTGACATCACTCGACGACGACCTGCGGGCCGGTTCCCCCGGATGGCTCTGGACGCTACTACTGCTCCTCCCGCTCCTCTGGTTCTTCGTCGATGCCGCACGCCGGCGCGGGGCGCTGCTGGCCAGGATCGTTGCGCCGCGCCTCCAGCAGCAACTCACCGGACAGGTCAGTCCGCTGAAGCGGAATCTCCGGACGGGCCTTCTGCTGGGGGCCATCGCCCTGGTCATCGTCGGGTTGGCGAAGCCGCGACTCGGTTACAAGGAACTCGAGATCAAGTCGAAGGGCCGCGACGTGATCATTGCGATCGACACCTCCCGCAGCATGCTCTCGACCGACACCGCCCCCACGCGTCTGGGGCGCGCCAAGTTGATCGCTCAGGATCTTCTGGCTTATCTCAAGGGGGACCGCGTCGGCCTGATCGCCTTCGCCGGGGAGGCCTTCCTGCAGGCGCCGCTGACTCTCGACAAGGGGGCCGTGCTCACCTCGCTCGAGGATCTCGACACGAACACCATTCCCAAGGGTGGCACCGACATCGCCTCGGCGATCCGGATGGCGATCGCGGCCTTCGGCAAGGGGGAGGGGATGAGTCGCGCACTCGTGCTGATGACCGATGGCGAGGATCTCGAGGCGAGCGGAGTCGAGGCGGCCAAGGAGGCTGCCGCCGCCGGAATCAGGGTCTTCACGATCGGATTCGGCTCCCCCTCCGGATCACTCATCCCCGTGCGCACCGAGAACGGCCGGAATGATTTCGTGCGTGATGAAAGCGGAAGACCCGTCACCTCGAAGCTCGATTCCTCGCGGTTGGCGGAGATTGCCAAGGAAACGGGCGGCTTTTATCAGGCCTACGGCCAGGATGCGGCGAAGGCCATCTACGAGAAGGGAATCGTCCCGATGGAGGAGCAGGAGAGCGGGACGCTCAGTTCGCGAAAGCCGATCGAGCGCTACGCATGGCCCGTCACCGCGGCGCTGATCTGCCTGACCATCTGGTCCCTGCTGGGCGAGGGGCGCCGCCTACGGAGTACAGCGCCTCTTCTCATCCTTGCACTCCTTTGCGGTGGTTCCATCGGGAACGTGTCGGCATCGGGTCTCACCGATTACCGGGAGGGGAACTATCAGGGGGCGTTGAAGGACTTCGAGACCCGCCTTCAGAAAGGAGCCGCGGCGGAGGAGATCAGGTTCGACGCCGGGGCCGCCGCCTACAAGGCCGGGGACTACAAGAAAGCCGCCGGGTATTTCTCGGAGGCGATGACCTCCGCGAAGCGGAAGATCCGTGACGATGCGACCTATAACCTGGCCAATGCGCTGGTCCGCACCGGCGAGGCGACGCAGGAGACCGAGGCGAAGTTGGCGGACTGGAAGAACGCCCTCCAGCATTACGAGACCGTGCTGAAGTCGGATTCCGGAAACACACGTGCCAAGGAAAACCGGGAGATCGTCCGCAAGCTGATCGAGGATCTGAAGAAGAAGCAGGAGCAGCAGAAGAAAAACGACAAGGATAAGAAGAAGGATCAAAAAGATCAGAAAGACAAACAGGATCAAAAGGAGAAGCAGGACCAGAACAAGGACCAGCAGCAAAGTGACCAATCGCAAGGTGGCGGTCAGGGTCAGAAGGATCAGAAGGACCAAAAAGATTCCAACGATCAGAAAGATCAGAACAAGGACCAGCAGAAGGATCAGCAGCAAAAAAACGACCAGCAACAGCAGGGTCAGGGCGGCAAGGATGAGAAGCAGGATTCCAAGGATCGCAAGGAGGAGAGCAAGGGCCAGCAGGGACAACCCACGCCGACGCCCGCCCCTTCACCCTCTCCCGATCAGGGAAAGGGTGGCGCTTCCAAGGACCAGCAGAAAGATCAGCAAAATCAGAAGGATCAGCAGTCCCAGCAAGGCCAGCAGCAGAAAGCAGACCAGCAGAAGGGGGATCAGCAGAAGCAGCAACCTGCCAATCAGGGAGCGAAGCCGACACCCGCACCCTCCGCCCCACCCAAAAAGGAAGGTGCACTCGGGGGCGGTGAGAAGGGTGACAAGAAAGAGGAGCAGGGTGCCGATGCCGCCGCGGAAGCCGAGGAGGGAAAGGATGGGAAGATGTCACCCAACCAGGCCCGCGCCCTTCTCCGTTCGCTTCAGGACGAGGAGCAGCATGTGCTCAATCACCAAAACCGCGCGGTGGAACAACCGATCCGCGACTGGTAGGATCAGAACGATGACCCGCTCCTTCTCAGGATCCCGTTTTCTCACCCTGGCCGCCCTGCTCGGCCTCGCTACGGCGAGGTACGCCTCGGCGGATGTCACGGTGACCTCGGAGCTTTCCCGCCCCGAGGTGGCGGTGGGTGAGATGGTGGAGCTTCAGGTCCGCGTGAACGGTGCCCAGGGGGCTGAGGTCCCCCAGGAGCTTCCCGTGGAGGGTCTTCAGATCCGGTTGACCGGACAGTCCACCCAGGTGCAGATGGTGAACTTCAAGGTCTCCTCCTCGGTGCTCTACAGCTACGCCATCCTGCCGATGCAGGCCGGCAACTTCACGATTCCCTCCGTCCCTGTGTCTGCGGGTGGACGCCAATTCAGGACACCCGCGCTCCGCCTGACCGTGCATGACCGGCCTGCCAGTACCGCCGCCACCCCCACTCCCTACATTCCCGCCCCGCAGGTGATTCCTCCCGCCCCCGCTTATCCTCAACAACCCGGAGCCAGGATTCCCCGGCCACAGCAGCCCCCGGCTTCCGGGAGGATTGCCTTCGGTGAGATCAACTGCCCGAAGAGGAGTCTCTATGCCGGGGAGATGGTTCCCGTGGAGATCCGTTACTACTTCGATGCCCGCTATCCCGTGCAGATTAGGGGCAAGGTCGACTTCGGGAGCGAGGGGATCCTGGTCGAGCGCTTCCCCGATCCCAAGGAGAGCCGCGAGGAGCGGGACGGCATCGAATACAATGTCCTGACCTTCCGGACGCTTCTCTCCGCCGTGAAACCGGGCGTGATCGACATCTCTCCCGCCAAGATTGACAGTCAGATCCAGATGCCGGGCGCCCTTCCTCCCGGCTTCGACGATCCGGTCTTCCGACAGTTGATGGGCGGGCAGTCCCCCTTCACCCAGAGCAAGGATGTCGCGGTGAAAACCGCGCCGCTCCGTCTGGAGATCCTCCCGCTTCCCAAGGAAGGGCGTCCCGCCTCCTTCGCCGGTGCGGTTGGTCAGTTCGACCTTGATGCCGTGGTCCAGAATCCAAGGCCCGCGCCGGGCGATCCCGTCACGCTCACCGTCAAGATCGGCGGTAAGGGGAACTTCAACGGGATGGGGGCCCCCGTGCTCACCGGCACAGAGGGTTGGCGCAGCTATCCCCCGACCGACAAGTTCGACAGCTCCGGCAGTTCGGATGGCTTCGCCTACACGGGGGTGAAGTCGTTTGATTTCACGCTCATCGCCCAGGAGGCCAGGCAATCCTCGCCCGGATCCGAGTTCTCCTACTTCGATCCGTCGACGGCGAAGTACGTGACCCTTTCCACCAAGCCGCTTCCGGTGGATGCCTCGCCGGGAGCTCCGACGAACACGGCCACCTCCTCTGCCTCGGCCACCTCGTCTGCTTCCAAGGCGCCCGCGAATGCGGCTGCAACCGCTTCCGGCAAGGATGTCGCCGCCGTCAAGGAGGGGGATCCGATTCCCGGGATCACGTTGCGTCACTGGAGCACCCCCGTCCATCGTTCCGAATTTCTCATTGCCGCGGCGGCCATGATCGTGGCGACGCTGGCGCTTGCGGGCATTCTCTACCTGCGCGACCTGCAGGCTCGCGGCGGGACCGCCGCCTCGCGCCGTCGTCGCCGGATTGCCCACCTCTGGTCCTCGCTCAATGCCGATGACCTCGACGCCGCCTCTTCCTACGATGCCGCCGTCGAGTATGCCGGACTGATCGCTGCCCCCTCGGAGGAACGCGACGCGGCGATCGCCTCGCTCTCCCGGCGCCGCGATGCCCTGAAGTACGGATCCGGCGGTTCCGTTCCGCTCCCGCAACCCGAGAGGGAACAGTTGCTGCAAACCCTCAGCGAACTCGCCAAATGAACCGCATGTCGCCGTTGCATTCCGTCATCGTCGCCGTTGCCGCCCTCGCCATGGGGATCCCGGCTTTTGTTTCACCGCTCCGCGCCGGAACTCCCGAGCAGGCCTCTTCGGCGGCCGAAGCGCTCCGCTCCGGCCATCCGCTTGATGCCCTCGCCCGTTACCGCTCGCTGCTGACCGACCCGGCGTTCCTGAAATCGGGGTCCCCCGAACTCTGGTACAACCGCGGTCTTGCCGAGGAGAAGACCGGGGAGAACGCCGCCGCCTCGCTCTCCTTCCGCCGTGCCCTGCTGCTCGACCCCGGCTTCGCCCCTGCGCGTCGTCAACTTGCCGCCGTCATGGGAACGCTCGGTCTTTCCGTTCCCGATGATTGGAAACCGCGGCTCTGGACCGTTGTCCATCCCGACAGCCTGATCATCATAGGCGCGGCGGTCGGTTGGATCGGGACGCTTCTCTTCGTGCTTCTGCTCTTCCGGGGTTCCCGCAGGAAAGGGCTCATCGCGCTGGCCCTCGTCGTCCTGATCGCTGGGCACGGGGCCTCCGTGTTCGGCACCCTCATCGATCCCCGCCGGATCGCGGCCGATCAGGCCGTCGTCATCTCCAAGGCCGCCCCGACTCTCCGCGCCACCCCGGCCGACAGCGGAACCCCTGCCGGAACCGTCGCCCCCGGCACCCTGATCAACGTGCTGTCGCGCAACGGCGCGTGGTGGTATATTGCGGCAGGCCCCGGCCAGACTGGATGGATTCCCTCCGACACCGTCACATCGCTGCTACCGATCGCATCCCCGGCGTTGTCCGAAAAGCGCCCCTGACGCTCGCGGGGGCAGCGATCGCATACCTGGTCGTTACCCAGGCGGCGAGGCTCGGAGCCGATGCCTCGCCCTACGCCGCTTTTGAGAAGACGCTGACAGCTCCGGCTGAGGACCCTTTCCCCACGATTGCCCCCTTTCGCGCAACCTACCGCTTCGGTTGGGAGGGGGTTGGCGCCGGTGGCGCCACGGTCGAGGTCGCACGCGGCGCGGATCCCAATCGTGATGGTGATCGTGATCGGGATCGGTTGAGGGTAGTGGCCAAGGGAGGTCCCAACAGCCTGATCCGCAAACTCTGGAACTATCAGGCCCTCTATGTCGGTGAATCAGGTGATGACGGGAGAGTGCCTTCCTGGTTCCGGATCGACGAGGAGGTTGCCAAGGGAGATCTGCTCAGCGAGGCGGTCTTTGGCAATGACAGCGTGCTGGCCTGCCACCGCTTCGTCTGGGAGCCGAAGCCTTGGACCTTCACGCGGCTTCCGGGGGTGAGGGATCTCTTCGCCGCGATGCTCTTCGTCCGGAGTCAACCGCTCCGCAACGGCGACCAACTGAGACTCACCGTATTTCCCGATCAGAATCCCTACATCGTCGACCTGACGGTTGCCGGGCGCGATACGCTGACCATCCTGGGAAAGAAGACCCCCGCCATCCGCTTCACCATCCGGATCCAGACAATCGAGACGCGCGGGCCGAATACCGGCAGACTTGCCCCTCACAGGAAGTTCCGCTCCGGGCGCGTCTGGATGAGCGATGACGCGCGGCGTCTCCCGCTCCGCGCCGAGGTCGATGTCTTCATCGGCTCAGTTTTCGCCGAGTTGGGAAAGGTCAGCCCTGAGTTCTGAGGAGAGATGGGGAGGAAATGACTCGAGCAGAGAAAGGATTAATGCACAGGGATGAAGGAGATAAAGGGGATTGTAATAAAGGCATGGCAGAAGTTGCTGCCGGGCAGAACTTAGGTGCGATTGGCCTTGGTCTCACTCTTGCAAGTGAGCTTGCAAAGTGATTCCAGAGGTAACCGGCTTTGCGTTGAAGAGTCCATGCATACTGAATCGGACAACCTGAACACAGCCTCGGTTAGTTCTCGGGAACAAGGACTCGGTGGTGAATATCCCTTTTATCCCCTTGGCTAGCCCGGCCGTCGCTTCGCAGCCGTTACGGATCCCTGTAAATACCTTCGGGCATCGCTATCGCTGTTTTTAGAGGCGGGAGATCAGGAGTTCGCGCTGGAAGACGAGTTCCTTGGGCAGGTGGCTGTAGAGATTCATGAAGAGTTCGTCCTGGAGGACCAGCTCCCTGTGCCACTCGGCCGGATCGATCTTCTGGAGGTCCTCGAAGGCCTCCGGCGTGATCACTCCCTCGAGCCCCGCCATGTCGAGGTCCTTGTACTCGGGGACCCAGCCGATGGAGGTCTCGAGGGCATGGGCGCCCTGTTGGCAGCGCTGGACGATCCACTTGAGCACGCGCATGTTGTCGCCGAAGCCGGGCCAAAGGAACTTCCCTTCGGGGCTCTTGCGGAACCAGTTCACGTGGAAGACGCGCGGCAGGTGCTTCACGAAGCGGCGCATCTCGAGCCAGTGGGCGAAGTAGTCCCCCATGTTGTAGCCGCAGAAGGGGAGAATAGCCATCGGGTCGCGGCGGACCTGGCCGACGGTTCCTGCCGCGGCCGCGGTCATCTCGGAGCCGACGGTGGCGCCCAGGTAGACTCCATGAACCCAGTTGAAGGACTGGAAGATGAGCGGCATCGTCGTGGCGCGGCGGCCTCCGAAGACGATGGCGCTGATCTTCACTCCCTCGGGGTTCTCCCATTCGGGATCGATGATCGGGCAGTTCCGTGCAGGCGCGGTGAAGCGGCTGTTCGGGTGGCTTGAGAGGACCGGCTTGCCCTCGGCATCAAGTTGGCCGGGCTTCCAGTCGTTCCCCTTCCAGTCGATGAGGTGGGCGGGCGGTTGCTTGGTCATCCCTTCCCACCAGACATCGCCGTCATCGGTCAGGGCGACGTTGGTGAAGATGGTGTCGTGCCGGATGGAGTCCATCGCCATGGGGTTGCTCTCGTAGGAGGTGCCGGGCGCGACGCCGAAGAATCCGGCTTCCGGGTTGATGGCGCGGAGCCAGCCGTCAGGCCCCGGCTTGATCCAGGCGATGTCGTCGCCGACGCAGGAGACTTCCCAGCCCTCTTCCTTGAGATGCAGGGGAGGGATCATCATGGCGAAGTTCGTCTTGCCGCAGGCGCTCGGGAAGGCCGCGGTGACGTAGGTCTTCGACCCGGCGGGATCCTTCACGCCGAGGATGAGCATGTGCTCTGCCATCCATCCCTCGTCGCGGGCCATCGCCGAGGCGATGCGGAGCGCAAAACATTTCTTCCCGAGCAGGGCGTTGCCGCCGTAGCCGGAGCCATAGCTCATGATCAGGCATTCCTCGGGGAAGTGGGTGATGTAGGTGTTCTCCGGATCGCATGGCCAGGCGACATCCTTTTCGCCGGGAGCCAGCGGCTTGCCGACCGAGTGGATGCACTTCACGTACTGTCCGGTCCTTTCAATCTCGGGATACACAGCCGACCCCATGCGGGTCATGATGCGCATGTTGGCGACCACATAGGGGCTGTCGGAGATCTCGATGCCGTACTGGGAGATGGGGGAGCCGACGGGCCCCATGCTGAAGGGGATGACGTACATGGTGCGGCCCTTCATGCACTCCTCGTAGAGACCGTTCATCGTGGCCTTCATGGCGGCGGGGTCGCGCCAGTTGTTGGTGGGGCCGGCGTCCTTCCGGGACTTGCTACAGATGAAGGTGCGCTCCTCGACGCGGGCCACGTCCTTGGGGTTGCTGCGGACGAGCAGGGAGTTGGGACGCTTATCGGGGTTGAGCCGGATGGCCGAACCGGAGGAGACCATCACTTCGCGCATCGCCTTGTCCTCGGCCTCGCTGCCGTCGCACCAGAAGACGGCCTCGGGCTTCGTGATTTCGGCAATCTCCTTCACCCACTTCACCACGGCGGGTATGGAGGGTTGTTTGCTGCCGGGTCTCACTGCTTCGTGCGTCGTGTTGCTCATGGCCTTATTTTGCGTTTTTTCCGAAGTTGTCGCAAGCTGCATCCCAGACTTGGGGAGAGAAAAAGAAAAAAGAAAAAAGCGGTGTGTTTGCGGATGACAAAGCGCTCCGGGCGGCTTACTTTGACTGAGTATGGCAACCAATCCCGTCCTCGAGCGCGCAGATTTCGAAGTCGTCCCCGGCACCTCCGGCACCATGACCCTGCGGGGCACCGTGAACAAGTCAGCCATCCTCCTGATCCTCACGATCATCGGCGCCGCCTACACCTGGTCCGCCACGCGCAACGGATACTCCACCGCCGGCATGGGATACGCCACGGTGGGGGCGATTGCCGGCTTCATTCTGGCGCTTGTCACTGTGTTCAAGCAGTCGTGGGCTCCCGTCACCGCGCCGATCTACGCGCTCTGCGAGGGGCTCTTCATCGGCGGAATCTCCGCCATGTACGAGGCCAAGACGGGCGGCATCACCCTCCAGGCGGTCATGCTGACCTTCGGCACCTTTGCCGGAATGCTCTTCCTCTTCCAGGGGAACATCCTCCGGGCCACCCCGATGTTCGTGAAGGTGGTGGTCGGTGCGACCCTCGGGATCATGCTGACCTACCTGCTCGGCTTCATCCTCTCTTTCTTCCACATCAATCTCCCCATCTTCGGCGGAGGCCAACTCGGGATCATCTTCAGCCTCGCGGTCGTCGTGATCGCCGCCCTGAACCTCATCATCGACTTCGAGTTCATCAAGCAGTCGGCAGATTCCGGATCCGCTCCGCGGTACATGGAGTGGTACGGGGCCTTCGGTCTGCTCGTGACCGTTGTCTGGCTCTATATCTCGATTCTGCGGTTGCTTTCCAACCTCAGCGGCAACAACCGGTAAGGCTGGGGCTTTTGCGCTCTGGCTGTGTTGGCCAGCTGTCGGCGTAGGTTTAGCTACGGCTTACGCTTGGCCGCCTTGCCATAGCATCAAAATCCCTGCGCTTCACCAGTCATCAGGTTCCCCCGCCCGATGGAAGAGTGTTAGCATCATGGCTTAAGGCCTGCAGACTTACAGTCCAATACCTGCGGCTACGATTCGTAATGGAATCTCAATTGGGCAATCTCGAGGTTCTTTCCTGAGATTCGGTAAACCATTCGGTGTTCGTCAGTAATGCGTCGTGACCAGAAACCGGCGAGGGCGTGCTTCAGCGGTTCCGGTTTTCCAATCCCCTCGTAAGGAGATCGGGTCGTGTCACGAAGGAGTTCATGAATCCTGCGAACGATCTTTTTGTCAGTCTGCTGCCAGTGGAGATAGTCATCCCATCCCTGAGGGGAGAAGAGAAGATTCATGCGGAAGGAGCCTTCTCCAGATCCTTCAGTTTTTTGGAAACCGTCTTTCCCTGATCGAGACTTTCAATGGAGTCGAGAAGGCGCCTCGCATTGGCTGGAGATCGGAGCAGATAAGCGGTTTCCTGAAGTGACTCGAAGTCCTCCAGGGAGAGCATCACGACGGCCTGATCGCGGTTGCGGGTGATGATGACAGGGTCATGATCATGGCAGACGCGATCCATCGTAGAGGCAAGATTTTCCCTGGCCGCAGAATAAGTGAGAGCCGTCATATGGACAGCATCCTGTACATTCTTTTGTTGGTCAACCTGAATCCCAATCCACTCCTACAGCCTGCCAAGGTGTCGGATTCAGTTTCTAAAAGTCTTAGGTCCTTAGTCTAAAAAAAGAAAATCTCTCACCGGGGCAAGACAGGCTGGGAGTTTTTATTTCCTGGCGATCGGGAGTTACATGATTGGTGTGAAAAAGGGTGGGTTGCTCAATCTCCAATTGGGGATTGAGGCTTTTTTCCTGAGTTGGCTGGCCTGGCCGTTGCTTCGCAGCCGTTACGGTTGAGTTCCTGATTCAAAAATCTCTGCGTCTCCGCGCCTCTGCGGGAACCTTCTGACGTTTGTCCAAATTTTCCCCATTGCGTCTCGACATCGGGGCGCTGGGTGGATACCAAATCAAGGCTTCGATTTCTTTTCCCGACTCATGGACCTCGACCTGATCCTTCACTTTCTGAACATCCCCTGGGTGTTCCTCCTCTGGACCACGTTCCTGAAGTCCTTCATCTTCCTGAACCTCACGATCATCGTGGTCTCGGTGACGGTGTTCGCGGAGCGCAAGGTCAGCGCCTTCATTCAGGATCGTGTGGGGCCGAACCGCGTCGGCATCCCGCTGACCCTGATCGGCGGCAAGAAGGATTCCTTCTTCTTTGGCCTTGGTCAGATGGTCGCCGACCCGATCAAGTTGCTGACCAAGGAGAACTTCGTGCCCGGCGGTGTCAACAAGTTCTACTTCTGGCTCGCCCCGAAGTTGGTGATGATCCCGCCGATCCTGGTATTGGCGGTCCTGCCCTTCGGGAGCACGCTCTTTGGGCTCGAGATGACGATCGCCAACCTGAACATCGGAGTCCTCTATATCTTCGCGATCGCCTCGCTGAGCGTCTACGGGATCACCCTTGCCGGCTGGGCCTCGAACTCGAAGTTCCCCTTCCTCGGCGGCATCCGCTCCTCCTCCCAGATGATCTCCTACGAGCTCTCGATGGGCCTCTCGATCATTCCGGTCTTCATGGTCTGCGGTTCGCTGAATCTCAATGAGATCATCGACTGGCAGGTGGTGAACGGCTGGCTGGTCTCCCCCTTCTGGCCGAAGGGCTTCTCGGTCGGCTCCCTGCTTCATCCCGCCGACGCGCTCCATGCCTTTGTGGCCGGGGTGAGCCTCCAGCGTCTCCTGCTCTGGATCCCGCTCCTGATATCCTTCGTGATCTTCCTGGTCTCGATTTTCGCCGAGACCAACCGCCTTCCCTTCGATCTTCCCGAGGCCGAGCAGGAACTCGTCGGCGGCTACCACACCGAGTACGCCTCGATGAACTTCGCCCTCTTCTTCCTGGGCGAGTATGCGGCGATGTTCGCCGGTTCCGGCGCGATCGTCTCCCTCTTCCTCGGCGGCTGGAGCTGCCCACTGATTCCTGACGGTTCCCACGGCTGGTTCTGGGGACTGGTCAACATCGGGGTCTTCTTCGTGAAGGTCTCCCTCCTGCTTCTTTTCATGATCTGGGTCCGCTGGACGCTCCCCCGCTTCCGTTACGACCAGCTGATGAAGCTGGGCTGGCTGGGCTTCTTCCCGATCGCCCTCTTCAATATCTTCCTCACCGCCGTCATCCTCGCCCTCGTGCGCAACTGACCCCAACCCACACCACGCCATGGCCATCGTCGTCGAACGTCCCAAGCTGACCCTCGCGGAGAAGTTCTATCTCCCCGCCGTGCTGGCCGGTCTCGCCATCACCTGGAAGCATCTCAAGCGCGCTATCTTCAACAAGGGGATCGTGACCATGCAGTATCCCGAGGAGAAGTGGGACGCGAACATGCCCGACTGGTACCGCGGCGCCCCGACGCTGGTCGCCGACGAGCATGGCAAGGACCGTTGCGTCGCCTGCCAACTCTGCGAGTTCATCTGCCCGCCCCGCGCGATCACCATCAAGCCGATGGAGATCCCCGAGGGGGACAAGTGGCGCAAGGTCGAGAAACGTCCCGAGGAGTTCGACATCGACATGACCCGCTGCATCTACTGCGGTCTCTGCGAGGAGGTCTGCCCCGAGCAGGCCATCTACCTCCGCAAGGATTACTCCATCACCGGTCTCAACCGCGCCGAGATGGTCCACGACAAGGAGACGCTCTACAAGCTGGGCGGCGTCCGCGAGGGCCTCGTCTTCAAGTGGAACGAACTGAAGTAACCCCCATCCCCTGGTTAAAAAGTTAAAAAGTTGAAACGTTAAAAAGAGCCGGCCAAGTCAGCATCCAACTCCTTCCGACACTCTTTTCATCCTTCATAATTCATCCTTCATCCTTTCCGCCCGCCATGCTCCTCACCGCCTTCTGGTTCTTCGCCTCGCTGATGATCCTCTTCGGATTGAGCGTCGTGCTGCTCCGTAATCCCGTCTCCTGCGCGATGTCCCTGGTGATGTGCTTCATCAGCCTTGCGGCACTCTTCGTGACCCTCGACGCCACGTTCATCGGCATCATCCAGGTGCTGGTCTACGCGGGCGCGGTGATGGTCCTCTTCCTCTTTATCATCATGCTTCTCGATCTCCGCACGGAGAAGTCGCGCCGCCTAAACTTCGGCGCAACCCTGGGCGGGACGCTGGTGGTGGCGGCATTCCTCTCGATCCTCGTTCAGGTCATCAACGCTGACCCCGCCCTCTCCAAGGCGCTTCCGGCCCTTCCCCCCGGGATGCCCACGGATGTGAAGATGATCGGTTTCACCCTCTTCCATTCGTTCGCCCTTCCCTTCGAGGTGGTTGGCGTCCTTCTTCTCTCGGCGACCGTCGGGGTGATCGTCCTCAGCCGCAAGTCTCTCCGATAAACGAACAGCTTCCACGCCATGCCGACACTCGCCAACTACCTGATCGCCAGCGGCCTCCTCTTCGCCATCGGACTTGGCGGCGTGATGCTCCGCCGCAGCATCATCATCATCTTCATGAGCCTTGAGTTGATGCTCAGCGCCGCGAATCTCTCACTGGTCGCCTTCTCGCGCTACGGGCTTGTCTCGGGCCACCAAAACTTTGACGCGCAGGTGCTCGTCTTCTTCATCATCACCGTCGCCGCCGCCGAGGTGGCCGTCGGCCTTGCGATCATCGTCTCCCTCTACCGTGCCCGCCAGACGACCCATGTCGAGGATCTCGATACACTGAAATTCTGACGCCCGCCACGATCGACCCAACGTTTCCGCCGATGCACCTCTCCACCATTGCCTGGATCACCCTCACGGTTCCGCTTGTAGCCGCCGCCCTGATCCTTCTGGTCACCCGCACCAGCAAGCCCCTTGCCGCCGGCCTCGCCATCCTCTCCGCGCTGATCACCGCCGTCGGCGGATGGACTCTCTTCCTCGGCGGGGCCGAAGGGACCTTCCAGGGATTCAACTGGATCGACTTCGACCACGCCTTCTCTATCCCCTTTGCCCTGGCGCTTGATCCCTTGAGCCGCACCATGCTTGTCGTGGTGACGACCATCGCCCCGATCGTCTTCATCTACTCGCTCGGCTACATGAAGGAGGAAGAGGGATACTGGCGCTACTTCGCCGGCCTCGCTCTCTTCCTCTTCTCGATGCTCGGCATCGTCCTCGCCGACAACCTGGTGATGATGTTCATCTTCTGGGAGCTCGTCGGCGTGAGTTCCTACATCCTGATCGGCCACTTCTTCCGGAAGGATTCCGCCGCCGACGCCGCCAAGCAGGCCTTCCTGGTCAACAGGATCGGCGACTTCGGCTTCATGCTCGGCATCCTGCTCTTCTGGATCGCGACCGGTACGTTCACCTTCGGCGGGATCAACGAATCCTCCGCGGTCTTCATCCAGAACCCGACCCTCCTCGGTATCGCCTGCGTCCTGATCTTCTGCGGAACGGTCGGCAAGTCCGCCCAGTTCCCGCTCCATGTCTGGCTTCCGAACTCGATGGAGGGCCCGACCCCGGTCTCCTCGCTCCTCCACGCCGCGACGATGGTGGCGGCCGGCGTCTACCTGCTGGCCCGCATCTTCCCGATTCTCTCCTCCTCGCCCGGTGCCTGCGAGGTCGTTGCCGTGACCGGCGCGATCACCGCGCTCGGGGCCGGCATCCTTGCGACCCAGCAGGATGACATCAAGGGGATCCTTGCCTACTCCACCATCTCACAGCTCGGCTACATGGTCGCCGGAGCGGGACTCGCCGTCTCGGCGGCCCTCCCGATGTTCCATCTCTTCACGCACGCCTTCTTCAAGTGCCTCCTCTTCCTCACGGCCGGTTCCGTGATCCTCGGGATGCACCATGAGCAGAACATCTGGCAGATGGGCGGCCTCAAGAACAAGATGCCGGTCACCTTCCTGACCTACTGCTGCGGCATGCTGGCCCTCTCGGGTTGCTTCTTCTTCAGCGGCCACTACAGCAAGGATCTTATCATGGCCTGCTCTTGGGAGCATCACCGCACGGTCTTCTGGCTGCTGGTGGTCGCCGCGGCGCTCACCCCCTTCTACATGACCCGTCAGGCGCTGGTCGTCTTCTTCGGCAAGCCCCGTAGCGAGCATGCGAAGAAGGCCCACGAGTCCCCGGCCGTGATGACCATCCCGCTCGTCTTGCTCGCCATCCCGGCGGTCTGCGCCGGATATCCCTTCGTGGAGCATTTCTTCTTCCACTCGATCGGAACCCTCGCCGAGCCGGAGGTGCCGCACTGGGTCGAGATCGTCTTCGGAGCCGCCTTCTTCGTAGGCATCGGCGCCGCGGCGCTCATCTACCGCAACGTCGGCGAGAAGGATCCGATCCGCATCCCCTTCCTCGAGCATCGCTTCTACATCGACGACCTCTACTTCTGGATCGTCCGCGTCATTCAGGGTGGCATCGCCCGGATCTTCTCCTTCATCGACCGATGGTTCATCGACGGCATCCTGGTCCGCGGCAGCGCGACGGTCGTCTGGACGCTCGGCTTCGCCCTACGCTTCCTGCAGGTCGGAAACCTCCAGGCCTACGCCTTCTTCTTCGGAGCGGGCGTTGTCGGACTCATCTACCTCCTCCTCACTGTCAAATAGCACCATCCCTTTCCTGACATGAGCCTTCTCCTGATCCTCACGATCCTTCTGCCGCTTGCGGCATCCCTCCTCATCATGGTGGGGGCGGACCCACGTCGCACCGCGCTCGGTGCCGCCGTTGCCAACCTCGCCGCATCCCTCGTCCTCTTCTTCGCATACGACAGGATTGATGGCGGATGGCAGTTCCTCTCCGAGTGGAAGATCCTTCCCAAGCTCGGCATCAACATGACCCTCGGAGCCGACGGTCTCACCCTGACGATGCTCCTGCTTGCCACGCTCGTGACGGTCTCCGCCCTCTGGGTCGCCCCCAAGGTCGGCAAGCACGAGGGCCTCTACTACATCTCCCTCCTCTTCATCTCGGCGGGAGTGATCGGGGCATTTGCCTCGCTCGATGTCCTCTTCCTTTACTCCTTCCACGAACTTGCCCTCATCCCGACCTTCCTCATGATCGGCATCTGGGGATCGGGTGACCGCCAGGCCGCCGCTTGGAAGGCGACCATCTACCTCGGTCTCGGAAGCTTCGTCCTGCTGATCGGATTGATCGCCCTCTACCTCAGTATCCCGGCGGGACACCGGACCCTCGACCTGCGCGAACTCGACCAGATGGCCGCAACGGGTGCCTTCCATCCCTCCGCTTGGATCTACCTGATTCTGCTCGTCGGTTTCGGGTCACTGGTCTCGCTCTTCCCGTTCCATTCCTGGGCGCCCCCGGCCTACGCCTGTGCACCGGCCCCCGCGGCCATGCTTCACGCCGGCGTTCTCAAGAAGTTCGGTCTCTACGGCCTGATCCGCATCGCCCTTCCGATCTTCCCCGAGGCGATGCACGAACTCAACGGCCTGCTTCTTCTCCTCGTGGTCGGAAACATCCTCTACATAGGGTATGTGACGGTCTCTCAGAAACGGCTCGACTGGACCGTCGGCTACTCGAGCGTCATGCACATGGGGTACATCTTCCTTGGTCTGGCAGCGCTGAACCTGATCGGCATCAACGGCGCGGCGCTCCTGATGTTCGCCCACGGCCTCTCGGTGGCCGCGGCATTCGCCCTCTGCGGCGAAATCCGCAGCCGCACCGGAACCCTCGACTATGCGGAACTCGGCGGTCTCGCCAAGGCCACGCCCGTCCTCGGTCTCCTCTTCGGCTTCGCCGCGATGGCCTCGGTCGGTCTGCCAGGATTTGCTAACTTCGCGGGGGAAATCCTCGTCTTTTTCGGAGCCACGGCTTACGGCCCAGCGATGATCATCCCGGTCATCGTCGGAGTCTGGGGTGTCGTGATCTCGGCGATCTACATGCTCCGCGCCTACCGCAACATCTTCTGGGGTCCCATCGCGCAGCGTTGGGAGGGCCTCTCCGACATCGGCACGGGGGCCAAGTGGAGCGTCATCCTCCTGCTCGTGCCACTCATGATCGCCGGATTCTATCCCCAGCTCATCCTGAAGATGGTTGGCACCGCCCTTCCCCGATAACAGCCACCCGTTGACCTGCTTCCCGTGAATACGCTTCTCCTCGAAATCGCAGTCGTCGTCCTCGGCATCGTGCTCCTCCTTGTGGAGGCCTACTCGAACCGCGCCAACAAGAACTACCTTGCCTACACCGGTGCGGCCGGCCTCTTCGGCGTGCTCGTCCTGAGCTTCTTCCCGATGCACCCCCCGGCAGCGGGATCCCCCTCGGCCGCCTTCATCACCCACGATGTCCTCTCGGTATTCTTCGTCCGCTTCACCCTGATCGCCACGATCGTGACCCTGCTCATGATCCCGGGTTACCGGCCCGTGCTGGAGCGTTACCTTCCCGCCGAGCGCGCGGGCGGAGGTATCGGCGAGTTCGCCATCCTTCCCCTCTTTGTCTGCGCCGGACTGATGTGGATGGTCTCCTCTATCGACTTCATCATGATCTTCGTCTCGCTGGAGCTCGCGACGATCACCCTCTATATCCTGGCGACCTACCTCCGGCAGAACACCGCCTCGCTGGAGGCCGGCACCAAGTTCCTGATTCTTGGGGCCCTCTCCACGGGATTCATCGTCTACGGCATCTCCTGGATCTTCGGGACGACCGGCACCACCAATCTGCTCGCTCTTCCCGCCGCCATCCAGGCGCTTCCCGAGAGCGCGCTCACGCCCCTTCTCTTCGGGATCGCGATGATCCTCGTGGCCCTGAGCTTCAAGATCTCCGCATTCCCCTTCCAGTTCTGGGTTCCCGATGTCTATCAGGGTGCCCCGACGCCGGTGACATCCTATCTCTCCGTTGCCTCGAAGGCGGCGGGGTTTGTCGTCCTCATCCGCCTGCTGGTTGTGCTCGGTACGGTTCCCGCGATCTCACACAAGATCCATGCGGTGATCACCCTGCTGGCGGCCCTGACGCTGATTTTCGGCAACTTCGCCGCGATCCCTCAGACCAACATGAAGCGCCTGCTCGGATATTCGAGCGTCGCCCACGCCGGTTACCTGCTCATGGCGGTGGCCAGTCTCGGCTCGAAGATGGCGATCCCCGCCATCGGATTCTATCTCGCCGGTTATCTGGCGATGACCATGCTGGCCTTCGTGGTCCTGACCGTCGTCTCCGAGGTGACGGGTGGCGACGAGATCTCCCGCTTCAACGGCCTGGGCCGCCGTTCCCCGCTCCTCGCGGGTGCCATGTTGCTTGCCAGCGCCTCCCTGGCCGGTATTCCTTTCACGGCCGGATTCATCGGTAAGTTGCTCATCTTCGAGGTCGCCATCAATCAGGGCCACTACGGGCTCGTGGCACTCGGTTGCGTCACTGTTGCCGCCGGCTTCTACTACTACTTCAAGGTGATCCGCGCCATGTACTGGCAGCAACCCGCCGAGGAGACGCCCATCCGTGTCACCTTCACGGTGAAGCTCCTCATTGCGGTGCTCGGAGCCGGCATCCTCGCCTTCGGCATCTACCCGGCGCCGCTCCTTTCCGCGCTGCGCTGATCTGCTGATTTCCCATGCCGGCTCTCGACAAGCCTCTGGCCGAACTGGAGAAGTACCGCGGGATCAATCCTCGGCCCGGGGACTTCGACGACTACTGGGATGCCGCCCTTCGTGAACTCGACGCGACGGATCCCGAGCCCGAACTTGTTCCAAGTGCCGAGATCGATCCACCCCATGCCGAGGTGTTTGATCTTTGGTTCCGCGGTGTCGGAGGGGCCCGGATTCATGCCAAGTATGCCCGTCCTAAAAAGAGCGCGGGAGCCATCCCTGCTCTACTTCAGTTCCACGGCTATGCGGGAAACAGCGGCGACTGGCATGACAAGCTGGCATGGACGGGGCAGGGGATTGCGATGGCAGCGATGGACTGCCGCGGGCAGGGCGGGCGGAGCGAGGACAACACTCCCGTGCGGGGGAACACCCTCAACGGCCATTTCATCCGGGGACTCGACGATGCTCCAGAGAAACTGCTCTTCCGCAGCATCTTCCTCGATACCGTGCAGCTCGCACGGGTCGTGATGTCATTCCCGGAAATCGATCCGTCGCGCATCGGCACGACCGGAGGCTCGCAGGGTGGCGCCCTCTCGATCGCCTGCGCCGCCCTGGAACCCCGCATCAGCCGCTGCGTTTCGATCTACCCCTTCCTCTCCGACTACCAAAGGGTCTGGGAAATGGACCTGGCCAAGGACGCCTATGCCGAACTCAGGGCCTTCTTCCGTCACTTTGATCCGCGACACGAGCGGAAGGAGGAGATCTTCACGCGCCTCGGCTACATCGACGTGCAGCACCTCGCCCCCCGCATTGGGGCGAAGGTCCTCATGGCCCTCTCGCTGATGGATAACATCTGCCCCCCTTCGACCCAGTTCGCCGTCTACAACGCGATCCGCAGTCCCAAGGAGGCGGTGATCTATCCCGACTTCGGACACGAGGGATTGCCCGGATTCGGCGATCGAGCCTTCAATTTTCTGCTCGGACTCTGAGTATGCCGCACGTTGCGGCTAAGGAAGCGGGTGTCGCGGGAACGGCTCCACAGGCTGTGCTGCGGAGCATCAGGCTTGCGGGATTCCGCTGCTTCGAGTCACTGGAGTATGAACCGGGGACCCGTCTCAGTTTCCTCACCGGGCCGAATGCCCGGGGGAAGACCTCCATCCTCGAGGCCGTCTGCATGCTGCTGCGGCTCCGTTCGCCCAGAACCTCCGAAAACCGGGAGATGGTCCGCTTCGGCGGGAGTGCCTTCGCACTGGAGGGGGTGGTCGAAGCCCGGGCCCGTGAGGCAACCACCCGTCTCTCCCTCACCTGCACTCCTCCTTCCCGCATCCTCAAACTGGATGGAGTGCCCCAGTCCTCCACGGCTGATTATCTGTCGCAGGGAAGGATTGTCTGGTTCGGCAGCGAGGATCTCTCAATGGTCAACGGCCCGGCGGAACGCCGCAGGAAGCTCCTCGACAGCGCCGGTCTTCAACTCGGGGGCTCGGGACTCTTGGCGACCTACGGGCGCGATCTGAAGAGCTACGAACGGGCGCTCCGATCACGGAATCTCCTGCTGCGTGAAGGAAAACCGCGTGCCCAGATCGAGGCCTACGACATTCCCCTGTCTGAGACCGGAGAGAGGCTCATCATGGCTCGCCGAGGTTTGGTCGAAGCGCTGGCGCCCCTTGCTGCTGCGGCTTGTGCCTCGATCTCGGGGGAAAAACTGGAGCTCTCCTACTCCCCCGGTGCCGACCTTCCGATGAGGGAGGCTCTCGAGGTCAGTCGCTCCGAGGAGATCCGTCTTCGACAGACAAGGGTGGGACCGCAGAGGGATGATGTCGCCGTCCAACTCAACGCCATTCCGGCCGGATCCTTCGCCTCGGAGGGGCAGCGGCGCACGGTGGCCCTCGCCCTCAAGTTGGCGGTTGCCGCCCTCCTCACAAGGGAAAACGGAGCCGCCCCACTTTTGCTTCTCGACGATATCTTCGGCGAACTCGACCCATCCAGACGAGATGCCTTGCTCGCGGGGATGCCCGCCGATTCCCAGGCCCTCCTGACCACGGCAGATCTTACAGGCATCACCCTGCCTTCAGGTTCGGTGGTGCACCGTCTGGAAGAGGGAGGACTCCGTCCCGGTTAAAGAGTGGAAAGGTTTTCCGGTCCCGCCGTGCCGGATAACCGCCCGTCATAGATCCTTTCCTCGGGGGCTTTTTTGACGTACCCAAGGTGTAGGCATGTCGATCTATCTCCGCACGCTCCGCTACTTCCGGGCTTTCACAGGCCAGACACTGCTTGCGGTGGTTCTGATGACCATAGGCATCGGCTTCAATCTCCTGAAGCCGTGGCCATTCAAGTACATCGTCGACGGGGTCCTTGACACTTCGCATGGGACGGCCGAGGCGCGTGCTTTCGTGAAGCAATGGTTCGGGTGGACCGACGGATACGGGGCTGTGATCGCTCTTTGCGTCGCCATGGCCGCGATCGCCCTGCTCTCCGGCCTGGTGAATCTCCTCTCCAACGTCCTGCTGATCCGCATCGGACTGAAGGCGCTTCTTCATCTGCGCACCCAGCTCTACAGCTGCCTGCAGGCTCTTCCGCTGCAGTTCCACGATGCCCGGCGCAGCAGCGACTCCTCCTTCCGCGTCGCCTACGATTCGCAGTCGATCCAGACGATCTACAACAAGGGCTTCGCCACGATCTTCGGCGCTGTGGTCACGCTCGTGAGCGCGCTGGTGATCATGCTGCGGATGAACTGGCAACTGACCGTGGTCTCCCTCGCGGTGCTTCCCCCGGTGGTCTGGTCGATCCGCTACTACGGTGACCGGATCCGCCGGGAATCGACGACGATCCAGGAGCGTGAGAGCGACCTGCTTGCCACCGTACAGGAGGGGCTCGGATCGATCCGCATGGTGCAGGCCTTCGGCCGCGAATCCCACGAGGTGCAGCAGTTCCTTGCCCACGCGACGCGCAGCCTCGAGGCGAATTTCCGCCTAAACATGACCTCCAGCCGCAGCGCGCTCGTGGTCGGAACGCTCATGGCGCTGGGATCCGCGGTCATGTACGGGGCCGGATCGTTGCAGGTGCTGAAAGCCAACCTCAGCCTCGGCGACATGCTGGTCTTCGTCGCCTACCTGGCAACCCTGTACCAACCGATCGAACAACTGACCTACACCGCATGGGCCCTGGAGGGGGCGGCCGCAGGAGCGCAGCGCTGCTTCGAGGTACTCGACCGCGAGGAGGAGACGAAGGATTCCCCCGGTGCCGTTCCCCTCGGTGTCGCCAAGGGGGGGATCACCTTCGCAGGGGTCGCCTTCAATTACGACCCCAAGGCACCCGTGCTTGCCGGTGTCGACCTCGTGATTGCTCCCGGGGAAACGGTTGCCTTTGTCGGGGGTACCGGCGCGGGCAAGAGCACGCTGCTCTCATTGGTTCCGCGTTTCTACGATCCCACGGCGGGCATGGTCCGCATCGACGGGCATGATCTCAAGTCACTGACCAAGGCCTCGCTCCGTTCCCAGATCGGCATGGTCCTTCAGGACACCCTGCTCTTCTCCACCAGCATCCGGGAGAACATCGCCTACGGTCGCGAGGGGGCGACGGAGGCTGAGATCATCGAGGCGGCGAAGCGTGCGCAGGCGTACGATTTCATCATGGCCCAACCTCAGGGTTTCGACACGCTGGTCGGGGAGAGGGGAGGGCATCTCAGCGTCGGCCAGCGCCAGCGCATCGGGATCGCCCGGGCCTTCCTCAAGAACGCCCCGATCCTCCTTCTGGATGAGCCGACTTCCGCGCTCGATCCCTCGACGGAGAAGGCGATCATGGAGACGATCGCTGAACTGATGCGTGGTCGCACCACGCTGATCATCACCCATCGGCTCTCGACGGTGCATCATCTCGGTCGCGTGGTTCTGCTGGAGCATGGACGCATAGCCGAGCAGGGGACCGGGCCCGAGCTTCTCGCCGCGGGCGGATCGTACGCGAAGCTTTACCACGCCGCCGGACACCACGCCGGAGAGAAGAAAGAATCATGAAACGCAAAAAGATCATCGTCCTGGGATTCATGGGTGGCATGCCCATCGCCGGAGTCATCTGGCAGCACATCCATTACATCGTCGGCCTGCAGCGGCTGGGCCACGAGGTTTACTACGTCGAGGACACGCTGAACTACCCGTACGATCCGGTCGCTTTCAATGTCTCCGACGATTACTCCTACGCCGCTCAGACGCTGGGACGACTGGCCGAGGAGCACGGCTTCCGGGGACGCTGGGCCTACTGCGCCCGCTACAAGGATCCGATGGAGAGCGCCGGAATGTCGCTTGCCCAACTCAAGACCCTCTACAGGGAGGCCGACTGCGCCCTGAATATCTGCGGGTCACACGACATGAACGACGATCTTCGTTCGATCCGGCATCTGATCTACGTCGAGAGCGATCCGGGGGTGGAGCAGATCAAGATCGACAAGGATGAGTCCGCCACCATTGATTATCTCAAGGAGCACCGGCATCTCTTCACCTTTGGCGAGAATATCGGCACACCCGCCTTCGCCGTTCCCACGCACGGATTCAACTGGCTTCCGACCCGTCAACCCGTGGTCACCGATCTCTGGTGCCCCACTGCCGAGGCACCCGCGCCCGATACCGCCGCCCTGTTCACGACGATCTGCAACTGGTCGACCAGCGGCAAGAAGGACATCGAATGGCGCGGTTCGAATTACCTCTGGAGCAAGTCGCTGGAGTTTCTTCGATTCGTGGAGGCACCGAAGCGTTCCGGTGAGTCGTTCGAGATGGCGACCGACATCAAGAAGGAAGAAGAAAAGGCTCTTTTCGAGAAGAACGACTGGAAGCTCGTCCTTCCGCACGACCTGAGTGTCGATTGGAACGGCTACCGCGACTACATCCGCAACTCCAGGGGAGAGTTTACCTGCGCGAAGGACCAATATATCCGTCTGAACACAGGTTGGTTCAGCGACCGCACCGCATGCTACCTAGCGGCCGGTCGTCCCGTGATCACGCAGGAGACCGGATTCACCTCCCATTACGGAGGGAAGGAGGGGCTCCTCTCCTTCTCCAGCATGGAGGAGATCGTCGATGCCGTCGCCTCGATACGCGCCGACTACAAAAAGCACAGCCGCGCCGCGCTCGCCATCGCGCGCGAGGTCTTCGAGGCGGAGAAGGTACTGGCCTCGCTCCTCGAGCGCGCCAGCGTATAGTTTAACTCACAG
The DNA here is from genome assembly GCA_049282095.1 of Chthoniobacterales bacterium. Classification (GTDB taxonomy): domain Bacteria; phylum Verrucomicrobiota; class Verrucomicrobiia; order Chthoniobacterales; family UBA6821; genus UBA6821. Next base: position 24,860 of record JBAPTI010000016.1, read on the forward strand.
GGATGAAGGGGATGAAGGAGATAGAGAAGAAAATCTCAAATGGAATAGAACAGGAACAGAACAGAGCATAGTAAGTCTGCACACAAATTCTCCTCATCCATTCTTTGCCCAAAGACCATCCCTTCCATCCCCTTCATCCCTGTGAAATCGCATTTCCCTCCCGTCTTTGTTGGTTGCGGTTTTGCCGCGAAGTATCCCGAAGGGGGCGGCAATTTCTCCGTGCCTCTGCAGTACCTGACGGGGCTGAAGCGGATGGGGTGTCGAGGGGTCTGGTTGGAGGTACTTCAGGAGAGTGGTGACCCGGAGAAGGATGCCCGGTGTGTCCGGAGTTTTCGCCGCAGGATGGCCTTCTACGGTCTCGAATATTGCCTGCTACTCCGCCCCCCGCAGATTGGGGGAGGTGCCGAGGAGCATCACCCGGAAGGGATGCGGGCCTTCGGAATGCCGCTCAAGGAACTCCGAGAACTCGCTCCCCATTCCTTCCTGCTGAACCTCAGCTACTCAATCAAGCCGCCGCTCACCAATCTCTTCGGCCGCCGCCTGCTCTGTAGCCTCGATCCGACCGAGGTCCTCTACTGGATGGATCAGATGGAGATGGGGCAGTCCTGCCATGACGAGTTCTGGTCGATCGGACTCTGCATGGATGCGATCGATCCGCGTCTCCCGAAGCCCATCGTCTCCTGGAAGAGTTACTTTCCCCTCGTCGACACGGAACTCCTCAAGCCTCAGCCTCAGCCGCGCCCGACCGGAAAGCCGCGCTTCACGACGATTGGCCAGTGGTATTGGGACGGGAACATTATGATCGGCGGTGAGTGGCGCGATTACTCGAAGCAGGCCGCCTTCGCCCCCTACATGGATCTGCCGAAACGGGTGCCAGAGGCGGTCTTTGAGCTTGCGATGAATCTTAATCCCGATGACCCCGAGCGCCGGCGCCTCCGCTCGCTGGGATGGAAGGTGGCCACCCCGCATGCCCTGACCAGCACGCCTGAGGCCTACTACCGCTATCTGGCGGGGGCCACGGCCGAGTTCACGGCGGTGAAGCTTGAGGCGATCATGGGAAGTGGCTGGCTGAGTGATCGCGCTGCGGCCTTTCTGGCGCTCGGTCGACCCGTGGTCACCGAACCGACCGGTGCCGAGCGCTTCCTCCCGAAGGATTCGGGAATGCTCTTTGCCTCCAACCTTGAGGAGGCGGTTGAGGCCTCGCGCCGTGTGCTGAAGGATTGGCCCGCACTCGCAAAGGCCGCCCGTGTCACGGCGATGGAGTGCTTCGACTCGGTGCGTAATCTGCGCCTGATGCTAGGCAATTCCTAGGCTCATGATCCTGCCGGGAGTGTGCTCCCCTCGATCCAAGTCGGTTCGATGAGCATGGCTCTCGGTGAGGTGGAGAGGGCTGTCTCGCCCGCATGGATCATCTGCACCAGCAGGTCTACCGCGGCGGCTCCCGTTCGGTCGTTGTGCTGGTCGACACCCGCCCAGTCACTGCGCTCGGGACGTGATTCAAGCTGCACGAGGGCCGTTGTCTCGGGCACCTTTACGCGGAGTGCTTTCAGCCATTCCTCCACGACATGGTAAAGCGTCAGGATCGAGTCCGGACGATGACGTTCCCACCATGAGATGAATTCCGGGGAGGGTTTCGAGTCACCACCGCAGTGATAGAACGGAGGAACCCGGTCGCGTGCGGGGAGTTCACGCTGGGCGATCAGAAACCCCGCGGTGAAGCGTCCTTGCACGAGTTCATCGATGTCGTGTTCAAGGACCAGTGCGGGACGCCGTCGACCGGAGGCAAGGATCCGTGAGAGGGCGAGCTGGGCGACCGCATGATGATCGGCACAGGCAAACGGTAGTCGGGGATCCTCCGTTCTCACCCCCGTGACGACGCATGGCATGGCGGTCCAGAGCGGGGCCAGGGTGGAGGGGAGGCGGTTACTCTTCATGAGGCCGGTGAGGATGCACCCCCTCAGCCCCCTGGCCTGCAGGATCCGCAGAAGTCCCTTACCATCGAGGGAGGTGGCCGGTTCGTTGATCTCATCGAGGATGTAACCGAGGGCCCCGGCGCGGGACCTGCATCCCCTCACGTAGGCAGGGATGGTCGGGTGGGAGCGGAAGGCGGAGGGATCCTCGTTGAGGTTCAGCAGGGCGATGGTCGCCCGTTCCCCCCTCTGTTCCCCGATCCTGAGCTGGGACATCAGGTGTGCGACGACGGCATTGCGCCGGTACCCGATCCGTTTGGCCGCCTTCTCCACGCGTTGCCGGGTGGCCTTGGGGATCCGCGGATCATGACTCAGTGCCAGCGAGACCGCTGATTTGGTCAGTCCCGTGAGGGCAGCGATGTCGCTTAGGGAGGGGGTCTTTCGGGGTGTTTTCATTCAACTGTCAAGCATCCTGCCCCTTGCCAATCGCGGGTCGCAAGTTTCAACCTTCCCCTCATGTCCTTCACGATTGGAATCGACTACGGCACCAACTCAGTCCGCGCCCTTGTGGTGCGCTGCAAAGACGGCAAGGAATTCGGAAGTTCCGTCTTCCATTACCCAAGCGGAAACCAAGGAATCCTGCTCGACCCCAAGGATCATCATCTCGCCCGCCAGCATCCCGGCGACTACCTGCTGGGCCTTCGGAAGTCGGTTAAGGGAGCGCTTGCCGAGGCAGGGAAGAAGCCCGGCTTTTCCGCCAACCAGGTGATTGGTCTCGGTGTCGACACCACGGGATCGAGTCCGATTCCCGTCGATCGGAAGAACCGCGCCCTGGCGATGGATCTCAAGTGGAAGCGGAATCTTGCCGCCCAGTGCTGGCTCTGGAAGGACCATACCTCCTGGGAGGAGGCGGCCCGGATCACCGAACTCGCGGCCAAGCATCGTCCCGCGTATATCGCTAAGTGCGGCAACACCTATTCCTCCGAGTGGTGGTGGAGCAAGATCTGGAAATGCCTCAAGGTCGCACCGAAGGTCTTTGACGCCGCCTATTCGTGGGTTGAGCTTTCGGATTGGATCCCGTCGGTTCTTGCCGGAGTGGAGGATCCGCTGAAGGTGAAGCGGGGCATTTGCGCCGCGGGTCACAAGGCGCTCTACAGCGACGAATGGGGTGGGTTGCCCGACAAGAAGTTTCTGGCAATGCTCCATCCCAAGCTCGCCTCGCTCCGCGACCGTCTCTACGGGAAAGCCCACGATGCCACGGAGCCGGCCGGCAGGCTTTGCTCCTCATGGGCCGCGACGCTCGGCCTTCCTTCCGGGATTCCGATCGCCATCGGCGAATTCGACGTCCATTACGGGGCTGTCGCGTGCGGTGTCGCCGAGGGGACGCTCGTGAAGGTGATCGGCACCTCCACCTGTGACTGTGCTGTCGTCCCGATGACCAAAAAGGTGGCCGATATTCCCGGCATCTGCGGCATCGTGCCGGGAGCGATCCTACCCGGGTTCTTCGGCGTGGAGGCCGGGCAATCGGCGGTCGGTGACATCTTCAAGTGGTGTGTCGAGGGAATCTGCGGAGGAGACGCGGCCCTGCACGGAACCCTGACCCGGGAGGCCGTCAAGCTGAAGCCCGGCCAGAGCGGCTTGCTGGCGTTGGACTGGCACAACGGCAACCGCACCATCCTGGTCGATCCTCTCCTGACCGGAGGAATGATCGGACAGACCCTGCATACCACACGGGCCGAGATCTACCGGGCACTGATCGAGGCGACTGCCTTCGGGGCACGAGCCATCATCGAGCGGATCCGCGAATACGGTGTTCCCGTCAAGCGGGTCGTCTGCGCCGGAGGCATCGCTGAGAAGAACACCCTCCTGATGCAGATCTACGCCGACATCACTGGTTGCACCATGCAGGTGGCCGGATCGAGTCAGGCCTGTGCCCTTGGATCGGCCATCTCGGCCTCGGTTCTGGCCGGGGCTCACAAGGACTTCCAGGCGGCGCAGAAGGCGATGGTGAAGATCAAGCCAAAGGCCTATGTCCCCAATCCCGCCTCTAAGAAGACCTACGACGAACTCTTCGCACTCTACCGTGCACTGCACGACGCCTTCGGCGGCGTGAACCGCAAGGCCGACCTTTCCGGCGTGATGAAGGAACTCCTCGCCATCAGCAAGAGAAGCCTTGCACTGTCCTGATCTGGTCCTTCTCTCCACCTCGCACCGATACTTTTCATGAAAAACATCCCCAACCCTGAAATCTGGTTCCTCACCGGCAGTCAGCACCTCTACGGAGAGGGGCCGCTCCGTCAGGTTGCAGAGAACTCCAAGGCCATCGTCGACCAACTCAACGCCTCGGGCCGACTCCCTCTGAGGCTTGTCTTCAAGCCCGTCCTGACCCGTCCGGAGGAGATCCGCGCGACCCTGCTCGAGGCCAACGGCGCCCCCGAGTGCGCCGGCGTCATCACCTGGTGCCACACCTTCTCCCCTTCCAAGATGTGGATCAACGGCCTGCTCCAGTTGCGTAAGCCGCTTCTCCACCTCGCCACGCAGTTCAACTGCGATCTGCCCTGGGCCGAGATCGACATGGACTTCATGAACCTCAACCAGGCCGCCCATGGCGACCGGGAGCACGGGTTCATCCATGCCCGCCTGCGCCTTCCACGCAAGGTGGTCGTGGGCCATTGGAGCGACGGCGAGGTGCAGGACCGCGTCGCCGCCTGGATGCGAGTCACCCGTGCATGGGCCGACTGGCAGAAGGGCAGGTATGTCCGCTTCGGCGACAACATGCGTCAGGTCGCCGTGACCGACGGAGACAAGGTCGCCGCGGAGGCCCGCTTCGGGTTTTCCGTGAACACGCACGGTGTCGGGGATCTTGTCGAGGCGATGGAGGCCGTCGACGACGCCTCGGTGGACAGTCTCTGCGCCGAGTATGAGGAGACCTACGACGTTGCTTCCACGCTTCGCAAGGGGGGCGACCGCCACGCGATCCTGCGCTACAACGCCCGCCAGGAAATCGGTCTGCGTTCCTTCCTTGAGCAGGGTGGATTCACGGGATTCAGCGACACCTTCGAGGATCTGCACGGACTCGCTCAGTTGCCCGGTCTCGCCGTCCAGCGCCTCATGGCACTGGGTTACGGTTTCGCCGGCGAGGGTGATTGGAAAACCGCTGCCGTCGTCCGCGCGATGAAGGTCATTTCGGCGGATCTTCCCGGAGGAGCATCCTTCATGGAGGACTACACCTACGAGCTCAACCCCTCGGGTCAGCTGGTGCTCGGATCCCACATGCTGGAGGTCTGTCCCTCGATCGCCGCGGAACGGCCCCGACTCGAGGTGCATCCCCTCGGGATCGGCGGCAAGGCGGATCCCGCCCGGTTTGTGTTCGACGCCCGTGCCGGCGCGGCCGTCAACGTTGCCCTCATGGATCTCGGCAACCGCTTCCGCTTCCTGGTCAACGAGGTCGATGCGATCAAGCCGCCCCACGAACTTCCCAAGCTGCCCGTGGCACGGGCCGTCTGGAAGTGCCGACCCGATTTCAAGACCGCCGTCGGCGCCTGGATCCATGCCGGAGGTGCCCACCACACCGGCTACAGCTACGCGGTCACCTCCGAACACATCGAGGATCTTGCCGAAATCGCGGGAGTCGAGGTGGCGGTCATCGATGCGGAGACAAGGATGAGGGAGTTCCGCCAGCAACTCCGCAACAACGAGATCTACTATCATATCGCCCCGGGCCTCGGCCGTGTGTAAAAAGATCTGATCATGAATCACCGCGACATCCGGGAGGCCTGCTGCGAGGCGAACCGCCGCCTTCCGGCCACTGGCCTCGTCGATCTCACCTTCGGGAATGTCAGCGTGATCGACCGGGCTGCGGGAGTCCTTGCCATCAAGCCGAGCGGTGTCGACTACGCCGACCTGACGCCGGAGCGGATGGTGATTGTCGATCTGGAGGGGAATGTGGTCGAGGGAACGCTCCGTCCCTCTTCCGATACCCCGACCCATCGGAAGCTCTTCCTGGCCTTCCCTGGAATCGGCTCCGTGGTCCACACGCATTCGCGGAATGCCGTGGCCTTCGCCCAGGCGCTACGTCCGATTCCCTGCCTCGGCACGACGCACGCCGACCATTTCCGGGGTGAGGTGCCCGTCACCCGTCACATGACTCCAGAAGAGATCTCCGGCGACTACGAGTGGGAGACAGGCAAGGTCATCGTCGAGGCTTTTGCGGAGAGCGATCCGCTTGAAGTGCCGGGCGTTGTGGTTGCCGGCCACGGACCCTTCGCCTGGGGACCCACCGCTTCCAAGGCGGTGGAGTATGCACTGGCCCTCGAGATCTGCGCCGAGATCGCCCTCAAGACCCTGGCCTTGAATCCCTCGGTTGGAGAACTCCCGGCGGCGCTTCGTGAGAAGCATTTCCTCCGCAAGCATGGCAAGGATGCCTATTACGGGCAGACCTGACCCGTTTTCATCTCCTATTCCCTCCCCCCTGAACACGACACTCGGAACCCTCGGTTGGTGGGTCAACGGGGCCTCGATCTTCGCTTCTAACATCGGATCCGAGCACATCGTCGGCCTTGCCGCGATCATCGCCTCCTATCTCTACTTCAGGGGCTGAGCCTTTAAACGCTCCGGCAATAGCTGACGCCCGCCTCGGCCAGCCAGGCATCTAGGACGGCGGCGTTGCCGAGCGAATCCTCCCAGTCCATTTCCGGGGTTTGCTGTCTCCCCTCGGCAACGGCACGGGCCACCGCATCGATCTCGAATCCGTAGAGATCGTGGTCGGGAGTTCCGCTCGGCAGAGTCCGCGTCACACCCCCCTTGTGATTGCGGATCCGGATCTCGGCTTCGCCGGGATAAACGCCCCAGGGGCAGTTCAGGGTGATCGTTCCGAGTTCCCCTTCCAGACGGACTTCATTGGTTCCATGGAGTTGAATTCCGCTTTGGATCATGGCGATGAGTCCACCGGGGAATCGCAGGATCGCGGCGGCGGTGAGATCGGTCTTCTCTCCGGGATCCAGTCTGGCAAATCCACGGACCTCCTTCGGTTCGGCATGGCGTTTCCCCAAGACTTCGCCGGCCACCATCCGGGCCATTGAGACCCCGTAGCATCCGATATCCAGGATCGACCCGCCTCCCAGAGCTCGGGCGACCAAACGATGACGCGGATCATATTCCCCGAGATGGTAACTGAAGGTTGCATGGATCATGCGGATCGGTCCGATCTCGTCGGAGCGGATCAGCTTGCGCAGGGTTTCCGTCTGCGGATGGCAGCGGTACATGAAGGCTTCCATGAAGAAGACTCCGTGCTTTCGCGCCGCGCCGATCATCTCTTCCACCTCGGCACGGTTCATGCCTGCGGGTTTCTCACAGAGGATGTGCTTGCCAGCCTCCGCGCAACGGACGGCCCACTCCCGGTGCATCGGATGGGGAGGCGCGATGTAGACAGCGTCGACTTCAGGGTTTTCCAGAAGTGCCGCATAGTCTCCATGGGCGTGGGGGACACTGTGCTGTCCGGCAAACTTGGCGGCATCCTCCGAGGTTCGGCTTGCCACCGCCGCGAGTTGACCGGTCGAGGATTTGGAGAGTGCCTCCGCGAAGCGATGGGCGATCTTTCCGGTGCTGAGAATGCCCCAGCGGATTTTGGTGGCGGTCATCGGGAAAGGGAAAAGGGGGAATGAAAAATGAAGAGGAACTTCTTGTGGGGGGGATTAAGCAGCCTAGCAACCTTCCCCACTTAGACTTCAGATCCCACCCATCCCGAGGATCTGCTCGTATTCCTTGGGGGCGATCGGCATCACGCTGAGGCGCGACTGCTTGATGAGAGAGATTTCCGCAAGGGACTTCTCCCCCTTGATCTCCTGAAGCGTGACGGGTGAGGGGAGGGGTTTCACGGCGGCCAGATCGACGCAACTCCAGTCACCCTCCTTGGCGGTGGGATCAGGGTAGGCTTCCTTGACGACCTTGGTGATGCCGCGCACGGAGGGATCGGTGACGCTCTGGTAGAAGAGGACGAGGTCCCCCTTCTTCATCGCGCGGAGATTGTTCCGGGCCTGGAAGTTGCGGACACCTGTCCATGCTGTCTGCTTCTCTCTGATGAGGTCGGCCCACGAGTAGGCGGAGGGTTCGGATTTGACGAGCCAGTGGTTTGCCATGGAGGCGTTTTAGCCTGTTTTCCGCCAAAGATCCACAAGGGGTGCAATCCCCTTTTAGCACTTCAACCCGTGCCTCTTCCCGCTATGATTCCATCCTCATGGCAGGCAAAGGCCTCTTCATCACATTCGAGGGTTCCGAGGGGTGCGGCAAGTCGACCCAGATCGGCCGTCTCGCCGCACGCCTGCGTGATGCGGGCCGTGAGGTGGTCCTCCTGAGGGAGCCGGGCGGAACCCCGATCGGGGAGCAGATCCGTCATCTGCTCCAGTATGATGAGTCCGCCGGCGCGATGACACCCGAGGCTGAACTGCTCCTCTTTGCGGCCAGCCGTGCCCAGCTTGTTCGGGAGGTGATCCGTCCGGCCATGGAGCGCGGGGCCATGGTGCTGTGCGACAGGTTTTTGGATTCCACAACGGTCTATCAGGGGGTGGCCCGGGCACTGGACCGACGGGATGTTGCGGCGGTCAATGCCTTCGCCGTCGGAGGGACGCTTCCCGATCTCACCCTGCTCCTTGATCTCGACGCCGCCGAAGGACGCCGCCGTGCGGCCTCCCGCAAAGGGCCGGTCGACCGGATGGAGCAGGAGGGGGAGGAGTTCTACGAGGCGGTGAGGCGCGGCTATCTCGAACTCGCCGAGGCGAGCCCCGGTCGCTTTGCCGTGATCGATGCCTCGGGCAACGAGGCCTCGGTGGAGAGCCTCATCACGGCCGCACTTGCGGAACGCTTCAACGGGGGGGCTCATGGCATTTTCTAGGGAAGAGGCGTACCGGTTGCTCGAGAAGGCCCTTGCCGAGGGGCGCCTCGGCCATGCCTACCTGATCTCCGGCGGGCCCGGCTCGGGTGTCGGGGAATTTGCCAATGAGGTGGCCGGTCTCTTCCTCGGCACCGGGGCCATTCATGTGGAGCAGGATCCCGACTTTCATGCGATCGAGCCGGGTTCGAAGTCCCGCCGCATCCTGATCGAGCAGATCCGGGAACTGGAGGAGGCGATCCACCGCACCCCTGAAAAGGGATCGCGCAAGGTGGCGGTGATCCGCGACGCGGACCGACTCATGGTCCAGGCTGCCAACGCCTTCCTGAAGACGCTTGAGGAACCCTCGGAGGGATCGCTTCTGCTGCTGACCACGCAACTTCCCGAGGCGCTTCTCGAGACGATCCGCTCCCGCTGCATCTCGGTGGTGCTCCGCTCGGCGCACCGCCCGCCCGCCGGATCGCGCGAGGAGAAGCTCTCAGCGGCGATGCCCCGTTTTTTCGGGCCGGAAGCCCGAACCGATGCGACCGCGGCCTTCGGCCTGACCAGACTGTTCCGGGATCTGCTGGAGGAGGTCCGCGAGGAGGCCGAGGAGCGGATGAAGGAGGAACTCTCCGCGGAGAAGGCGCATTTTGGAAAGACGACCGAGGGGGATTTCGAGGCGAGGGAGGAGGCCCTGAAAGCCTCGGCCGAAGCCGACGTGCTCGGGGAGCGTTCCCTGCTGATCGGGGTGATGGCCGACTGGTTCGGTGCCTCGCTCAGGAGCTTGCACGGAACAGGAGGCGCTCCCGATGAGGCGGAGTCGCGCCGGTTGCTCCGCTGCCTCGAGGCCATCGAAAAACTCCGGGGAACCCTGGAACGCGGTGTTCAGGAGGGGCTTGCCCTGGAAGCGGGTTTTCTGGAACTCATGATTGCTTCGCGTCAAGAATAGGGAGTCATGAAGAAGCGTCCCGTCGTCCTCAAGTTCGGCACAGGCATCCTCGCCCGCGAGGGTGGGTGCTCGCTCGATGAATCGCAGTTCCGCAGACTCTGCGCCGAGATCGCGGCCCTTGTGGCCGCCGGCATTCCATGCGTGGTCGTTTCCAGCGCCGCCGTCGCCGCGGGAGTCGATGCCCTGCGGCTCGCGAAGCGCCCCTCCGACCTTGCCGGAAAACAGGCCTGCGCGGCCGTGGGCCAACCCGCCCTCATGAATGCCTACGCGCGGCATCTCGCGCGCCACGGGCTGCGTCCCGCCCAGTTGCTTCTCACCCATGACGACATCTTCAATGCGGGCCGCCGTCGCAATGCAAGCATCACCCTCTCCAAGCTGCTCTCCTCTCCCGGCGTGGTCCCGATCATCAACGAGAATGATTCGGTCGCCGTCGAGGAGCTCCGCTTCGGAGACAATGATCGTCTCTCCGCCGAGGTCGCCCAGTTGGTGAAGGCCCGCCTCCTCATCCTGCTCACCAGTGCCGACGGGTTGCTCGGCCGCAGCACACCCTCTGCTCGCGCCCACCGCATCCCGCTCGTTACCGACATCGGCGAGGCCTTCCGTCATGTGACGCCCGAGAAGGGGGAGCATTCCACAGGCGGCATGAAGGCCAAGCTCACCGCCGTCCGGACGGCTGTGGAGGCCGGGGTCGAGACCGTCATCGCCCATGGACGCCTCAAGGGCATGATCGCGGGGGCCGTTGCGGGTGACGATGTCGGGACGCGTTTCCCCGTCGTGAAGCGCAGGGCCACCGCCACACGCCGCAGACGATGACCGCCGCACCCACCCGCATCATCGCCATCGGAAGGAACACCTTCACCGAGTTGGTGAGGCAGAAGGTCTTCTATTTCCTTCTTCTCTTCGCGCTCATCGTCATCGGCAACTCCGCCTTCCTCGCCAAGTTCTCGTTCCAGGAGGAGTTCCAGATGCTCAAGGATGTCGCGCTCGGTGCGATGTCCGTCTTCCTTAGCCTGCTTGCGATCCTGGCCACGGCGATGCTCCTCCCGCGTGATCTCGAGGACCGCACCATCTTCACGATCCTCTCCAAGCCGGTTCCCCGCCACGAGTATCTGCTGGGCAAACTTCTCGGCGTCGTCATCCTCCTGGGCCTCTCCACGATCGTCATGGGGGTGCTGTTCCTCGGTGTGCTTTTCCTGAGGGAGCAGGCCGCGCTGTTGGAGACCCAGCGATCCTTGTCGGGTTCGCCACAGGAGTTGGCCGCGGCCCTCGACGCGATCAGGAAGGGAGCTTTCAGTTGGGATCTCATCCCGGCGATGGCGATCCTGCTGGTTAAGGCGATCCTGCTCTCATCGCTCACCCTGCTGATCTCCACCTTCGCCACCTCGGGCATCTTTGCGATTCTCGTTGCCACCTCGGCCTACTTCATCGGGCACCTGCAGGTCACCGCCCGCGAATACTGGATGGGCGGGGTCGGGATCCACTGGTGGACCCGGATCTTCACGGCACTGGTGGCCCTGATTTTCCCGGATCTCCAAGCCTTCAACCTCACCGATGACATCGTGGCAGCAACAGCACTGCCGATGAGTCTCTTCTGGCAGACCATGGCGCTCGGCGGTGTCTACACGGCCGTCTACTTCGCCGTTGCCTGCTTCCTTTTTCAGAACAGGGAGCTCTGATCACCATGACCGGCGCGATGAACCCGTTCCGCAGTCTGGCGGCCATCCTGATGCTTGCTGTCGCGGGGGCGATCCTCCTCCCTTGGCAGATGGAACTGCAGCGCCTCTCCAAGGAGGCCCGATTCCGGACGACGCCGATCGACCTCTCGCTTCGGGAGCAGGTCGGCCAGTCGGGATTTCTCGCGGCTCTGAGCGGGTTCCGCGCGCCCCTTGCGGCCTTCCTCTGGATCGAGGCGCACACCGCCTGGGAGAAGACCGAGTGGGGGCGCATGACCGGCCTCTTCAACACCGTCACGACACTGCAGCCGCATTCGCTCCTCTACTGGGACATCGCCGCATGGCACATGGCATGGAATGCCTCCGCCCTTCAGGACACCAGGCAGCGAAGCGAGGTGCTCCGCGAGCGGGCGCGCCGTCAATACATCGACCTCGGACGCGACTTCCTGGAGAGGGGCATCCGCAACAATCCCGACAGCTACCTGCTTCAGGAGAGGCTTGGGATCCTGCTCCGTGACAAGGTCGAGGATCATTCGGGAGCGGCCGATGCCTTCGCCAAGGCCGCCTCGTTCCCCGACGCACCCGCCTACCTCAAGCGCTTCGCCGCCTACGAGGCGGCCAAGGTTCCCGGTCGTGAAAGGGAGGCGTATGACCGCCTGCTCCTCCTCCACAACGAGGGCGGCAGGATGCGCGCGCCGAACCTGCTCACCATCCTGCGGAAACTGGAGGAACAGTTGAAGATCCCCGCCGCCCAGCGGGTCAAGGAACTGGCTCCCGCTGCATCCCCCTCATCCCCCGCGCGCCCGTCACCCTCCCCCCGTCCCCGAAGCTGATGCGCTGCGCGATCCTGGGAGATATCCATGCCAACCTGCAGGCGCTTGAGGCGGTTCTAGCCGACGCGCGCGAGTATGGCTGCGGGGAGTTTTACACGCTGGGTGACGTGGTGGGTTACAATGCGAATCCTGCGGAGTGCCTTGAGACAGTGCGGGCATTGCCGGGTGCCTGCATCCTCGGCAACCATGACCAGGCCGCCGCCGATGAGCGTCCGCTCGGCGATTTCAGTCCTGAGGCCGCCGCGTCGATCGAGTGGACCCGGCGGCAGTTGAATCCGGAGCAGAAGAGCTGGCTTGCCTCGCTCCGCGTCCAGCGCCAGATCCGCCGCATCACTCTTGTCCATGCCACGCTCGATTCGCCGCTCTCCTGGGGATACATCCGTACCGCGGAGGACGCCGCGATGAGCCTGGCCTGTCAGAGTACGCCGGTCTGCTTCATCGGTCACACCCACGTTCCCAAGGCCTTCGCGAAGGGAAGCGGCGAGGTCCTGCTCTTCGGGAACGAGGGCGAAGGGGTCCAGCTCCCCATGGATCGGAAGTTTCTCATCAATGCGGGCTCCGTGGGGCAACCGCGCGACGGCGATCCCAGGGCCGCCTACATGATCTATGACGAGGAGAGCTCGGGGCTCTGGTTGCGCCGCGTGGAATACGACATCGGGGCCGCCGCCGCGGCGGTCCGTGCCGCCGGCCTCCCCGAGAAACTCGCCGAACGACTGCACACAGGATCATGAACTCTCCCGTGTCCCGTCCGAAGCGCATCCTTCTGGTGAAGCCGAGTTCGCTCGGCGATGTCATCCATGCGATCCCCGTGGTCTCCGCGATTCACGCTCACTGGCCCGACGCGGAGCTGCGCTGGCTCATCCAGCCCGCATGGCGCACACTTATCGAGGGGCACCCCGGCGTCTCGGAGACGGTTCTCTTCCCCCGTGACAAGTTCCGGGGAGTGGCCGGATGGCTCCGTTCGGTGGCCTGGCTCGGAACCCTCCGCGACTGGAAGCCCGACCTGGCGATCGACCTCCAGGGACTGCTCCGCAGCGCCCTCTTTGCAAGGATCTCCGGAGCAGACCGCATCGTGGGACTCTCCGATGCACGCGAGGGGGCGCGCCTGCTGCATGGCGGAAGAGTGCCTGTCTCCGGCAATGACCATGCGGTGACACGCTATCTCGCGGTGCTCGATCATCTCGGGATCCCGAAGCCGAAGCGACCGGAATTCATCCTGCCCGCGGGGAGGATGCCCGCCGGATTCCGTGCGGCCGATCCCTATCTCGTTATCCATCCCTTTGCAAGGGGAGGGGGGAAGAGTCTCGATGCCGGACTGGTGAGAGCCTACGCCCGCGGAGCCTCCGGTTTTCGGGTCGTGGTGGTCGGGCGTGGGGATTTGCCTGATGACCTTCCCTCCAATGTGGAGAACTGGAGCAACAGGACCGATCTGCTGGAGTTGACCGCCATCCTGAGGGGTGCCTCGTTCATCGTCAGTTCCGATAGCGGCCCCATGCATCTGGCCGCGGCGCTTCACCCCTCCAGGACGCTTGCCATCCATCTGTGGAGCGACCCGCTCAAGGTCGGCCCCTGCTTTCCCGAGTCGCTTGTCTGGAAGAACGGACGGGTCTCCCGTGTTTCCGATCTCGACGAGTCATGCCGTGGCGAGGGAAGACCCCCGACCGAAGCCGAAATGGAAACCCTCGGCCGCATGGCGGTGGGGGAAATGAAGAAGGAAAAATGAAAAATGCCAAAACAGGGGATTTCCGCATCTCCCCACTTCTTCATTTTTCATTCTGCCTTTTGCCTTAGTATTCATCCGTGTCCTTTTCCACACAGATCGATTCGTTTCTCTCGTCGCCGCCGCACGAGCTTGCCGCCTTCCGGCGTCTGCTCGAACCGCTCGGCGATGCCGCGCTTGAGGAACTGGCCCGCCGGTCCGTCGCGCTGACGCGCAGGCATTTTGGAAGGACGATGCGGATGTTCGCGCCGCTCTACCTCTCCAACGAGTGCGTGAACAACTGCTCCTATTGCGGATTCTCCCGCGACAACGCCATTCTTCGCGTCACTCTCGAGATCGAGCAGGTCGCGGCCGAGGCGCGCCATCTTGCGGCGGAGGGATTCCGCAACATTCTCCTGGTTGCCGGGGAGCATCCCAAGTTTGTCTCCGGCGGCTATCTCCGCCAGTGCATCGAGCGACTGCGCCGTGAGATTCCTAGCATCTCGCTGGAAGTGGCCCCGATGGAGACCGGGGAGTACATCCCGATGGTCGATGCCGGGGCCGAGGGGTTGGTGGTCTATCAGGAGACCTACGACCGGGAAGCCTACCGGGAGTTCCACACGGCGGGCCCCAAGAAGGATTACGACTGGCGTCTCGATGCGGCGGAGCGCGCCCATGCCGCGGGATTCCGCAGGCTCGGTATCGGTGTTCTCTTCGGTCTTTCCGACTGGCGTCGCGAAGCGACTGCCTTGGCGGCACACCTGTTCCATCTTCAGCGAGCCTGCTGGACCTCCCAGATCACGGTCAGTCTCCCGAGGCTCCGTCCCGCTGCGGGTTCCTTCGAGCCGAGGTTTCCGTTCGAGGATCGCGATCTCACCCAACTTCTCTGCGCGCTGCGCGTCACCTTCCCTCATGTGGGGATTGTCCTCAGTACGCGCGAACCTGCACCTCTCCGCGATGCGTTGGCTCCGCTGGGTGTCACGATGATGAGCGCCGGTAGCCACACCGAGCCCGGTGGTTACACCGGTCAAGGAGCGGATCAGGTCCATCAAACCGTGAAGGGGAAGAAGGTCGAGGGATCGATCCCCGCCAGTGCCTGCGGATCGACCCAGGCGACCGAACAGTTCTCGATCAGCGACGACCGCTCCCCCGCGGAAGTCGCGGCGGTGCTCCGTTCCAAGGGGCTCGAACCGGTCTGGAAGGACTGGGACGCAGCGATCCTAAGAAATGATGAAGGAAAAATGAAAAATGAAAAAACAGGGACTTCAATTGCAGTGCCGATACCTGCCTGATTTCCCCCCTCTTCATTTTTCATTCTACATTTTGCCTTTCTGCCCCATGCCCCTTCTCACGATCAACGGTGAATCCAAGAAGGTCGTAGCCACGTCGATCGAGGTGCTTCTTGCCGAACTCTCCCTTCCCGCTGCCCTCATGCTCGTGGAGCATAACGGGAAGGCGCTCCACCGATCTGAGTGGGCTTCGATCAACCTCGTTGCCGGGGATCGCATCGAACTCATGAAGGTTGCCGCGGGAGGATAAGAGAAAAGTATGAATGATGAAGTATGAGGGATGAAAAAGCGGAACAGATCCTTTCATAATTCATAATTCAACATTCATATTTCGATACCCATGCCTTTGAAACCCGAACTCCTCGCCCCGGCCGGTGGGTGGGATTGCCTGAAGGCGGCGGTTGCCAACGGCGCCGATGCGGTGTTCTTCGGCCTGCCCCGCTTCAATGCCCGACTGCGCGCCGATAATTTCACCGAGGAGGAGCTTCCCGAGGTCACCGAATTCTGCCACCGCCACGGGGTGAAGGCCTACGTGACGCTCAATACCCTTGTCTTCACCGGAGAACTTGATGACGCTGCCGAGTATCTGCGCCTCCTAAACCGTTCGGGCGTCGATGCGCTGATCGTCCAGGACATCGGCCTGGTGCGTCTGGCGGCCGCGATCGTTCCGCAGCTTCCCATTCATGCATCGACCCAGATGACCCTCACCTCGCCGCAGGGTGTCGAGGTGGCCCGCGATCTCGGGATCACCCGCTCGGTCCTGGCCCGCGAACTCTCGCTGAGGGAACTCAAGCGCTTCGACAAGGAGCGGATGCCGCTCGAGGTCTTTGTCCATGGGGCGCTCTGCGTTGCCTACTCGGGCCAGTGCCTCACCAGCGAGTCTCTCGGCCAAAGGAGTGCCAACCGCGGTGAGTGCGCCCAGGCCTGCCGGATGCCGTACGAGCTTGTCGTGGACGGGGCGCTCCGTGATCTCGGTGACAAGCGCTACCTGCTCTCCCCGCAGGACCTTGCCGCGGTGAACGACATTCCGGACCTGATCGCCTCGGGCGTCGAAAGTTTCAAGATCGAGGGACGCCTGAAGTCCCCCGAGTATGTGGCCGCCGTCTGCCAGGTTTACAGGAAAGCAATCGACGCCGCCTTGGCCGGCCAACCCCGGGAAGCCAGCGACAATGATCGCTACCAGCTCGAGATGACCTTTTCACGGGGACTCTACTCCGGCTGGATGCACGGGGTGAATCATCAGGAACTGGTCCACGCCCGCTTTGGCAAGAAGCGGGGGGCCTTCCTTGGTACGATCGCGGGTGTGGGGCCGGACTTCATCGCCTTCGACCCGCAGGCTCCTCTCAAGCCCGGCGACGGCATCGTGTTTGACACCGGCGCCGATACAGATCAGGAGCAGGGAGGCCGGATCTACGAGATCAGGGAGAACCGCCATTACTTCCGCCACGGTCATCTCGACACCAGTCGCCTGAAGGTAGGGGACCGGATCTGGAAAACCGATGACCCCGACCTGAACAAGCGTCTCCGCCAGTCCTATAGAGGGCGCATCGAGGCCAGAAACGCCAAGCCCTTCGATGTGACCGTCTCGGGAAAGGCGGGCGAGCCGCTGGTGATGAAAACGGGCGAGATCACCGTCTCATCGCTGATCCCGCTGGAGACCGCGCACAAGGCCCCTCTCACCGCGGAGAAACTCCGCGCCCAGCTTGAGAAGACAGCGGATTCGGGACTGGCCCTCCGTGACATCACACTCATGATCGAGGGTGATGTGATCCTGCCGATCGGCGAGATCAACCGGATGCGCCGTGAGTTGCTGCAGAAGCTCTTGGTTGCCACCGAGCGGAAGCGTCCCGAGGAGTGGATCAACTGGAGAACCCTCTTCAAGCGAAGCAACGAAGGGCTGACCACCCTGCCCGAGACTCCCACTCCTCCCTCCCTGCGCGTTCTCTGCCGCTCGATGGAGCAGATCGGTGCCGCCCTGGATGCCGAAGTCACGGAAGTCTATGCCGACTTTGAGGATATCCGCCGCTACAAGGAGGCTGTTGGTCTGGTGAGGGAGAAGGCACGCTCCGCAGGAAGCCCGGTTGCTTCAGCCCGCATCCTGCTGGCCACACCCCGCATCCAGAAAGCGACCGAGGAGGGTTTCTTCAAGCTCATCGAGAACGCGGAACCCGACGGCGTCCTCATCCGCAACCTCGGTGCGATCTCCCACTTCGCCGGGAGCGGCCTCACGACGGTCGGTGATTTTTCGCTCAATGTTTCCAACCCGCTCTCGGCCCAGTTCTTCATGATGCAGGGATTGCAGCAGGTGACCGTCAGCTATGACCTGAACGTGTCCCAGGTGCTTGACCTGCTCGAAGCGGCTCCTCCCGAGTGGTTCGAGCTCACGCTCCATCAGCACATGCCGATGTTTCACATGGAGCACTGCGTCTTTGCGGCTTTCCTCTCCGAGGGGAAGGATCACACCGACTGCGGCCGTCCCTGCGAGGCCCATCGTGTTTACCTGCGCGACCGCGTCGGGATAAAGCATCCTCTTCGTGCCGATGTCGGCTGCCGGAACACCCTTTTCAATGCCGTTGCTCAGACAGGTGCCGGCTACTTCAAGGAACTCTGCGCCGCCGGTCTCCGCAACTTCCGAGTCGAACTCTTGGAAGAGGATGCCGAACAGACCGGTAACATCCTCCGCGCCTACCAAGCACTTCTGAGTGGCAAGACTGAAGGTGCCGATCTGTGGCGCTCGCTCCGCGCGAATGCTCAACTTGGCGTCACCAAGGGGACCCTTGAAGCGAGGGACTAGGTCCTTTGCGCCATAGTGGCGTTGGTCTGCGCTTGCAGTAGTTCACTACAGCGGCGCTTGACCGCCTAACTCTGGCATCAAATTACCGTAGCCCTGACTGAACAGAAGAATATGGGGTAGGACTCTACGACTGGGTGTTTTGGTGCTGTTGGAATCGAACCATGAATTCTACTCCATCCTTTCGTGACTGTCAGACAACAACCTGTTACCTCTTCTCTCTGTGAAATGGATCGCCCCCACTGAACGAGATCAGGCTTCGAGCACTCTGGAAAAGCGTCTCTGGGATGCCGCTGACCAGTTTCGGGCAAATTCCGGCCTGAAGGCCGCCGAATACTCTACCCCAGTCCTCGGTCTCATCTTCCTCCGCTTTGCCGATGCCCGCTTCGCCGCCCAGCGGGCTAAGCTCGAGGCAGCCTCCGCCGGAGCCTCCTCCCGCTCTTCCCGTCGTGGCAGCCGCGTCGAGGAGCCCGATGCCTACCATGCCGAGGGGATCCTCTACCTCCCAGCTGAAGCCCGGTTCGACTACCTCCTATCTCTCCCCGAGGCGGAGAACATCGGAGCGAAGGTGAATGCCGCCATGCTGGCCGTCGAGAAGCAGAATCCCCAGCTCTCCGGCATCCTCCCGAAGACCTACAACCTCTTCTCGAGCACCCTGCTCAAGGGCCTCCTCAAGAAGATCTCCGAGATCCCCGTCACCACCGACTACGACACCTTCGGCCGCGTCTACGAATACTTCCTCTCCGAGTTCGCCATGACCGAGGGGCAGGGTGGGGGAGAGTTCTACACCCCCTCCAGCATCGTCCGCCTGCTCACCGAGATCCTTGAGCCCTACCACGGCTATATCCTCGACCCCGCCTGCGGCTCCGGCGGTATGTTCGTCCAGAGTGCCCGCTTCGTCTCCGAGCATCGGAAGAACCCCGCCAAGGAGCTCGCCATCTTCGGCCAGGAGAAGGAACGCGCCACCACCGACCTCTGCCGCATGAACCTCGCCGTCCACGGCCTCGAGGGGAATATCAAGCAGGCCATCAGCTACTACGACGACCCCCACGCCGCCACGGGACGGTTCGACTTCGTCCTCGCCAACCCTCCCTTCAACGTCAACGCCGTCGACAAGGAACGCCTCGCCGACTCCGTCGGCCCCGGACGCCGATTTCCCTACGGTCTCCCCCGCACCGACAATGCGAACTACCTCTGGATCCAGCTTTTCCACTCCGCGCTGAATGCCAAAGGCCGCGCCGGATTCGTCATGGCGAACTCCGCCTCCGACGCCCGCTCCTCCGAGCAGGAACTCCGCCGACAGCTCATCGAGAGCCGCAGCGTCGATGTCATGGTCTCCGTCGGGCCGAACATGTTCTATACGGTCACGCTTCCCTGTACCCTCTGGTTTCTGGATAAGGGAAAAGCCACCACGCCCCGCGCTGACACCGTCCTCTTCATCGACGCACGCCACATCTACCGCCAGATCGACCGGGCGCACCGCAACTGGACCCCGGGACAGGTCGGCTTCCTTGCGAATCTGGTCCGCCTCTACCGTGGCGAGCAGCCCGACTTCACACTGGGCGGCGAGGAGGCCGAAGCGAAGCTGAAGGAAATTTTCGGAGCCAAGGCTGCCTATGCCGACATCCCCGGCCTCTGCAAGGCGGCGAGCCTTGCCGAGATCGAGGCGCAGGGCTGGAGCCTGAATCCCGGACGCTACGTCGGTGTTGCCCCCGGAGAGGAAGTCAGCGACGAGGACTTTAAGGAGCAACTCGAGACACTGAACGAAGAACTGACCGCGCTGAACGCTCAGGCCCGCGAACTCGAATCAACCATTGCTCAGAACGTGGCTGAGATTTTGGAGGGATAACCATGGCTGCTTCCCAAATGCGGAAGGTAAAACTCAAAGAGGTTTGCGAGCGCATCACCGTCGGACATGTAGGTCCGATGGCAGACAAATATGCATCCGCAGGGATTCCATTTCTTCGATCACAAAACATCACGCCATTTCGGTTAAATATCGAAGACATCAAGTATGTGCCTCGCGATTTTCATGAGAAGCTTCGTAAATCAGCACTAAAGCCCGGAGACGTTGCTGTTGTCCGCACAGGCTATCCAGGAACGGCTTGCGTTATACCGGAGACATTTCATGAGCTGAATTGTGCAGACCTCGTCATAATAACGCCTTCAGTCGCCCTCAATCCGCACTATCTTGCAGCAATTTTTAACTCGGCGTGGGGGATTGCGTCAGTTGCAGGAAATCTGGTTGGTGTAGCTCAGCAGCATTTCAATATAGGTGCGGCTAAGGATCTTGAAGTACAGCTGCCGCCCCGTCCTATACAGGACCGCATCGCTGGAATCCTCTCCGCCTACGATGAGTTGATCGAGAACAGCCAGCGGCGGATCAAGGTGCTCGAGACCATGGCCCGGAACCTCTACCGCGAATGGTTCGTCCATTACCGCTATCCCGGCAACGAAAGCACCCCGCTCATCCCATCCCCCCTCGGCAATATCCCCAAAGGCTGGGAGGTGATTAAGCTCCCAGAGTGCGTGGACATCAACCCTCGCGTTACCGTTCCCCGTGATGGTGAAAAGCCTTTCGTGCCAATGGGCTGCCTCTCCAACGACTCGATGATCATCTCCAATATCGAGTCGCGCTCTGGCAACAGCGGCGCAAAATTCCAGAACGGCGATACCCTCTTTGCCCGAATCACCCCCTGTCTGGAAAATGGAAAGACAGGATTCGTGCAATTTCTTCCAGATGGGTCATCGGTCGCCTTCGGCTCGACAGAGTTCATTGTCCTTCGTTCCCGCTCCCTCACTCCTGAGTTCGTCTATTGCATGGCTCGGAGCGAGGAGTTTCGTGGAGTGGCCATCAAAAGCATGTCTGGTGCAACGGGGCGTCAGCGTGTTCAGGAGCAATGCTTCGACGATTACAACCTGGCCCATCCCTCGAGAGCCCTGCTCGATCAATTCTCCGATATTGTATCGCCCAGTTTCCGCCTCATCCAAAAACTACATCTTCAAACCCTAAACCTCCGCAGAACCCGCGACCTGCTCCTCCCCCGCCTCCTCTCCGGCCAGATTCCTCTTCAAACCCCCACCACCGAAGCCGCATGAGCGAGTTGCTGAACATCTACTGTGATGAAAGTTGCCATCTTGAGAACGATGGTCAGAAGAGCATGGTGCTCGGAGCCATCACCTGCCCTAAAGATAAGGCCCGTGAAATTGCCGTGAGATTGCGGGAACTAAAGCAGGAGTCGGGCCTGTCTCGTCACATGGAGGTGAAATGGACCGGGGTCTCTCCGGCGAAGCTCGATTTCTATCGGCACTGGCTGGACTACTTTTTCGACGATGATGATCTTACTTTTAGGGCCCTCATTATTCCCGATAAATCAGCCTTGGATCATTTGAAGTACGCGCAGAGCCATGATGATTGGTACTGGAAGATCTACTTCGACATGATCAAGGCGGTTCTCAATGAGGAGCATCGATACAGGATCTTCCTGGATCTGAAGGACACTCTCGGCGGAAAACGAGTTGAGAAACTTCACGAGGTGCTGAGTAACAGTCTCTATGATTTCAACCGGGAGATCGTGACTTCCGTGCAGTTGGTTCACTCCCACGAGATCGAACAGATGCAGCTTGCCGATCTCCTGATTGGGATTCTTTCCTACAAGGCTAGGGGGCTCTCATCTAGTCTGGCAAAGCTGTCTCTAGTGGAGCGTTTTAACGAGCGTAGCAAATTGACGCTTGAGAGATCGACGCTCCTAAGCGCCCGGAAAGTGAATTTGCTCTTCTGGAAGCCCAATTTCTCGAAGGAATAATGGCTGCAAAAGATTGGCTCCCTAGTTTGATCGAGTTCAGTTCCTGTGGGGGAAGCTGGGATCGTTATCTGGAAGTGATTTATGCTGCTTTCCGGGAAGACTTTGTTAACTCGAAACCCTTATTCCGGGGTAGGAGACTAGGTCTGAAACGCCATCCTGAATATGCAGGGAAAGAGGCCACTTTCTGGCACCTGATTACAGAAGGTGCAGTGGAGGCGGATCGAACTCCGGATTTCCGCCGGTGTGAGCGGATCCGGTGGCCCCGCCCAGTTATCGAAAATGAAGCGGATGTCGAGGTGCTGGTGTGGAGTGAATCACGAGGTTCCCGTGATAACCGAATCCATCTTTATCTACCCAATGAGCGCTATCTAGTGGTTCTGTCAGACCGTGGAAATTACATTCTCCCCTGGACGGCTTACTATGTTCAACATGAGAACGGACACCGTAGATATCTCCAACGCCATGCCCGTCATTCCTAAAAATGCTGAAGCCGCTCCGAAGAGCGGCCTCGTAACTCCTTCCACAACATGGTGGATGAGATGGGTAAAACCTACTTCAGGACTCTTTTGAGTCAAGAATCAATCTAGCCCATGAGCCCCCACGCCTACTCCGAGGATCAGCTGGTCGAGCAACCGGCAATCGCCCTCTTTGGCGAAATGGGGTGGAAGACGGTGAGGGCCGATGAGGAGTCCTTCGGGCCGATCGGTACTCTCCAGCGTGAAACAAAGAGCGAGGTAGTATTAGCCACACCTCTGAGGGGCGCCCTCACAAAGCTGAACCCATCCCTCCCGGCCGAGGCGATCGACTCCGCCGTGGTCGCCCTGACCCGTGACCGCTCGGCGATGAGTCTGGAGGCGGCCAATCAGGAGATCTATGAGCTACTGAAGCAGGGTATCACGGTCTCCGTCCCGGATCGGGAGCGGGGAGGGCAGAAGATGGAGCGTCTGCGGGTGATCGACTGGGAGCATCCGGAGAATAATGATTTCCTGCTGGTGAGCCAGCTGAGTATCACGGGCCAGCTCTACACCTGCCGTCCCGATCTGGTCGGCTTCGTGAATGGTCTGCCACTGATGGTGATCGAGTTTAAGAAGCCGGGAGTCCCGGCTCGGGTGGCCTTTGACGAGAATCTGACCCACTACAAGAGGGAGATCCCATCGCTCTTCTGGTATAATGCATTCCTGATCGCCTCCAATGGCACGGAGAGCAGGGTTGGATCGCTGACCGCTGACTGGGGACGTTTCTTCGAGTGGAAGCGGATCGAGCGCGAGGATGAACCGCGTCGGGTCTCGCTGGAGGTCATGCTCCGTGGAACATGCGATCCGAGGCGTCTGCTCGATCTGGTGGAGAACTTCACGCTCTTCTCGAAGCATAAGTCGGGGTTGGTGAAGATCATCGGGCAGAATCACCAGTTCCTCGGGGTGAACAATGCCATCACCTCGATGCTCGCGGCCCGGGCAATGGGGCATGGTCGAGGTGGGGTCTTCTGGCAGACGCAGGGGAGCGGGAAGAGCTTCTCGATGGTCTTCTTTGCCCAGAAGGTGCTGCGCAAGGTCGCGGGGAACTGGTCCTTTGTCGTGGTGACGGATCGCGTGGAGCTGGATGAGCAGATCGCCACCACGTTCAAGGCGACGGGTGCCGTCACCGAGGCGGAGGGGGATATGTGCCATGCCGGGAGTGGGTCCGAGCTGAGGGAGCTGCTCCGGGGGAATCACCGCTATGTCTTCACGCTGATCCAGAAGTTCCAAACTCCCGAGGTGCTCTGCGACCGCTCTGACGTGATCGTGCTGACCGATGAGGCACATCGGAGCCAATACGACACGCTGGCCCTCAACATGCGTGCTGCCTTGCCGAAGGCGCTCTTCCTGGCCTTCACCGGTACGCCTCTGATCGCGGGGGAGGAGCGGACGAAGGAGGTCTTCGGCGACTATGTCTCGATCTATGACTTCCAGCAGTCGGTGGAGGACGGGGCGACGGTGCCCCTCTTCTACGAGAACCGGACGCCTGAACTCCAACTGGTGAATCCCGATCTGAACGATCAGATCTATGACCTGATCGAGGAGGCGCAACTCAACCCCGAGCAGGAGTCGAAACTCGAACGAGAACTCAGCCGCCAATACCACATCATCACCCGCGATGACCGTCTGGAGACGGTGGCCAAGGATATCGTGAATCATTTCCTTGGCCGTGGATTCCAAGGGAAGGCGATGGTGGTCTCCATCGACAAGGCGACCGCACTCCGGATGCATGCGAAGGTTTGCCGTCTATGGGATGAGGAGATAGTCAGGGTAAGCAAGGATTTAGCAGGATATCAGCTAGATCCCGAGATAACGGCCGAACTCGAAGCGCGTCTGAAGATTCTACAGGAAACCGACATGGCGGTGATCGTGTCGCCGGGGCAGAACGAGATCGATCAGATGCAGAAGCTCGGTCTCGATATCCGTCCCCATCGCGAGCGGATGAACGCCGAAGAGCTGGATGAGAAGTTCAAGGAGACGGAGGATCCTCTCCGGCTGGTCTTTGTCTGCGCGATGTGGCTGACCGGCTTCGACGCCCCGAGCTGCTCGACTATCTACCTCGACAAGCCGATGCGGAATCACACGCTCATGCAGACAATCGCACGAGCGAACCGGGTCTTCCCCGGCAAGCACAGTGGTCTGATCGTGGATTACGCCAACGTCTTTGCCTCACTGGAGAAATCGCTCGCGGTCTATGGCGCAGGGCAGGGGGGAGTCACCCCAGTCCGCAATAAGGAGCAACTGATCGCCGACCTGAGGAAAGCGATCGATGAAGCGACTCAATTCTGCGCCAGCAAGCGAGTGAATCTATCTGTTATCGAGGAGGCACCACCGAAGACGATGGAGCGTCTGAATCTGTTGAGCGAAGCGGTGAATGCTCTGATCTCGCCCGATCCTCTGCGGAAGGAGTTTCTGGCGCATGATCGGATTGTCCGAACTCTGTATGATGCCGTGAAGCCGAGTCCGGAGGTGCTTGTCCATACACCCCGAGTGAGCTGTCTTGTGGCGATTGCCGATGCCATCAAGTCCCAGCTCAATCCCAACCCGCCCGATGTTTCCGTTGTCATGGGGCGGATCAATGAGCTGCTCGACCAGTCAATCGAGGGTGTGGAGATGGCGGCGAAGCCACTCCCTCTGCTGGATCTTAGCAAGATTGATTTCGCGGCACTGGCCAAGCGCTTTAAGAATTCCAAGAAGAAGAATATCGAACTGGAAGCCCTGAAGGCTTCGGTGAAGGCATTGCTCGACCGCCTGATCGCGATGAATCGTACCCGGACCAACTACACGGAGAAGTTCGAGGAGCTGATCGAGGCCTACAACAATGGGAGCAAGACCATCGAGCAACTGTATCAGGAACTTCTGGAGTTAAGCCGAAACCTGTCTGAGGAGGAGGCCCGGCATGTTCGGGAAAATCTTACCGAGGAGGAGCTGACCGTCTTTGATCTCCTGACCCGTCCCGGACCCGAGCTGTCCACTGATGAAAAGGAAGAGGTCAAGAAGGTGGCCCGCCTTCTCCATCAGAGACTCCAACGCCTGATTACTTTCAACTGGCGGCAGACGATACAGGCCCGAGCTCTCGTCAAGAACGCCATCGAGGAGACCCTTGATGAGGGGCTTCCCCGCGCCTACGCCCCCGAACTCTACAAAAACAAATGCGGTGTTGTCTTCGAGCACGTCTATGAGACCTACTCGGAAGAGAAGGCTAGGGCTTAAAGCTGATTCTACAGAGGATTGGAATTTTGGATGCAGCGCCAGGCGTGCGAGGGAGGGCGTAGTAATCCTACGCCGACCGATCAACAACACCGCGCGGCGCCAAAATCCCAATCCGCTACATCAACTGCGCTCCCATTTCAGCAAGTGGGGAACGCTCTCCCTTGGTGAGCGAGATATGGGCGGTGAGTTTATTGCCACGCATCTTGTTGCGGGTATGGACGAGGCCGTTTGAGCGGCGGTCGACATACGGGTTGTCGATTTGGGCGGGGTCGCCGACCATCACGAGCTTCGATCCGCGTGACATGCGGGTGACCACGGTCTTGGCCTCAAGCGGGGTGAGTTGCTGGGCCTCGTCGAGGACGAAGAAGCGGTTCGGGATGGAGCGGCCTCGGATGTAGCAGAGGGCCTCGATCTCGAGTAGGCCTCGCTGCATGAGCTGTTCGTAGGGCTTGAGCGGTTTCTGCTGGCCGGGTGCCGCCGCATCCTGCTGCTGGGTCACCTGTTTCTTCTGCTTCTTGCGCTCGGAGGCGTGCCGTCCGTTCTCTCCGGAGTGCGGATTGGCGGGCAGGAGGACCTCGAAGGCGTCGTAGATGGACTGGAGCCAGGGGTGGAGCTTCTCCTCGAGGCTGCCGGGCAGGAATCCAAGGGTGTCCCCCATGGCCACGACGGGGCGGCTGACGGTCATGCCGTTATAGGCTTTCTGTCCGGTGAGGTAGAGCCCTGCGCCGACGGCGGTGAGGGTCTTGCCGGTGCCGGCCTGGCCGTAGCAGGTGATGAGCGCGATCTCGGGATCGAGGAGGGCGTCGAGGAAGCAGAGTTGGCCGAGGTTTGCCGGACGTAGCTCGATGCCTCTTGGCATCTGGAGCGTCGTGGGAACTTTGAGCCGCTGGAAGTGTCCCCCTCCCATGTGCCGCGCAGGCATGAGCTTCTGCTCGGAGGCGGCGAGGAGGACGTATTCGTTGATCTCAAGGTCCCCGGTGCGGTTCGCCTCAAGGTCGATGCTGAGGGAGCTTCCGAAGCGCTGGAGTTCGTGGGCCTCGACGATGATGCGGCGGATCTCCCCTTCCTCGGCATCCTCGGCGGAGACCTTGTCATTGAGGTAGTCCTGGCAGGTGATGCCTATGGCCATCGCCTTCAACTGCATGTTCAGATCCTTGGTGACGAGGATGCAGGGGGTGCCTTCCTTCTCCATCTCCTGAACGGCGAGGCAGGCGGCCATGATCCGGTGATCGACGGGCTCGCGATCGGGGAAGATCTTGGCGAACCGGCGCATGGCGGGGGAGGGCTTCTCCCGGCGCATGGCGTCGTTCATGAAGATGCGAACGGTGCCACCCCCGGCTGTCTTCACGCCACGAGTCACTTTTTTCGTCTCGTGGTCGAAGATCTGGGTGAGGAAGCGGTGGACGGTGCGGGCGTTGGCGCCGCGCTCGGTCTGCTCGTTCTTGAACCGGTCGAGTTCGGAGAGGACCTCGACGGGGATGAAGAGATGGTTGTTGTCGAAGCGGTTGAGGCAGTGCGGGTCGTGCAGGAGGACGTTGGTATCGAGCACGAAGTTCTTCACCTGGCCGGCAACCGCTCCTCGACTCGACCTCGTCGGGGTGGGAAAGAAAAGGTTCTGTTCCTCGGAGGTTTCCAGCGGGGTGGTTCGGTGCATGGTTCGGGTCAGGTGTTAAGGTTGGGGTGACTTAGAGACTGTCTGAAAACTCGGGAGAGCCGCGTTGGCGGGGATTTTTCCGTTGGCCAAGAAGGGAGGACGGCGGCAATACCCGTGCGGTCTTGTTCCGTCCGATCCGACACTGGCCAAAGGGAAAAGCCACCCAACCCTTCGGGCAAGAGCAAGAGAAGCTGTCTGGCTGCGTTCCCTGCTCGGTCAAAGACCACTGCGGGGATTCTCCCTCGCAGGTGCCTGACCATCCAGACACCCCTTGCTCTCGCGCGGCATTCCCCATTTTTCAGACAGTCTCTTAAAGGAAGCGCTAGGGCTTCCCCAAACGAACCCCTCCAAGGGAGAGGCCGAAAGGGGAACACGGCAGTTGAATCAGTAAGCCGTGAAGACAAGGGGCCGGCACCGGTGAGCCCTACCGGAGTTTCAAACCGCACCGAATCGCAGTGGCGACGGGTTCGAGTCAAGATGAGCGGATATTCACAGGTTATTCACAGACTCCACAACAGAAAAAACGCGCCTTTTTCGACATGGATCGCAAGTGGCTGGAGGAAAGGGGACAAGGAACCAAGTGAAAGTGAAAGGAGGGCAAGCCGTCCAAAAGCCTTCAGTCTGAAGGACTCTGCCCTGCCCCGTTTCCTCAGCCCATGACGCTGACGACCCAGCCGACGGTGGCTCCGTAGATCATGTGGGCAGCCAGTTGAGCCAACCCTGTTTCCAACCCTTTCTCGTGATAGCCCGCAACGGGGTGGTGTTCCATGATCATGATGCTCACGAGCAGCATGATGATCACCCCGTGCAGGCTGCCGAGGAGAAGACCCGTCATGGTATTGAAGGGAAGGTGCGAGAGATTGAGGAAGCCGGCATACAGGAAGGCGAAGAGGATGCCCATGCCGAGATGAAGGACTAAACCGCTCCCGAAAATCCGCTCCTTCCTTCCGGTCATGAGTGCTCCGACGGCGCGGATGACATCGATCTTACCCCACTCCATCCAGCGCGGAATGAGCAGGAAGCTGGTCATCACGGCGGTTCCGGAAAGACCGCCCATCAGCAGGGGAAACCATGGCTTCATGAATCACGCTACGGCCGGAGATGCGCCGCGCAAGGAAGAGAGGTCTACGCATTACCCGTATCTCTTCACGCTGCCTGCTTACCTTTAGCCTTCAGTCTTCGGACTTCAGCCTTTAGTCTCCCCCGATGCATTCTTTCCGCTATGTCGATGGCTCGCTCAAGTGCGAGGGTGTGGATCTCGATTCCGTGGCTTCCGAGGTGGGGACTCCCGCCTATGTCTATTCGGCCGAGACGATCAGGAACAATTTCCGCCGACTCGATGCGGCGCTGGCGCCGCTCGGCGACCGGATGATCTGCTACGCCATGAAGGCGAACAGCAACCTCTCCGTGCTGAACCTGCTCGCAAAGGAAGGTTCGGGATTCGACATCGTCTCGGGCGGCGAACTCTTCCGGGTCCTCAAGGCGGGGGGCCGCGCCGACCGGTGCACCTTTGCCGGCGTCGGCAAGACGGCGGGGGATATCGACTTCGCCCTGCGCCAGGGGATCTACAGCTTCAATGTCGAGTCGGAGGAGGAACTCGAATGCATCAACGAGGTGGCCGGCAAGGCGGGCCTCGTGGCTCCGATCGCCGTCCGCGTGAATCCCGACGTCGACGCCCCGACCCACAAGTACATCTCCACGGGCAAGAGCAAGAACAAGTTCGGCATCGGCCTCGACCGCGCCGCCGCAGTCTACGAACGCGCCGCATCGCTCCCGCACATCAGGATCCAGGGTCTCCAGACCCACATCGGCTCCCAGATCCTGAAGGCACCTCCCTTCGCGGAGGCCATCCGCAAGCTTACTCCGCTTGTCCTCGAGTTGAAGGCGAAGCACGGGCTGGAGTTCTTCAGCGTCGGAGGCGGTGTGGGCATCGTCTACCGCGGCGCCCTTGCCAGCGGTGACGCTGCCTGGTGGAAGGGAAGCGGCGAGGAGGGCTTGGAACGCCTTGCCCCCGAGGTCTATGCCGCCGAGGTGATCGATCCGCTGAAGGCTCTCGGGCTTCGCATACTCTTCGAGCCCGGCCGCTTCATCGTCGGCAACGCCGGGGTCCTCCTCACGTCCGTGCTCTACCGCAAGTCCACCCCGACCAAGAATTTCGTGATCGTCGACGCCGGCATGAACGACCTGATCCGTCCGGCCCTCTACGAGGGGCATCATGAGATCGAGCCGCTGCGCCAGCCCAAGGATGCCACGCTCGAGAAGGTCGATGTCGTCGGTCCGGTCTGCGAGAGCGGTGATTTCTTCGCACAGGACCGCGAGATTCCCGTGCTCGCTCCCGGCGACCGCATCGCGCTGATGAGCTCCGGTGCCTACGGCTTCGTCATGGCCTCGACCTACAACGCCCGTCCGCTTCTTCCCGAAGTGCTGGTGGAGGGAGACAAGGCCACGGTCGTCCGCGATCGCCAGACCTGGGATGATCTCATCCGTGGGGAAAAGGTGCCTGGGTAAGGGTAGAAAAAAGAGAGCGGAAATATTTTAACCCGCCTGAAACAGCGGGTAGTTCTATTTACCGGTCCGGAGAATATGCACCGTGATCTCGGGCGGGCAATGGAAGCGGGCCGCCACGCCGGCCGATCCGCTGCCGCGTGAGGTGTATCCGATCATTCCGCCTTCACGCCAGGATCCGGCGAGGTGCTCCCTGCGGCATCCTGGGGCATTGCGGTAGATGGGGAAGCCTCCCGGGGCGCAGATCTGGCCACCATGCGTGTGGCCGCTGAGGTGGAGGTTGTAACCGAGCCTGGCCGCCTCCCGATAGGTCTCGGGCGAATGGGAAAGCAGGATGGCGGGCTCCTGCTCGGGGATGGTCGCACTCGCCAGTTTCAGATCGTGTGTGCGGAAGAAATGGGGATCGTCGACTCCGGAGATCCAGAGACGCTTTCCCCCGCGCTCGATGGAGACAGATTCGTTCAGCAGGAAGGGAAGTCCCGCCTCCTCGAGGGGGGCGACCTTTTCCAGGAAGTCGTGGTTGCCAAGGATGGCGAAGCGTACCGGATGAAGTGACGGGAGAAATCGGAGCATCTCGGCCAGAGACCGGTCGAACGGTGCGCGCACATCGTTGTGGTAGTCGCCGGTCAGGACAACTGCGTCGTGCGGGGTGGAGGCCATCCTTTCCCCGATCCGTTCCATCACGCGTGTGTCGAGATCGCAATGGAGGTCGGCGAGTTGGAGCAGGCGGAATCCCTCAAAGGGAGAGGGTAGCCCCGGTATCACCACTTCGTGTTCCACTACCTGCAGGTCGAGGATGTTCCGGAGACCGCGTTCACGCAGCCCGCAGGCCGCGACAACTGCGGCAACGCAGGCGTTCACGGAGAAAAAACGCTCCAGCGCAAAGAGCCCAAGGCCCTGAGCCACCTTCCTCCGGACAAGGCGGTCCTGAAGATGGAGGCGGCGGAGAGTCCGCTCCTCACCCAGTCGCTCCCGGATCCGATCGGGGATGGTGTTGGTCAAAGAAGGCATCGAAAGAAGATAAGGCAGAGCCGCGAAATTGCTAATCAGGAACCGGAGGGGGATGAACAACGACGAAGGCAAAAGGCAAAAGGAAGAATGAAAAAGGCTATCCAATCATCTTTCTGAGTTCCTGATTCAACTGTTGGCTCTCTACAAAAAAGGCAGCCCGGTCGGGTTTCCGAGTCCTTCCCCCGAGATCTCGAAATTTTTGACGACCGGGCTGCAACCACAAACCGGGTTGTATCAAGCACAGCCCGTGCCAACTCCCAATATACCCTCCGAAGCTGATGGAACGGGCGGTGTGTGATTTTTAATGCTCAAGGATCGCCACCCGGACACTCCCGGGGATAAAAAGTGACCAGCAATTCCATCACCCGATGCCGACCGACGACCTTTTCGCAATGCACGATGAACCCGCTTCACCCGAAGCGCGGATCGCCGCCCTGCGATCGCGGATCGCCCATCACGACCGTCTCTACTACGAGAAGGCCAAACCGGAGATCTCCGACCGTGAGTATGACGCCCTCTATCGGGAACTGGTCGATCTGGAGCGGGCCCACCCGGAACTGCTCACCTCCGACTCGCCGACCCAGAAGGTTGGAGGGAGGCCGCAGGGTGCCTTTGCCCAGGTTGCGCATCTCGTGGCGATGCAGAGCCTCGACAACACCTACTCGGAGAAGGAGGTCGCCGACTTCGTGGAGCGCCTTCAGCGCCTTCTCCCCGGCGAGGAGATCCCGATGACGATCGAACCGAAGGTGGACGGTGTGGCGATCGCCCTCCTCTACGAGAACGGGCGCCTCACCCGTGCCGCGACCCGTGGTGACGGAACCACCGGGGACGAGGTGACGCGCAATATCCGCACCATCGGCGTCATCCCTGCAACCCTGCGAGGCAAGGCGCCGCGGATCCTCGAGGTGCGGGGCGAGGTTTATCTGCCGAAGGAGACCTTTGCCCGGATCAATGCCGAGCGTGACGAGCAGGGGTTGCCGGTCTTTGCCAATCCTCGCAACGCCGCGGCCGGGACGCTCAAGCAACTGGATCCCAATATCGTTGCCGAGCGGAAGCTCTCGGCGGTCTTCTACGGCTACGGAGCTGTGGAGCCCCTCTCCGCGCTGCCCCCGACGATGGAGGAGTTCTTCGGATGCCTGTCGGGATGGGGGCTTCCGGTAAACCCGAGGCATTGGAAAGCGCGCGATGCCGACGGGGTGATGAAGGCGATCCGTGAACTAGGGGAGATCCGCCGCGGCTTTCCCTTCGAGACTGACGGTGCCGTCATCAAGGCTGATCTCATCGCCCAGCACTCGCGACTCGGTTCCACGAGCAAGGCCCCCCGGTGGGCCATCGCCTACAAGTACGAGCCGGAGCAGGCAGTGACCCGCCTCCTCGACATCACCGTCCAGGTGGGCCGCAGCGGCGTGCTCACGCCGGTGGCTGAACTGGAGCCTGTCTTTGTGGCCGGCAGCACGGTCTCCCGCGCTACCCTTCACAATGAGGAGGAGATCGCACGCAAGGATCTGAGGATCGGCGACCGGGTGCTCATCGAGAAAGCGGGCGATGTCATCCCGGCGGTCGTGAAGGTTCTGGCGGAGGAACGCGACGGTTCCGAAAAAGTCTTCCACATGCCCAAGCACTGCCCCGTCTGCTCGGCCCCCGTGACCCGCGAGGAGGGGGAGGTGGCCGTGCGGTGTGCCAATCCCGGGTGCCCCGCCCAGGTGCGCCGCCGGATCGAGTATTTTGCCGGCCGTTCCTCGATGGACATCGCCGGTCTGGGCGAGGCGGTCGTTTCACAACTCTGCGATGCGGGTCTGCTCCATGATGTCGCCGATCTCTATGAACTGCGCGCGGAACAACTCCTTCCGCTGGAGCGGATGGGGGAGAAGAGTGTCGAGAATCTCCTGGCTGCCATCGCCGCGAGCAAGGAGCAACCGCTCTGGCGTCTTCTGGCCGCTCTCGGAATTCCCCATGTCGGCGTCACCGTGGCACGGACGCTGGCCTCCTCGTATGGCACGATTGACCGGCTTGCCGCTGCTTCGGTGGAGGAGTTGTGCGGGGTGGAGGAGATCGGGGAGATCATGGCCAATGCCATCCACGGATGGTTCCGTGACCATGATGTCATCACCCTCCTCGGGAAGCTCCGCGCGGCTGGCCTGAACTTCGGCGAGCGCGACGCGAAGAGCGCCGCCCCGGCGGCCGACGGCCCTCTCAGGGGAACCATCTGGGTGCTGACGGGGACGCTCTCCATCCCCCGCGAGGAAGCCGCCGAGATGATCCGCGCCAAAGGGGGCAAGGTCTCCGGCTCGGTCAGCGCCAAGACCACCTACCTGCTGGCGGGTGAGGAGGCGGGGAGTAAGCTCGACAAGGCTCAGAAACTCGGGGTCAAGGTTTTGAACGAGGATGAATTCAGAAAACTGATTGAATCAGGAAATCAGGAAATCAAGAAAAGAGAGGTCTGAGATCTCTGTTCATTGCGAAAACAACCACTTTGTCAGTCCGTTGTTCATTTTTGATTCAGCTGTTTATCCATCAGTTTCTTCCTGATTTCCTGATTTCCTGATTAATTCTGAAACTCTCATGTCATCGCTTTCGACCGCCGATCTTTACCGTGACTACGTGATGCCGACCTACGGCCGGTTCGATCTGGCCCTAGCCCGGGGGGAGGGATCGAGCGTGTGGGATGAGGAGGGGAAGGAATACCTCGATTTCGGCGCGGGGATCGCTGTCTGCTCGCTCGGCCACAGCCACCCGAAGCTCTCCAAGGCGATCGCCGAGCAGGCCGCCCGCTTGGTTCACACCTCCAATCTCTACCTCACGCGGCCTCAGGGTGAACTCGCGAAGCTTGTTGTCGATCTGGTCGGTCTGGGCGGGAAGGTCTTTTTCTGCAACAGCGGCGCCGAGGCGAACGAAGGGCTCTACAAGCTGGCGCGGAAATTCGGCGCTCCCACCGGTCGCCACGAGATCATCACGTTCACCAATTCCTTCCATGGCAGGACGCTCGGCGGCATCAGCGCCACCGGCCAGGAGAAGGTGAAGGCCGGATTTGCCCCCTTGGTGGAGGGATTCGTCCATGTTCCGTTCAATGACCTTGCCGCCGTGGAGGCCGCCATCACCCCCAAGACCGCCGCGATCCTGCTCGAGCCCGTCCAGGGCGAGGGAGGGATTAATCCCGCGACTCCCGAATTTCTCAAAGGTGTCCGCGCCCTCTGCGACAGGCACAATCTGCTGCTTCTCTTCGACGAGGTGCAGTGCGGCTTCGGGCGGACGGGTGACTGGTGCGCCTGGAGGACAATCGTCCCCTCCGGAGTGGAGCCCGATGCCGTGAGTTGGGCCAAGGGGATCGCAAACGGATTTCCGCTCGGGGCTTTCTGGGCCGGAACACGGAGCACTGGACCTGATGCCGATGGCAACGAAAGGGGGCCTCTCTGTGACCTGCTCGGTCCCGGCACTCATGGCACGACCTACGGGGGCAATCCCCTCGCCGCGACCGCAGGACTCACGGTTCTCGAGGCGATCGGTGAGGAGGGATTGCTCAAGAATGCCAGGGAACTTGGCAATCACCTCATGCGGTCGCTGGAGGCGATGAAGCTGCCGGCTATCCGGCTTGTACGCGGCGTTGGCCTGATGATCGGAATCGAACTGAACGATCTCCCCGCCTCATTCGGCGGGGAGGGGTTCCCATCCATCCGCGCCACCAAGGAGCTGATGAAGGCGGGGCTTTTCGTGATTCCCTCCGGAGAGAGGACGATCCGGTTGCTCCCTCCGCTTAATATCACTAAGGCCGAGGCCGACAAGGCACTGGGGATCCTGAAGAAGGTTCTCTCTGGTGGTTCCTGAAGATTTTCTTAATCAGGAAATCAAGAAATCAGGAAAAAAAAGGAGACTGATTGGTGAGACTGTTGCTCGTGGATCTGCCGCGAGATACCCCGTCTCCCTTTTTGCTCTCTTCCGATTCCTGAGTTCCACATTCATCATCTCTGTGTTTCCGCGCCTTTGCGGAAAAATCAACAATCTTCCTACGCGCTCAGACGGCTTTCTTAAGCAGCTTTCTTCTTCGACTTGGAGGATTTCTGAGCGGCGGGTGCCGCTGCTGGTGACGCTGAAGGCGTGGGTGCGGGATTCTTGCTCTCCATGGCAAGCAGTTCGGAAACGGTCACGAACTTGAAGCCCTTTGCGAGGAGGGCGTCGAAGGTTGCGGGCATCGCCTCGATGGTGCCGGGGTGGATGTCATGGGCGAGGATGATGGATCCCGGTTGTGTTCCGGCGAGGATGCGTTGCGTGATGACTTGGGGGCCGGGTCGCTTCCAGTCAAAGGGATCGACAGACCAGAGGATGACCTTCATGCCGTATTCCTTCTCGATCGCCTTGTTGAGACGCGGGTTGGTGGCGCCGTAAGGAGGGCGCATGAGGGTGACCGGCTTGCCGGTGGTCTTGGTGATCGTCGCGGAGGTGTCGGCCAGTTCGTGCTGGAGGCCGCCTTCACCCAGCTTGTTCAGCGCCTTGTGATCCCAGCTGTGGTTGGCGATCTCGTGTCCCTCGGCGAGGGCGCGCGCGATGATCTCGGGATGTTCCTGAGCAAGCTGGCCGAGGACGAAGAAGGTGGCCTTGATGTTGCGCTGCTTGAGCATGTCGAGCAGGCGCGGGGTCAGCACGGCGCTCGGCCCGTCGTCGAAGGTCATGGCTATATAGGGAGCATCGACGCGGATCGCGGTGTAGCAGGTGCGCTCTCCGGCTTGGGCTGGAAGCTCCTGCGGTGTCTGCATCGCCATGGCCTGAGGAGAGGCTGTAGGTGCGACTTCCTCGGCGGTGGCGACGGACTGCATCGCAGTGAGCATGACGGCGGCGCAGGCAAGTGCGCCTGCTGAAAATCTGGAAAGGGGTTTCATTGGCATGATCCTGAACAACCTGACACAAACCGCGAAAGTTGCACGCCCGGATCTTCCGCTGAGTGGCATCCAAGCGATCGGGCGATCAGACAACCGGGATCAAGGCCTTGGCCCTGGGGGTCAGTAGGCTCAGGAACTCCAGGAGGGATGGCTTGTCGGGAATCGGTCTGCGGGTGACCGCACCCATGGGCCGCCAGATCCTCTCTGCATCGATCGGCCTCGAGACAAGGCGTCCCTGTTTGATTTCCTGACGCACGGAGGTCTCGGGAATGATGGAGATGGCCTGTTCGGCCTCCACAGCAGCCTTCACGGTTTCGATATTCTCGAGTTCGGCGACCAGCGTGACCTTCACGCCCGCCTGACGCAGCACTTTGTCGAGATGCTGGCGGGTCGGAATATCGGGTGTGAGGCCGACGAAGCGCTCTCCGTCGAGTTGCTGAAGCGAGATGGGGCGTTTGCCTCCAAGGGGATGCTTCGGGGGCATCACGAGCACGAGTTTCTCCTGCCAGCAGGTGATGGCACGCAGGCCGGGTCGCGCCTTCGGATAGGCGACCAGTCCGAGATCCGCCCTGCCATCGCCGACGGCATCGTAGATCTCCTCGGCCTTGCGGTAGTCGACGGTGACCTCGACGCCGGGATGGTTCTTGCGGAACTGCCGCAGCAGCGGCGGGAGGTCGTGGAGCGCGATGCTGATGACGCTGGCCACGCGGAGCTTGCCTCCGAGTTTGCCACGCGCGACACGGAAGCGCGAGCCGAGGCTGTCGTAGCGGGCCAGGATGTCGCGGCAGACCTCCAGGTAGATGCGACCCTCGGGCGTGAGGGTGAAGTGGTTGTTGCTCCGGTCGACGAGCGGGACGCCGAAGCGCTTCTCCACCGCGCGGATCTGCTGGCTCACCGCGCTCTGGGTGATGCCGCTCGCCTCGGCGGCGCGGGAAAAGTTCCCCGTGTCGCAGAGATCGCAGAAGACCTTGAAGCCCTCGATATGCATGGGGCAGAGTCTGCCTTGGTTTCTACGAAAACCCCAAGACCAAATCACATCCCCTCGCGTCAACACTCCTTTATCAACCCTTTCCCATGCCCACTCCCGCTGAAAATCTCGAGATCGTCCGCTCCCGCATCGCCTCGGCGGCCACAAGGGCCGGCCGCGACACCGCCGACGTGGAGCTTGTGGCGATTTCCAAGACTCATCCCGCCGGGTTGATCCGCGAGGTGGCGGAGGCCGGTCAGGAACTTTTCGGGGAGAGCCGCGTGCAGGAGGCGCTCGTGAAGATTCCGGAACTGCCGGGCCGGCTGCGCTGGCATTTCATCGGGCACCTTCAGGCGAACAAGGTGCGCAAGGCGCTCCCGCTCTTCGAACTGATCCACGGCGTCGACACGATGGAGATCGCCCGGGACATCGACCGGATCGCCGCCGAGTTGGGGCTCCATCCGCGCGTCTTGATCGAGGTGAATGTCTCGGGCGAGGGGAGCAAGCACGGCTTCACGCCGGAGGCGCTGGAGCGCGGACTGGAGGAACTGCTCGCTCTGCCGCGGCTGCAGGTGGAGGGATTCATGACCATGGCACCGCTTGCCCCGGAGGCGGAGGCCTCGAGACTTTTTTTTGCCGCGCTCAGAACGCTGCGCGACCGCCTTGCGGTGCAAGCGGGCATTCCGTTCCCCACGCTCTCGATGGGTATGAGCGGTGACTACGAGGTGGCGGTGGAGGAGGGGGCCACCCTGGTTAGGGTCGGTTCCGCCATCTTTGGAGGGCGATAGGGAACCGCAGCGGTTCCTTAAAAAAATCCGCCTAATGGAAGATTTTTGAAGTCAAAATTGCTGAACTACGCTACGGGTAGTGGTCATGTCAGACTTTCACGAGGAAAACGACGAACTGCTTGATCTCGAGCAGACACCATCAGCGGAAGAACTTCAAAGTCAGGTCAAGCGGGCTCAGTCCGAGCTCCTGCAACTGCGCCAGCGCCAGGACCAGATCGAGAAGGAGAAGCAGCGCCTCGAGGAGCTGACTCGCCGCCAGGAGGATCTGGAGCGCGGCCGCAACGAGATCGCCGACAAGCTCTCCCGCGCCATCATCCTCGTCCAGCGCGAGACCGAGGAGGCCCAGCGCCGCCTCGAGCAGCTGAACACGATCCAGGATTCCTTCGCCGAGCATCTCCGCAATCTCGAGGAGATCGACCCCAAGGGGTGGAACGGCCGCGACCTTCCCCGCGAACTCACCCGCGCGCTCGGCACCGTGGACGAGGCCCGCTCCGCCTACGCCCGCTCCCACGCCAAGATCGCCCCCGTGGCGGATCCGGAGTCGGGACTACCGATCGACAGCAGCGCGATGTTCTCCGATCTCGGTGATCAGGGATTCGCCTACTGGCTCCGCAGCGGTCTCGCCTTCACGCTTCCGCTTGTTGTCTTGGGTGCGATCGCCCTCCTTGTCTGGATCTGGCACCTGATGACCGCTCCGCGGTAATCCATCATCCCGGTCATGGCGTTTTTTTCCTCCCCGGGCAGGCGCGCTCAGAAAACAGGCTCCAAGCCCGCATCAAGGCCCCCTGCCAAACCGGGAGGAAAGCCGCTCGACGAGGATCGCGTGCGATTGGAGCGCGAGATGGCGGAGCTCACCCGTCAGGCCGAGGAGGCCGAGCGGATGGCTGCGAAAAAAATGCGTGATCTCGAGGAGCTTCCCAAAAAGATCGCCGAGCGTCGGCGCAAGCAGCAGGAAATGATCCACATGCGTGCCGTCCTGACCGCCACCGATGATGTGTTCGGACGGCCCCGTGACAAGCGCCATGCACCGCTCCGACGCTCCGGACCCAAGCGGATGACCCGACCGGAGCAGCGCGCCGCAAGGATGCAGTTCCTCATGCTCTGCATCGTCCTCGGTGTGATCCTGATCCTGCTCTGGAAATCGATCCGGTAGAAATCCTCCGGCAACCGCTTTCTTGCGATTTTTCCCGCCTCTCCCTAGCTTTTGGAGATGACCAAGAGCTCCACCGCGGCCCCCGAAGCAAAAGGGGCGAAGGGAGGGAAGAAAAAAACTGCTCCCGCCGCGCCCAAGGGAAAGAGCGCTGCCGGGATTCCGGGTGCCCCCGTTTCCAAGGAGTTGGCCCGCCGCGCCTACTGTTCGATGCTCGAGGCACGACTGCTCGAGGAAAAACTCGCCGCGCTCTACCGCTCAGGCAAGATCGTCGGCGGCGTTTTCCTAGGACGCGGCCAGGAGGCTCTTAGTGTGGCTCTCGGTGTCCATCTGCGCCGCGGTGATGTCTACGCCCCACTGATCCGCGACCAGGCAGGACGCCTTGCCTTCGGCGACACGATCCTCGACACCCTCCGCACCTATCTCGGATCCTCGCTCGGTTCGATGCGCGGGCGCGACGGCAACATCCACCGGGGGCGGCCCTCCGAGGGATACCACGCGATGATCAGCCATCTCGGGGCGATGGTCTCCACCGTCTGCGGCGGACTCATGGCGAAACGTTTCCGAGGTGAGACGGGGGCCGTCGGTGCCACCTGCATCGGCGAGGGAGGGACCTCCACGGGCAGCTTTCACGAGGGGATGAACATGGCGGCCGTCGAGAAGTTGCCGCTTGTCGTGGTCGTCGCCAACAACCAGTTCTCCTACTCGACGCCGAACGACCGCCAGTTTGCCTGCGGCGACCTGATGGCCCGGGCCGAGGGCTATGGGGTGACCGGGCGCCGCGCTGTCGGAAACGATCTGGTCGACTGCCTTGCCGTACTCGGTGAGGCCGTGGTAGCCGCACGTGCGGGCAAGGGTCCCCAGTTGGTGGTGGCGGATCTCCTGCGACTCGTCGGTCACGGGGAGCATGACGACGCCTCCTACATTCCTGCGGAGCTAAAAGATTCCCCGCTCGGACGCGATTGTCTGGAGATCGCCCGCGAGACCCTGCTGGAACGCGAGTGGCTCACCGCCAAGGAAGCCGCCGACTGGCATGCCGCCGTGGAGAAGGAGGTCGAGGAGACCGCCTCCAAGGTGCTTCGCGAGCCTGCGCCAGATCCCTCCGAGGAGGATTGGAATGCTTTCTCGGCTCTTGGAAGGAACGGGGAGGAGGCGCGATGAGCAACTCCTCCATCACCTACCTTGAGGCGATCCGCCTGGCCCAGCAGAAGGCACTTGCCGAGGATCCGCGGGTCTTCATCTACGGCCAGGACATCGGCGGCTTCGGCGGCGCCTTCAAGGCGACCAAGAATCTGGCCAAGGAATTTCCGGGACGCGTTCTCGACGCGCCGATCAGCGAGGATGCCATGGTCGGGCTTGCCATCGGCGCGGCAGTCGAGGGAATGCGCCCGATCGTCGAGATGCAGTTCGCCGATTTCTCGACCTGCGGCTTCAACCAGATTGTCAATCAGGCCGCGACACTCCACTACCGCACCGGCACACCCTGTCCGATCGTTGTCCGTCTTCCCAGCGGCGGCACTCCCGGAAGTGGTCCCTTCCACAGCCAGAGCATGGAGGCGATCTACGCCCACTATCCGGGCATCGTCGTGATGACGCCGGCGACCGTGGAGGATGCCTATACCATGCTGCTCGAGGCTGTCGCCCTCGACGACCCTGTCATCTTCTGCGAGCACAAGTTCCTCTACTATCACCTCAAGGCGGAGAAACTCCCCGATGAGGCCCTCCCCTTCGGAAAGGCTCGGATCACGCGTCCCGGCAGGGATGCCACCGTGGTCGCCTACGGGGCCATGGTCCACGAGGCGGTCGCCGCCGCGGAGGAACTCTCCCACGACGGCTACGACATCGAGGTGGTCGATCTCCGCACGGTCAGGCCGATCGACACCGACACGATCCTGGCCTCCGTCGCCAGGACAGGAAGGCTTCTCGTGGTCGGGGAGTCATGGCCCTGGGGAGGTGTCGCCGCCGAGGTCATCTCGCGTGTCGCCACCGAGGGATTCGGGTTGCTCGACGCCCCCCCGCAGCGGCTCAATGCCAAGGAAACCCCGGTGCCCTATCATCCCGCTCTCTGGGGAACGCACAGGCCCACCGCCTCCTCCGTCGCCAACTCCCTCCGTCAACTCCTGGAACTTTAATCCCGCGATTTTCCAACACGCTCCCTCGCCATGTTCCCTTCACCCGAGTCCAAGAATCTCCTCCCGATCATCATGCCTCAACTCGGCGAGTCCATCGCCGAGGCGACCATCGTGCGCCCGGCTTTCGCCGTCGGAGACCGCGTGGAGGCCGACACCGACCTCCTCGAGGTGGAGACCAACAAGGCCGTGATGGGCGTCACCGCTCCCTGCAGCGGTATTCTCCACGAACTCACGGCCGTGACCGGCGAAAGCTACGCGGTGGGAGCCACACTCGGTTACCTGGAAATCAGCGACGAGGATGCCGAGCGACTCGGTCTCCACGATGCACCCCCGCCACCGGTGGAGAAGCCGAAGCGGGGCAAGGCTTCCGGCGCATCCCCGGTTGACTCTTCCAAGCCCGCGAAGAAGGCTGTCGAGCCCACGGTCAGCGGCCTTCCCGTTCCCGCCCATGCGGGTGGGGCCAGCTTCCTCTCCCCTCGCATGAAGGCGCGGATGGCGGAACTCGGGCTCCATGCCGCGGATCTCGCCGGAGTCGCCGGAAGCGGAGC
Source organism: Chthoniobacterales bacterium (assembly GCA_049282095.1). Taxonomy (GTDB): domain Bacteria; phylum Verrucomicrobiota; class Verrucomicrobiia; order Chthoniobacterales; family UBA6821; genus UBA6821. The sequence goes on from JBAPTI010000016.1 coordinate 66,032, forward strand.
CGGAGGGCGCGTCACGATCGACGATCTGGAACGCTTCCTGCAGGACTTGGAGCGCAACACGATTTCCCCCGCCTCCTCGATGCGCGTGGCCGTCGCCGACGCGATGCGCCGCAGTTGGACCCGTCCGCTCGCCACCGTCGTGCTGCCCGTCCAACTCGACACGCTCCTTGCCCATCGCAAGCGGCAGACCATCAAGGCGGGCCCAGCGCTCTACGCCCTTCGCGCCCTTGCCATGGGGCTTTCAGAGATGCCGGCCACCGCGGGACGGCTCATCGGCGACCGCTTGATCCATCCCCGATCGATCGATATCGGCTTTGCCGTGGAGGCCGAGGACGGGGTTCTTGTCCCGGTGATCCGTCATGCCGAACAATTTCCGCTGGCCGATCTCGTCGAGCGTTACAACCGGCTCGTCGAGTTGGCCCGTGCGCGCCGCCTCCCCGGTTCGGACACGGGCGGCTCGATCGCCACGATCACGAATTACGGCGTCTTCGGCCTGACCATGGCCACACCGATTCCGCTTCCCGAGCAGACACTCCTGCTTGGCATGGGAGCCGGCCGCATCACCCCCTCATGGGATCCCGAGAAGAAGACCTTTGTCCCGGTGACCGAGGCGCAGTTCACGCTCAGCTTCGACCACCGGGTTCTCGACGGCGGTGCCGCAGGACGACTGCTCCAGCGGGTGGCGGGACTGCTTGGCACACCCGAGGAATTGTAAGAAGAGGAGTTGGAAGGGTATCTCCCTTCTAACGTTGTAACTTTTCCACTTTTTAACGCTTACGGCTTCACGCCCGAGCGGTGAAATATTTCGCAACTTTTGAATCGGGGCGGTGTTTCCCCGAGTGATGAAAACACCGCAGATCACCACCCTCCTGATGATTCCCCTCTTTGGCGTGATGCCGCTCGTGGCCCAGAGCGGTGCGCCCAACCCAACCCCGGCCTGCAGTCCTGCCGACGGTCACGGACGCCATGCCAAAAAGGATTTGGCAAATCTCACCGATGCTGAACGCCAGCAACTCAAGGCGGCCATGAAACAGATCAAGAATGATCCCCAGTTGGTTGCTTCCCGCGAAGCCGTGAAGGAGGCTCAAACCAAGGAGGCCCGTATCGCGGCAATGCAGGAAAATCGGAAAATCCGCCACGATCTTCTCCTGAAGGCCGATCCCTCGCTTGCCTCCATCCTGGCCAAGATTCGCCCAGGGAAACCCGTCGAATAATCATCACGAACAAACCTGCAACCATTCCCTATGAATACTTCACTGAAACACCGCTTTCACCTGACGCTCGTTGCGGCATTGATGTCGCTGCACCTGGGCGCACAGGCCCAAACCGATTCAGCCATGATGATGGAGGCAGGAACTCCTGCTCCCACTCCTTCCCCCTCTTCTTCTTCCCAACCGTCAGCGGAAGGACAATCCGGCAAGGGACCGGGACAGTATGGCCCGATGGCCCAACTCAGTGAATCCGAGCGTGCCCAACTTAAAGCGGCCCATGATGCTGCAATCCAGAAGGATCCCTCCTTGGAACAAGCGATGGAGGCTGCCCGTCAAGCCATGGAGAAGGCCCGCAAGGCGATGAACGATGCCATGATCGCCGTCGATCCCTCAGTCGAGCCGATCTTGGCCAAGATCGCCCCGCCGAAGAGGGGTGGAGGCCCCGGCCCCGGTCATCCCCCGGGTAATCAGGCGGGGCAGGGCTCTGCAACCAATGCCGTTCGCCCTTGGAAACATGACGGTCCCGGACCAAAAGGAATGGCAAAACTAACCGAGAGTGAACGCCAGCAACTAAAGGCACTTCACGAGCAGGTGAAGAATGACACCTCGGTCATCGCCGCCCGTGAGGCGAGGAAAGCGGCCACCACGCCCGAGGCCCGCAAGGAGGCAGAACAGGCAATGCATCAGGCCGTTCGCAACGCCGTGATCGCGGTCGATCCCTCAATTGCACCTGTTCTGGAAAAACTGAAACCATCCGGTGCCGGGGCTCCGCCCGCCGGAGAGCAAATGACCCAGCCGAACCCTTGACAAAAAAATATTCGGTGCAATCCTATAACTGTAGTACGTTGGTTCAATCACCCTAACCCACCTATGAAAAAACAAACACTACTTCCGTTGCTGGCAGCCCTCATCGCCCTCCCCCTCCACGCGCAAGCCGTTAAGGAATCGGATCTCACTCCCGAAGAGAAGACCTTGTTGAATGCTGTCAGGACAAAGGCCGGCGCAGATGCCTCCGTCAAGCAGGCCACCGAGGTCGTGAGAACAACCAAGATCGAGGTGATCTCCAAGGCCGACCCCACGCTTCAGCCTTTCGCAAACAAGATATATAATCCCGTCGCTTTGAATCCTAACGACCTTCCTGCCGACGAGAAGGCAAAGTGGAATGCAGCTGCTGGCAAACTCGGCAGTGACCTTGCGATCTGGAAGGCCTTGGAGGCCCTGACCGCGATGAGGATCGAGGCCATCGTCAAGATTGACCCCAGCTTGGAGCCACTGGCCAAAAAGATTTACATCACCCCATCCATGCCGCTTACTGCCCTTACTCCCGAAGAGAAGACCAAGTGGGATGCAGCCGTGAAAGCTTCCGGTAGTGATCCTGCGATGAAACAAGCCAATGAGACCCTTAAAACGACCAGAAAAGAGGTGATGCTCAAGATCGATCCGAACGTCAAACCGATCTTGGACAAGATCGATCCTCCTGCTCCTGCACAGTAATATCGGCTCATTTGATTCATTCAAAGCGCCATGCTGGAAACGGCATGGCGCTTTTTGTTTTTTAACCCGGAATTTGCATTGGGAATTTCTGAGAACATAGGAGGCCGAGTTAAAAGAGTTAAAAAGGTGAAATGTTACAACGTGGATCCGGGAGAGCCCTGACTCGGCATTCGAAAGGGGGAAGTCAGGGAAAGTGCCCTCAAATATGCCTTCATGAGTTCCATTCGGCCTCTGACTTCAGCCCTTTGTAACCTTTTAACGGTGTAACGCTTTTAACCTTTTAGGGACTCACCATCCGGGTGAACCGCACAAACTGTCAACGCCGCTCTATTGCGCAATCTGGTTTAAGAGGCTTCCTCCAGAAAGGGCGCGAAGGATGGTAGCCACGATCAACCCTGAGGCTTGATCACGTTCTTGCCGCCGCCGGTCTCCTTGGGAAGCGTGATGGTTTGGACTTTCTGCTTCGGGATCCCTTTGTGGAGCATCTTGGTGTAGGGTCCCCAGACGCACTGCGGGAAGTAGAGGTCGCGCCTGTTCTCGATCGTGGTGCATCCAGCCGTGAAGAGCGGGATCAGCAGGATGGCGAGAAGATGGCGTGGGGAGAGCACCTGATTCATGGGAGCGGAGCATAATCCGAAGGCCTTCCGTGATGTCAAAGAAATTGCCCCGGCTTCGCTTCTTCGCGAGGATTACCGGCGATGCTTCTGGCCTACTACGTTCATGACCTGAGCCCCTTTCTCGTGCAGTTCGGGGGATTCGGCCTGCGTTGGTACGGGCTTTCTTATCTGGCGGGGTTCCTTGTCGGGATCCTGCTTTACCGGCAACTGGCCCGGCGCGGTTACTCCGACCTGCGCCCCGATCAGGTCGCCGATTTTATCACCATGGGGGCTCTCTTCGGCATCCTGCTCGGAGGGAGGTTGGGATACATGCTCTTTTACGATCCGGAGCGTTTTTTCCATGACCCGCTTGTTTTTTTTCGAGTCTGGGAAGGGGGGATGGCCAGTCACGGAGGAATCATCGGCCTCACGATCTTCACGTTCTGGTATGCAAGGAAGCATCGGCTCTCCTTCCGCAACCTGGGTGATAACCTCGTCGTGGTTGCTCCGGTCGGACTCTTCTTCGGGCGCTGTGCGAACTTCGTGAACGGAGAACTCTACGGACGGATCACCGATGTGTTCTGGGCCGTGCAGTTTCCCAAGGAGATCTTTCTCTATACCCCGGATCACCTGGATCGCCTGCTCGCCAAGACCTCCGCCATCGATCCCGCGTTCGCCTCTCCGGATGCCGTGATCGCAGGAGTCGCCGCCTCTCCGGCCCTGCGCGACCTGCTCGCCGTGGAAATCTCACCACGTTATCCCTCGCAGTTGGTGGAGGCGGGGCTGGAGGGGGCTGTTCTCTTCCTTCTGCTCTGGACACTCAGGACGAGGGTGCGGCTTGCCGACGGGGTGCTCTGCGGCATCTTCTTCATCGTTTACGCACTCCTGCGCATTTTGGGCGAGTGCTTCCGGGAGCCGGACGCTCCGCTGACAGGGGGGCTCACCCGCGGCCAGTTCCTCTCCCTCTTCATGATCGTGATCGGTCTGCTCTTCCTTCTCTCCGCCCGCCTCAATCCCCGCGTTCGTCCCGACTAGAGCGGTACCTTTCAACCCTTCAACGGGTTTAACCCAGAATTTGCATTAGGAACTGGAATCCGAGGAAAAGGAATGGGTTAAAAGAGTTAGAATCGTTAAAAGGTTACAAGGTAGATCCAAGGGTGTTGCCCAAAAACTCGAATAGATTTCAGAGAGAGTACCGGAAACGGATGCGGGGGGGCGGAGGAATCAAACTACTTGCTTCGATCCTTTGTAACTTTCTAACGCTTTCACTTTTTTAACTCGGGGCAAGAACTCACCATCCGGGTGAAGCATCCGATTCTGTTAACCCTGCTCTATTGCAAAATCCGGGTTTAACCATCCGACGGCTCAAAATCCGGGTAAACCATCCAGACCTTTCGTCGCCTCCCTATCGCATAATCTGGGTTAAAGCCGAAAAGCAAACTGACAGCCCATCAGTTGGCGAGGCAGGAAGGTTAGGGAAGTGTGGAACCCTTCACTTTTCCGAATCTTCCCTCCGCGCTCACCCTTCCGGTTCCTCTTCCGTAACGACCCTGATCTGCAAGGGCTTTCCGGCGCGCAGGATTTCCATGGTCGCCGGGGAGCCTATCTCTGCTTCGGCGACGCGGTTCCTGAGATCCTTCACATCACGGATGAGGTGTCCGTTGAAGGAGGTGATGACATCCCCTCCCGAGAGTCCTCCCCGCTCCGCGGGAGAGCCCGCCATCGTGGCGGCCACGAGGGCGCCGCGCGCATCGGCCAGCCCGAGTTGGCGGGCTAGGCTGGGATTGAGCGGTCTCATCACGACCCCGAGCCAGGGGTGGATGACCCTGCCGCGCTGAACAATGTCGTCGTAGACCCGACGGGCCACGTTGGAGGGGATGGCGAACCCGATCCCCTCGGATCCGCCGCTGCGGCTGATGATGAAATTATTGATCCCGATCACCTTGCCCCGGATATCGATGAGGGGGCCGCCGGAGTTGCCGGGATTGATCGTGGTGCTGGTCTGGAAGAATTCATTGGCCGCTTCGCTGGTGGTGCGGCGTCCCTTGGCGCTGATGATTCCCTGGGTGACGGTTTCCTGGAGGCCGAAGGGATTTCCCACCGCAAAGACCATCTGTCCGACCCTGACCGATTCGGAGTCTCCGAAGGCGATCGGGGCGAGCCCCGTGGCGTCGACCTTCAGCACCGCGATGTCGGAGCGCTGGTCCGCTCCGGCAATGCGCGCGGGAAGGGCTCGTCCGTCGCTCAGTTGGACGGTGACCTGGGAGGCGCCGTTGATCACGTGCCAGTTGGTGACGATGTGCCCCTCCGGGGAGACGATCATGCCGGAGCCCATCTTGTTGTTCTGGGCGACACCTCCGCGCGCCAGGCCGAAGAACTGGCGCACGAGCGCCTCCCGGTCCGGCGCGGTGGTGGTGGTGGTGATGCTGACCACCGAGGGGATGACGTGGTCGACGAGTTCGGTGAATTCGTTGTCCATGGCCTCGAGTGAGCGCCCGGAAGGGAGAGGAAGGCGTTCGGTGGAGGAGGAGCCGGTGCCCCGCGCGATGGAGGGGGAATATTGCGGCGAGGAGGGGTGCATCAGCCTCCAGAAGGCGATGCCGCCCACGACCAGCGCAAGGGCCAGTAGAAAAAGAAGGAAGGAGGGGAGGTTTCCCCGCGGTTTTTTTGGAAGACGATACCGGGTTCTGCTCATTGGGCGGGATCGAGGATCAATCCCGACAGGACGGCTTCACGAAGTCCCAGGAGATCGGCGGTTTCATTTTTGGGCATCTGCCAGAGGATGACCGCAAGGGTTCCCGTCTTGTCATTCGCCCGGAGCACCTCGGTGACGACCAGCGGTTGATCGGCGGCAACGGGAAACTCAAAGCGGAATTCCCGGAAGGGACCCGATTGGGATTCCTTGATCGGGGTCGCCTCCTCACCCGCCTTCTCCTTCGCCTCCTGAGCCATTGCGCGGGCATACTCGCTCACCTTCTGACCGGAGTCCTTGGAGCCGTTGCGGTCGATCGTCATGCTCAGTCCGGTGCTCCAGGGATCGTTCTCGCCGGTGATCTTTTCCCGGGTGGCGAGGAGGACATCACCCTCGAGCAGTTTCCCGGGAAGGAGGGTCCACTCCTTGGGGAGGGAGATCTTTCCATGGATCTCGGGCAGATCGCGCACGGTCAGGTTCGGCGCATTTGTCTGCGCGGCGGGAGATGGGTTGGTCTTTGCGACCGTGTTGGTCCCGGCATCGGCACTCGCGGGGGCGCTCACCGTGACGGAAGGGGGCGGCGCCGGGGGCGGGGTCGTGGAGGGGGAATTGGTTGCGGCCGATCCGGTCATAGGAACGATAGCCGGGAGCAGGGCGGTGATCAGGAAGGCGGTCAGAGCGGGAGGGGGGAATCCGTTCATGGTTTTGGAGTCGCTGAAACTGGAACATGAGCGCCCCGATTGCGCAACTCTTCCAGTGTTTTTTGGGCCTCGGCCGCATTGCCCGCCTTGCGGTAGGCCTCGGCCGCCCGTGTGAGGGCCTTCCTGGCGAGAACATCGTCGTCGTTGAGAAGTGCCACGGTCATGTAGGCCTTGGCGGCCGCGGTGTGATCCTGCTTGGCCGCAAGGATGTCGCCGCAGAGTAGGCGCGCCTCGGCGTTGATGGGGCCCTCGGGTTGGAGTAGCATCGCCTCCTCGGCCATGGTGGTTGCCTCCTGCAGGTTTTTCATGGAGCGCTGGATGTCGGCGGTGACAAGCAGGGCCCGGGCTCGTGAGGCTGGGTCGCGGGCCATCTTCAGGCAGGCGGCGGCGGGGCCCTGCGCCTCGCGGAATTTCCCCTGGGCGGTGAGGGAGGTGGCCAGCATTCCCTGAAGCTCGGGATCGGAGGCTCCCGGCAATCCCTCCTTCACAAGGGGTGCCAGGAAACTCTCCGCTTTGGCGTTCTCTCCGGTCTCGAGCGATTTCTGGCCGAGCCAGCGCCCGATTTCCGGGGGAATCAGGCCGGGCTTGAGCGCCGCCGCTTCGCGGGCGGCTTCCGCGGCGTTCCCGAGGTAGAAGTTGCAGAGCAGGATGCGCAGTCCCGCCCGTTCGCCGAATTGCTTGGGATCTCCCGAGCGGGCGAGCGTCAGTTCGGGCAGGGCCTTGGCATGGTCCTTCTCCTCGAGTGCGGTGACGCCGATCCAGTAGTGGGCCTGGGGGGCCGCCGTACTCTTGGGATAATCGGCGAGGAGTTGGGTGAAGGTGGCGACCATCTCGCTGTTGCGCTGGAGTTGGCCGAGAAGGAGGGCTTTCTGCTGGAGGGCCAGTTCCCGTTCGGATGACTTCGGGTAACGCTCCGAGAGGAGGGTGAAGTCGGAGAGGGCTCCCTCGAAGTCTTTCTGTTGCTGTTTGAGGAGAGCCCGCTGGGCCAGGGCCGCAGGGGCCCGCTCCTCGTTGGGATAGGTCTCCAGAAAGCGGGTCAGAGCAGGGATGCCGTTGGCCTGATCGCCAGCCTGGAGAAGGGCCCACGCCACTTTGTAGAGAATGTCGGGCTTGGCTGATGGAGGGAGTGATTCCGCATTGATGCCATGGTAGAGGATCGCGGCATCCGCATACTTGCCTTGGCGGAGCGTCTCCTCGGCCTTGAGAAGCTGTGTGCGGGCACGGTCGCCGGGATCGGATGCCGTCAGCAGGTATTGATCGATCTCGGTGAGGAGTCCCGGGTTTCTCGCGGCGTGCAAGGCGAGGAGTCGCTGGAAGGGTGCCTGCGCCGCGGCGGCGCTACGGGGATACTCACGAAGGATCACGTCGTAGGCCTCGAGGGCCTTGGCGTTCTGGCCTTTTTTCCGGAGGGCGTTCGCGCGGAGCAGAAGAATCTCGGGTTTGTTCTCGGAATCGGCGGCAAGGGCGGCCTCCGAAATCTTCAGCACCGCATCATCTTCGCCGGACTGGGCCGCGAGTCGGAGCGCTCCAAGGGAGGCGACGGCCTTCCATCGCCCGGCATCCTTGGAGGCGATGACTTTCTCGAAGAGTTTGCGAGCCTCCTGCGGTCGGCCAAGTTCGGCCTGGAGTTGGGCGGCCTTCAAGGCGGTCTCCCCGAAGGTCTCGCCGTCGCCCGTCGCCGCAAGGATCAGGTTGTCATACCCGAGGGCCTTCTCTTTGTCGCCTGCCTCGAGCGCCTTGGAGGCAAGATGGAGAAGCGTCGGGATCCGGTAGGGGTTCTCCGCTTGGGTTGGAGTTTTACCGTTGCCGGTTGAGGGAGGCTCCTCCAGCAGTGATTGGAACAGGGGATCCGCTTCGGTTGCGCGGCCGCTTTTTTCGAGGCAGAGCGCCTGATGGTAGGTGGCGGCAAGACGGATCGCGGGATCAGTCGCATTATTCGCCGTGAGAGCGAAGTTGTCGGCTGCATTGGGGTAGTTGCCACGGGCTTCGCGGAGTTCCCCCAGGCGGAAGGATGAGGAGGGGGCGAACTGGCCCGAAGGGTATTCCGAGAGCAGGCGAAGGAAGGTGGCCTCGGCCGCCGGGGCGCTCCCCATCTGACGCTGTGCCTCCCCGAGGCGGTAGAGGGCCTTCTCTCGACCCTCCGCGTTCTTCGGGGCCATGATCAGGAACTTCTCATACTCCGGCACCGCCGCCGCCGGCTGTTTGCGGCCGTAGAATCCGTCGGCCACGGCCAGTTGGGAGGCGGCGAGGGTGGCCGGATCCGCGGCCTGCACCGGCGCGATTCTGATGCTTCCCGCTGCATCGGGGGCGGGTGTGGTGGACGGAAGCGATTTTGCAGGAAGTTGTGCCGAGGGTGACGCCGGAGGTTTGACGGCTGTCCCTGCAGGGGGGGTGGGGGTGGCGGGAGTGGGGATGGTAGCCGGAGCGAGCTGAGGTGCCGGCTGTGCCTGCGAGGCCACGGGTCGCGGCGTGGCGACCGAGGAGGCGGCCGGGTAGGGAGTTCCGAAACGCTCCACGGGCAGGGCCTTCATGACCGGCATTGGAGAGGGAGTGGCGGCCGGTGTCACCGGCAGGGCGCGCCTGACCTCCGGTTCGGGCGTCGCGAACTGGGCATTCAGCGACCCGACCCCTGCCGATGCAAGCAGGAGGAGGGGGATGGTTCCGGTTACCTTCACGGGGTCGTTGCGGGTTGCGTACCGGAGGCGTCGCCCTGGGGAGTCGCAGTCGCAAAGGCCACGTTCCAGATGTTGGCCCGGCGGCAGAGATCGAGGGTCTTCACGATCGTGCCGTAATCGACGCGCTGGTCGCCGCGCAGCACCACGGCCTGATCGGGATAGAGCGAGGCGACCCGGCTCAGGGCCTTGAGCAAATCGTCGGGACTCATGGTGCGGCGGTTCATGACGAGGGATCCGTCGGACTTCACGTTGATGATGACCTCGCCGACGGAGCGGCGCTGCTCCTTCGACTCGCCGGCCGACGGCATCTGGACATCGAGTTCCCTCTCCTGCCGCGCAAAGCTCCAGGTCAGCATGAAGAATCCCAGCAGCACGAGCAGGATGTCCACCATCGGGGCGATGAGGAAACCCCGGGGCTCGGGTTGGAGGCGTGTGCGGAAATTCACGGGAAGCTGAACGGTTCCTTACGAAAGGGAATTGCCCCCGGGAGCTTTCCTAGCGATCACAAGCTTCACGAGCAGGATGGCGGTGGTTCCCTCCATCTCGGAGATCATCTCCTGAACCCTGCCGCGAAACCACGCGTAGGCGGCCATCGCGGGAATGCCGATCACCAGGCCCGCCGCCGTGGCGACGAGCGCCTCGGCCACACCCTCGGCCAGCAGCATGGGGCGCGAGGCGGCCACATCGTTGGCCATCACGCTGAAGGAGCGGATCATCCCGAAGACGGTGCCGAGCAGTCCGAGCATCGGCGCGATCGTGGCGATGTCAGCGAGCCATGCGGCACGCTGGTTGAGCAGGGCGGCCTCGCGGCTTCCCTCCGTCTGGGCGATCTCACGGAGTTGGTCATCGGTGGCGGTCGGGTTGCGTGCGAGGAATTCCAGCGTGCGGGTCATGATTCCGGCAACGATGTCGCGGTGGCGGTTGGAAATGGCAAGCAGTCCCATGAGGTCGCCCTTGCCCAGCAGGGTCTCCGCGGTCGTCATGTAGCGGGATCCGGCGACGGCGCTGCGGCGTAGCGTGACCAGGTAGACAAGGATCAGCGCGAGCGTGATGACCGAGAGAATGGCAAGGGGTATCATCACCATGCCGCCGGCCGAGAGGAGTCTGGCGAGCGTTTCCGGGGTTGCGCCGGCTCCCTGGGCGGAGAGCATCGGCACTCCCGCGGGGGCGTTCGTCTCGGCGGCGTGCAACGTGGAGGATGCGGCCGGAAGGGCGACAGCCAAGAGCAGGGAAAGAGGGTGGGTGCGGTGTGCGGGCATGGGATGAAGGGAGCGGATGAAGAATATCCGAGCCGCAGGCACACGCAAGGCTCACCCCGCATTCCGATACCCCTGGATGCACGAAGATCGGAGCCAACTATTTTTGAACGGCCGGGCGAGGCCCCCTGTCTCACTCATCAGAAAGACAACACCATGAAAAAACACTCCTCGCTCAAAAACAGCATCTCCCTCGGCGATCTGGTCGCCGCAGTCTCCAGCTACGCCCGCAATGAACGCGAGGTGGTTGCCGCCATCAGCGACCTCTTCCGCCGCGGGGACGTGGTCGCCAAGACACCTCGGGGATCCAAGCGCCTGAAACTGGCCTGACCGGGCGACAGATTCATCAATCTGGAAAGCAGGAAAACAGGAAAGAAGCCAAAGGGTGGACTTTCCGGATCAAGAACTAAGTTCCAAGGTCATCCATGCGGCCATCAAGGTTCATCAAACCTTGGGGCCGGGATTTCTGGAGGCTGTTTATGAGGAAGCGCTCTGCATCGAGTTGGATCAAGCGGGCATTCCATACGAACGGCAAAAGTCAGTTCCGATAACCTATTGCGGAAAGAGTGTGGGGGATCACCGGTTGGATCTGTTTGTCAGCAACCGGTTGGTTGTGGAACTCAAGGCCGCCAAAGATCTGGATGCCATTCACTTTGCGACGGTCAGGTCATATCTCAAGGCAACGGATGTCGAGTCGGGATTGCTGATCAACTTTGCCTCCATGCCCCTGATCGTAAAACGTATCGGCAGGGAATGGTTTCCCGATAGGAAATAGGGAAGCGATCGTTTAATCCTGATTTCCTGCTTTCTGATAAAAAGGATCCATTCGGCTCCTTTCCTCCAAAAGAGACTTCCTTGGAAAAGAGGTCTCGCTAAACTCTGCGGATGATCGAACGTTACAGCCGCCCCGAGATGCGCTCCATTTGGACGGAGCAGAGGAAATTGGAAATCTGGCTCGAGATCGAGACCCTGGCCTGCGAGGGCATGGCCGAACTCGGGATCGTTCCCAAGGAGGATGCCAAGACCATCCGCGAGAAAGGAACCTTCCGGATCGAGGAGGTTCGCGAGATTGAAAAGCGCACCAACCACGACGTGATCGCCTTCCTCGAGGAGGTCGCCAACCATGTCGGCGAGCCCGCCCGCTGGATTCACCGGGGACTGACCTCTTCCGACCTGCTCGACACGACCCTCGCGGTCCAGATGGTGCAGTCGGCGGACATCCTGCTCAAGGATCTGGAGGAACTCCGTGTGGCGATCGCCGAGCGTGCCAAAGAGCACAAGTTCACCCCGATGATCGGCCGCAGCCACGGCATCCACGCCGAGCCTGTCACCTTTGGCCTGAAACTCGGCGTCATGTACGATGAGTTCGGCCGCTCCATCGAGCGCCTCAAGGAGACCCGCGACCGCGTCGCCTACGGGATGCTCAGCGGCGCCGTCGGCACGAACGCCCACCTTGATCCCAAGGTCGAGGCCTATGTCTGCGAGCGCCTGGGACTTAAGCCCGCCAATATCTCCACCCAGATCATCCAGCGCGATCGCCATGCCGAGTTCATGACCACGCTGGCGCTGATCGGTTGCTCCATCGACTGCTGGGCGACCGAGTTCCGCCACCTCCAGCGCACGGAAGTCCTCGAAGTCGAGGAGGCCTTTGCCAAGGGGCAGAAGGGAAGCTCCGCCATGCCTCACAAACGCAACCCAATCACCGGCGAGCGCCTCTGCGGCCTTGCCCGCGTCCTGCGCGGCAATGCCCAGACCGCCATGGAGAACGTGGCTCTCTGGCACGAGCGCGACATCAGCCACTCGAGCGCCGAGCGGATCATCCTGCCGGATTCCTGCACCCTGCTCGACTACATGCTGGTCCTGCTGACCAGGCTGGTCCGCGATCTCACGGTCTATCCCGAGCACATGAAGCGGAACATGGAACTCACGCTCGGCCTCTACGGAAGCCAGGCTGTCCTGTTGGAACTCACCGACCGCGGCATGGCCCGCAAGAACGCCTACGAGGCTGTCCAGCGCGCCGCGATGCGGACCTGGGCTGAGAAGATCCCCCTGCTTCGCACGCTTAGTGAGGAGGCCGAGGTCATGCGACACATTAATGCGGCCGAGTTGGAGAAAATCTGCTCGCCCGAGAGGCATTTCGCTCACATTGAGGAAAGATTCCGCAAAGTCGGCATTGATGGGTGAGCTACCCTTTGCGAGGCGCCGTTATTGCCAACAGTCTCAGTCCACATTGTAACGGTTCAACATTCTAACCTTTTTAACTCATTCATCCATCCGTCACACCGTCCCTATGCAATTTGGGGATTAAAAATCCCCCCCGCTCTGGTCGCGGTGTAGATTGAGACGGTTCCCAAGGTGAGCGGGTGGGCCTTCGCCTCACGGAAGCCGCATGAATCGATCAGGGAGGTCATCGCCTTGCCCGAGGGGAACTGCTCGATGGAGCCTCCGAGATATTCGTAGGCATCGGCTCGTCCGGTCGCGATGCCCGCGATGATCGGTAGGATCCGATGGAGGTAAAAGCGGTAGAGGGGCCTGATGACGGGAAGGGTCGGGAGTGAGAAATCGAGGATGAGGAGGTGGCCGCCCGGCTTGAGAACCCGGGACATTTCGGAGAGGCCCGACTGCCAGGAGGCCATGTTCCGCAGTCCGAAGGCGGCGGTGACCGCATCGAAGGTGGCGTCCGGGAAGGGGAGGTTCATGCCGTCGGCCTCGACGAGTTCCGCGAGTCCGTTGCGGCGTGCGACTTCGAGCATCGGGCGGCAGAAATCTGCGCCGATGACGCGGCATCCGGGGAAATTTTTTCCGATTGCGGAGGCGAGGTCGCCGCTGCCCGTGGCGACGTCAAGAAGTCGCGTGGGGTTCCAGGGACGGATCAACCGGACAGCGACCGCGCGCCAGTACCAGTCGAGTCCTCCGCTCAGGAGGTGGTTGACCACTTGGTACCGCCCCGCGATCGAGGAGAAGAGATCCCTCACCGAATCGGGCTTCTCTTTTTGGATCTCCATGGAGTGGTCGGGCAGGCGTGAGGGCCGGGTTGTTCTTTCGGGCTTTGGTGCTCCGGTGCGGTTTGCTGTGGAACGGAAAAGAAAAAGTGCTCACGAGAGGAATCGAACCTCCATGGGTTGCCCCATACGCTTCTGAGACGTACGCGTCTGCCAGTTTCGCCACGTGAGCAGGAGGGAAAAGGTTATCGTGACGGAGGGGAAAGTAAACCCCCAAGGTGAGGGGAGTGAATTTCCGCTGGCGTGTCATCGTCTCCCGTGCAATGAAAGAGATTCACCATTCACCCATGACCAAACGAATCCTCACCCTCCTTTCGATCACCCTGTCGGCCGGCCTTGTCCAGGCCCAGACATCCGCACCCAAATCCTCCGGAAGTCCCGATCTCAACAAAGTGATCTCCTCGGCCGTCTCCTCCAAGGGAAGCTCCAGCTCCTCCTCCGTGGCCCTGAAGGATCCTGTGGCCGTCGTGAACGGCGAGAAGATCAGCAAGGCCGATCTTGAGAAGAACTTCAGCGACGCGCTGGCCGCCAGCGGTGCCAACGCCGCGACCCTCAACGCCGACCAGAAGATGCAGGGCTACCGCCAGATCCTGGACGGGATGATCATGGAGAAGCTCGTCGACAAGCAGGCCGCCGCCATCCAGGTGGACAAGGCCGAGGTCGATGCCCAGCTTGCCAAGATCAAGAGCCAGTTCCCCTCCGAGGAGGTCTTCCTCGGCGAGATGAAGAAGTCGGGGCTCACACTCGAGCAGTTCACCGCGAACCTCACGCGCTCCATCCGCCAGCAGAAGTGGATGCAGTCCCAGGTCCAGGGCAAGGACTCTGTCACCGAGGCCGATGCCAAGAAGTTCTACGACGCCAACACCAAGGAGTTCACCAACCCCGACCTTGTCAAGGCGAGCCACATCCTCTTCCGCACTCCGGAGAACGCCACCCCCGAACAGCAGAAGGTCGCCGAGAACAAGGCCAAGGCCGCGATCGTCCGTGCGAACAAGGGTGAGCCGTTTGATAAGCTCGCCTCCGAACTCTCCGAGGAGCCGGGTGCCGCCCAGCGCGGGGGAGACCTCGGTTACTTCCCCAAGGACCGCATGGTTCCTGAATTCGCCACCGCCGCCTTCGCCCAGAAGTCCGGAACGGTCAGCGCCACCCCGGTGAAGACCAAGTTCGGCTACCATGTCATCAAGGTCACCGACAAGAAGCCCGCCGGGACCGCCACCTTTGAAGAGGCCAAGGCCCAGATCCTCCAGTTCCTCCAGGCCCAGAAGCGCCGCGAGATTTTCAGGGGCGTGATGCAGGAACTCCGTCAGGGAGCCAAGATTGAGAGCAATCTCCCCGCTCCGGCGAATCCTCCCGCTCCGGTCAAGTAGTCCGCCTGAAGCGGTTGCCCTACCGATCCGATCCCGATGGAGAAGTCGTCGAAGACATCCGTCGGGATTATCGGGTTGGGGATCATCGGAAGCCGCGTTGCCGCTGTGTTAAGACGCGGCGGGTTTCCCGTCTTTGTCTGGAACCGGTCGCCGCGCCCGGAGCCGAATTTCCTCTCCTCGGCCCGCGAGGTCGCGGAATCGGCCGACATCCTTCAGATCTTTGTCCGCGACGGAGAGGCGCTCCTTGAGGTGATCCGTTCCATGGGGACGGCCCTGGGCGATTCCCATGTCGTGATCAACCATGCCACGGTGAGTCCTGCGGAGACCCTTGAGGCCGCCCGCATTGTCGGTGAACGGGGAGCCTCCTTCCTGGACGCGCCCTTCACGGGAACCCGCGACGTCGCGGCGGAAGGACAGCTTGTCTATTATGTCGGCGGTGAGGAAGCGGTGCTGGAACGCGCCGCCCCCGTGCTCGAGGCCTCGGCCAAGGCCATTCTCCACATGGGGCCCGTCGGTGCCGCCACCTACGTGAAGGTGGCCACCAACATGATCAGCGCCGCCCAGATCGCCGGTCTGGCGGAGGCTCTGGCCCTGCTCGACCGTGGCGGAGTTCCGCTTCCGAGGCTGAGGGAGGCGCTGGAGTACAACGCCGCCAACTCCGGCGTGATCTCGGCAAAAATGCCATTGATGCTGGCGGGCGATTTCTCGCCGCGATTTTCGGTCAAGAACATGCTCAAGGATCTCCAGATCGCCCTATGCTGCGTCGAGGGGAAGGGGATCGACCTGCCTGCCACCGCCGCGACGGCGGGTGCTCTCATGGGTGCGGTCCAGGCGGGTTGGGCGGAGGATGACTTCGCCTCCCTGTCGCGTCATTACGCCTATCCCGGGACCGTGAAAGATCTTCCCGGGAGCGAGACCGTTGCCCCTGCCAATCACTCCAGGTCCGGCAGCACCGAATCCGCTCCAGCCGTTTCCAATCCGGGAAAGAAGACATCCTTCGGATTTTTTGAGCGCTTCAAGGCCGCGAAGGCTTCCACCTAAGATCCTTCCTCACGACGGATGAAGGAAATTTCAGAACAGCTGAAGCGCGCGCGCGTCGAGGGAGGAGCCTTTGATTTGCCTCCGCGGTTGGAGATCCGTCTCTCGGGTGCCGACGCCTTCCGCTACCTCAATGGACAGATCACACGCGATCTCAAGCGGCTCGGCGGACAGGAGGCCCTGCACGCCTGCATCCTCACGACCAAGGGGAAACTTTCCGCCACCCTGCTGATCCGTCGTGACGGCGAGGACCTGATCGTCGAGTCCGATCCGGCACTGGAAGAGTCACTCATGGCACGCCTCGAGCGATACATCGTGGCGGATGATGTCACCCTTTCCATCGAGTCTCCCCGGCGGAAGGTTCATCTCTTCGGTGCGATGGCGGCGTGCGAACCCTGGGCTTCGGCTCCCGGAATCCGAGTTTCCCGGATGGGGGAGGAGGGCAGGGATCTCGATCCTGCAATGACCGGGTTGCTCGATGTGGAGAGCCTTCCACTCCTTGACCCCTCCGTTGTGGAGGCGCTCAGGATCGAACGCGGGATCCCCAAGTGGGGTGCCGAACTCACCGGGGAGACCCTGCCTCCCGAGGCGGGACTCGACCACACCCACATCGATTACGACCGCGGTTGTTATCCCGGTCAGGAGGTCATCTCCCGCCTCAAGAGCATCGGCCGGGTCAACCGTCTGCTGCACCGCCTCCGCTGCCTTGGATCCGCAGGGGGAAAGCTCGCACCCGGCATGAGTATCATTAATGGGGAAGGGAATGAAGTGGGCGAGGTCACCAGCTCCATGGCGGGCATCCCGGACCAATCAGCCTGCGCCCTGGGCTATGTGCATCGCGCCGCCGCCGAGAGCGGAACGCCTCTTTTTGCCCTCGATCCCTTGACCGGAAGCAGGACTCCGCTCAGCATCACTCGAGTCACCGGCCCATGAACTTCCGATCACTGCTTCCGCTACTCCTTCTGCCGATCGTGCTCCCCGCCTTCCTGGGGGGGTGCGCGACCGCATCGCGCACCGCGGGAACCGGACCGCAGGTTGCCGTCATGCTGGTAAAGGTGAAGAAGCAGAAGAAGCCCGAGCGCATCGTGATCGAACTGCGTGAGGATGCCGCTCCCGCAACGGTCGCCAATTTCAAGCAACTTGCCGGCAGGCATTACTACGACGGGATGCGCTTCCATCGCCTCTTCCCCCACCAACTCGTCCAGACAGGGGATCCCAAGAGCCGCCAAGGGGTTGCCGTGAGCGTCCTTCAGAAGGTGGGTTTGGATCTTGGAGACAGCGACCGTACGGGCACGGGTGGCCCCGGATACACCCTTCCCGCCGAGATCCATCTCAAGCTCGAGAAGGGCTCTGTCGCCACGGCAAGGCTTCCCGATGCGATCAATCCCACCCGCGCCTCCAACGGCAGCCAGTTCTTTGTCTGTATGGAGCCGATGTCCCAACTCAACGGCCAATACACCGTCTTCGGCCGTGTGGTCGAAGGACTCGAGGTGCTCGACGCCATCAGCACCCTCCCCGTCAACAGCAACGACTTCCCCATCGACAAAATCGTCATCCAGTCGATCAGGGTGGAGTGACGCAAGCCCAGGCGGGTTCTCCAACAACCTGTCTCAATCCTTGAAAAATGTGGGCTCTCGGGCGATCATTGCAGTATGAGTGGTCAAGATCGGGCGTATCAAAGCCGGACCCTTCATGGGGTGGCGCGGCGGCTTTTCTGGTGGATCTCGCCTGAAGAAGCCCTGAGGGATGAATTCCGCTTCCTTGCCCAGGTGATGGCACTCGGCACAAGGGAGGATGTTGAGGTCTCACAAGCCGTCTATCCGGCCGAGACTTGGAAGGAAGCTCTAAGTAGGGCACCCGCCGGGGTGATCGATCCTCGTAGCTGGCACTTCTGGCATGTGAGACTTGGGATGATGCCTGTACCAGCGCTCCCGTCACGCCGTTTGAGTTGATCCCCCGAAATGCTGTGAACCTTCATCTTTCGATCCTGCCCGAGTCTCAGAGGAATCTCTGGAAGGAGTTGGATCAGGTTTCTTCGGATTTCGTTCTCTATGGTGGGACAGCCCTGGCCCTGAGGCTGGGTCATAGGATTTCGGTCGATTTTGATTTTTTCACCGCATCTGCCTTTCATCCGGACGAGTTGATGGAAGGAATGCCATTTGCGAGGGGATCCGAGATTCTCCAGAGTAGTGCGAATGCCCTGACGATCCTTGTTGATCGCGGAGCCCCCGTGAAGGTCTCGTTTTTCGGGAATCTTGGATTTGGCCAGATGGAAGCCCCGCAGATCACCACGGACAATGGAGTGGGGATTGCCTCGGTGATCGATATCATGGCAAGCAAACTCAAGACGATCCTGCAACGCTCCGAAGCAAAGGACTACATCGACATCGCTGAGATACTCAGATGCGGAGTTTCTCTTGAGCAGGGACTTGGAGCCGCAAAGGCCGTGTACGGGGAGAGCATGAATACCCTGCTACCCCTCAAGGCTCTCTGCTATTTCGAGGACGGGGATCTATCCACCCTCAGTCAGGAGATCAAGAATCGCCTGCTTGCCGCTGTGGCAGGATTCGGGCAGATGCCCGAGATGGTTGCCCAATCGCGCCGATTGGGGAAGTGAAGACAAGGCGTAAGTAAAAGGCACCCTTCTCTTTGCGATGCGAGAGTTGTGCGCTTCAGTTGATTTCCGTGATTAGGAAAAATGTCCGTTCACTTCTCAAAAAAATCAGAGTTCAAATCCACTGAATGCAGTGAATTTCCGCTTTGCGGAAAAGAATGGGCAGGAGTGGATGATCCTCGGGCTACGCCCGACGCTTTGCAGTTGAGGCTCGCTACGCTCGGAATAAGCAATGCGCTGATGCGCAGGGCAGCGAACTCCGTTCAAATCCACTGAATGCAGCGACTTTCCGCTGCGCGGAAAAGAATGGGCAGGAGTGGATTCGAACCACTGAAGGCGTAAGCCAGCGGATTTACAGTGCGGTGGCCTTCAGAGTAAAACTTGACAGGGTGCCAGTAGGGTGACAGTAAAGGGGTATTAACTGACCCTAGAAGACACACCCTGCACCCTCATGGACACCACCACCCACAAGACCCCCAAGGCACGGCACAAGTCAGACAACCCCGGCAAAGCACCCCGGAAGCCACAGCGCCGGCGCCGTGCGTATAAGGTCATCCGTGAATCATGGCCGATGATTCGGATGATACCGCACCATCGAACAGGCGTGATTCGGTATGTGGTTGATTGCAGGGTGGCCGGTGAGGATGGAGTGATGACGGGGCAAAGACAGTCATTCAAGACCGACGACGATGCGAAACTTCACGCTGAGCAAAAGGCCACTGAGCGCAAGAATGGAGGAACCTCATCCATGCTCCTGAGCGCAGACCAGCAACGGGACGCTCTCCAAGCCGTTCGACGGATGGCAGATCGAGGGGTGAAGGTTTCCCTGCTGACGGCAGTTGAAGGATACTTGCGACATGTGGCCAAGGTGGAGGCGCCGGCCACTGTGCGCGAACTGGTCGAGAGGCTGAAGCTATTCAAGGCCAGTAATCCGAAGAGGCCACTGAGCCAACGGCACCTAGACGACCTGAGGCACCGGCTTGGCCTGTTCGTGGATGGTAAGCCGGCCAGCAAGGGACTGCCGGCCATAAAAGGATTCGGAGACAGGAAAGCACACGAGTTAGGCCACAAGGAGATCGAGGAATGGTTGCTTGCACTTCCTCAGGGAAGAACCACCCGTGCCAAGTATAGGACACTCATCAATCTCCTGTTCAACTTTGCCAAGAAGGAGGGCGCGGTAGGGGACAACCCCGTGGAGAAAGTGACTGAGATCGGAAAGGACGAGCCACCCAAGGGGACACTGACCCCTCAGCAAGTGAGGAAGCTCTTGGCTTGTGCTGATCCCTCCATTGTCCCGGCACTGGCCATTGCCATATTTGCAGGACTACGGCCTGAGAGTGAACTGTGCCGGTTGGATTGGTCAGACATCCATTGCAAGAAGGAGATCATCAAACACCCTGACGGAAACAAGGTAACTTCCTATGGGCAGATAGAGGTCAAGCACTCCAAGGGCGCCAGTGGTGAGCGTGTGGTGCATATTCAACCGAACCTCTACGAGTGGATCAGGAGAGCAGTGCCGGCGAACGGCGAAGGGCCGGTGTGCATGGGATACGACCGGTTCAACGCCCTAGTGAGGGTGGCCGCTATCACTGCCGGCATCGTGAAGGTGGATGACAACGGGAAGGTGATTACCCCTTGGCCGCATGACGGAATGAGGCACACCTTTTGCACAATGCACTTTGCGGCCTTCCGTGATGAGCCTAAGACGATGGCTGACTCAGGACACCGAAGCGTCACGACCTTCCGTAAGCACTACCGCAAACCACTGGCTCAGAAAGTGGCCTTTGATTTCTGGAAGATCACCCCACCGAAGCGGAGTGGGAAGATCATCGACATAAGGGAGGCCGCATGAAGAAGCGCACCAAGGTCAGAGGAGAGAAGCGCCAGACCAGAACCGAGACGAGGGGGGGAGGGGCGTCGAAACGAGCCGTGGGTAGGAGGGAGGGATTGGTTGGCTCACGGAAAATTATTTCACAAAAAGGGAAGGCGGCACTCATACAGGAGAAGTCAAAGAAACGCGATAGCGGGCAACCTCGTGCGATCAAGAAGGCATTCAAGGAACCTACGAAGGCCAAGGCCAACACGCCGGCCAAGGAATCCAAGACCACCCCACCGGCACGAAATAAACGAAGTAACGAAGAAACTCCACGGATCTTGAGCCTAGATGAAAGAAGGCAAGCGTTACGGGGTGACGGACTCAATCCTGACCTCATCGCTTCATATGAGGAATTACAGCTATCCATCCGTAAGCTGGCACTCCAAATGATTTACTTTGAAGTCTTCGAAGGGGGCGCAAATTCGGCACATCTCTACTCCCTACTCTCACGCCTATTGCTAAAAGGGGTTCAACATCTTGAGCGATCCTATTCAGACAAAATTATTGGTGAGTGGCACAAGATCGGAGAACTTCGTCGCAAGAAGAAGGATGGAAGCAAGACGAACAGTTCAGTTTATCGGGTATCGTGCACAGAGGAATTGCTGTTCGCATTTCGTGAATATTTTGAAGGCAAGAAAAGTGTGGGTGATCCAACCCCTGTAACTGGACACATTGAAGTGAGAGTCTGCAGGTAGGTTTGTTGTTTAGTTGATTACGATAGGATTGCCAGCGTGAACTGGAGCGG
>JBAPTI010000017.1:0-3309 GCA_049282095.1 Chthoniobacterales bacterium
TGTGGCGTTGCTCGCTCGGGCGAGACCGCTGCGGGTATCGCCCAGCGCTCGCGCCTTCAAAAATCAGCAAATGCTCTTCAGCGGCCTTCATGGGATTAAATAAGAGCTTCCTTATTCAAGTCGTACACGCGGATCGACCGCCGCGTAGAGCAGGTCGGAAAGAAGGTTGCCGAGCAGGATGAGTGCCGCCCCGATGAAGTTGAGCGCGACGATGGTCGGGTAGTCGCGTTCCAACACCGCCTCGTAGAAGAGGCGTCCCATGCCGGGGTAGGCGAAGATGCTCTCGATGATGACCGAACCGCTGATGAGCGCAGGAAGAAGCATGCCGATGCCGGTGACAAGCGGTCGGATCGAGTTCCTGAGGGCATGCTTGTAGAGAACGGTCTCCTCGGCGAGCCCCTTGGCCCGGGCGGTCCTGATGTAATCCTCGCGGAGTGTGCCGATCATCGTGGCCCGGAGGTAGCGTGACTGGGAGGCGATTCCTCCGATGGCCAGGATCGAGGCGGGGATCAGGAGATGCCAGAGGGTGTCGAGTCCCGCGGCGAAACCGTTGGGGAAGACGATGCCGTAGCTGTGGGTGCCGAGGATCGGGACGCCGAAGCCCTTCACCAGCACGATCGCAACCAGATAGGAGACCCAGAATCCCGGCAGGGCGATGAAGAGGAAGGCGACAAACGATCCGGCCATGTCCTGCCAGCGCCCGGCATGCCGCGCGGCATAGACGCCCAGCAGGGTTCCGAAGGAGAGGGAGATGAGGATGGCGGTGATGTTCAGCGCGAGGGTGGCGGGAAGGCGCTCCATGATCTTTCCCATCACGGGGCGGTCATCCTTGATGCTGCGCAGATCTCCCGTGAAGAGATCCTTCATCATGAGCGTGTATTGCTCGTGCAGGGGGCGATCGAGGTGGAACTTCTTCCGGAAGTTGGCCTTCACCTCGGCGGAGATCTTGGGATTGAGTTCTCCCCACGGATAAGGGCTCCCCGGAGTCATCGTGACGATGAAGAAGGAGATGATGCTGATGATGAACAGCAGCACCACGCTCAGTGCGAGACGGCGGATGAGGAAGGAAGTCACGGGGAGAAAGGGAAAATGAAAAAGGAAAAATGAAAAATGAAGAAGTGGGCAGGGAAAGGCCGTGCGGAGCCAAGGATCCGGGGCAAGGGCTTCATGGTTTTTGCATTCTTCATTTTGCCTTTTGCCTTTCTGCTCCCGGCGCATACTCCGACCGGTAGAACCACTCCATGTCGTAGCTCCAGCCGGCCTTGGTCATGGTGACGGGTGCGTCGATCCATTCGCCGGGTGAGGGGCCCGGGCGGCGGATCCGGTAGCTTCCCTTCCACATGACCGATGTCCCCTCGGGGACAAAGAGGAAAAGGTAGGGTTGGTCGGCATAGATCGCCTGCTGGAGTTTGCCGGCAAGGCTGATGATCTCGGGACGGGCGTATTCCTGCCGCAGGTCGGTCAGGAGATTGTCGACTTCGGGATTGTTGTAGCCGATGAAGTTCAGTTCCTCGGGATGGGTCTGGCTGGAGTGCCAGATCCCGTATTGGTCGAAGTCGTATCCGAGCCCCCAGCCCAGGACGATGGCGTCGAATTCCCCCTTGTTGACGAAGCGCTTGAGCAGGACGGCCCACTCGTAGATCTCGACCTTCACCTCGATGCCGACCTGCTTGAGGTCATCCTGGACAAGAGTGGCGATGTCGCGACGGACCTCGTTGCCGTTGTTGGCCAGAAGGGTGAAGCTGAATCGCTTCCCATCCTTCACCCGGATACCGTCAGGGCCAACCTTCCACCCGGCTTCATCCAGAAGCTTGCGGGCGGCTGCCGGATCGTAGGGGAGTGGTTTCACCGAGGGGTCGAAGAACCATACCTGAGGAGTGAAGATCCCGGTCGACTGCACTCCCCGGCCATAGATGATGTATTTGATCATCTGGGGGACATTCACGGCCTGGGCCATGGCCTGCCTGACCCTTAGGTCTTGGAACATGGGACGGCGGAGATTCCAGCCGATGTAGTTGTACATGTTGCCGGGGGCGCTGAAGAGGTCGAAGCGGGGATCCTTCTCCAAGCTCTTCACGGCCCAGGGACTGACATTCCAGAAATCGACCTGCTTGGTCTGGAAGGCGAGTTGGAGGGTGAGGGGATCGGGTAGGACGCGGAAGACAATCGAATCGAGCCATGGGGAGCCGAGGAAATAGTCGGGGTTCTTTTTCAGCCGGATGAACTCATTGGTCTTCCAGGAATCGAACTTGAAGGGGCCTGTGCCGACCGGGGCGCGGTTATAAGCCTCGGGCCACTTGGAGGGGTCGAGTTTCCCCAGGAGGTGCTCGGGGAGGATCGCCCCCATCCAGCTCAGGAGGGCGGGGGAGAAGGGCTTCTTGTAGCGGACAACGACCGTTTGCGGATCCGGCGTCCCGACGCTCTCCACAAGATCGAAGTCGGAGCGGCGAGGGGAGGCGACTTTCTCGTCCATGATGGCCCGGTACGTGAAGGCGACATCCGCCGAGGTGAAGGGGGCGCCGTCATGCCAACGCACCCCGTCACGCAGGGTGAATCGGATGATCGGCTCGGCCTTGAAGGGGCGCTCTTTAACGTTGGGGCCTCCGGGTTCCAAGGCGGGGAAGGGGAGTGTTCGGAAATCGGCATTGAGGAGTGCTCTTGCGATGATCTGGGGCTCCTTGAGACCGGGATCACCCGTTGTGATGACGAGATCGTCCCCTTTGACCTCGGTCTTCAGGACGATTCCGGGCTTCCCGACAAATGATTCCAAGCCTGCCGGGGCTTTTCCTTGGGTTAGAGCATCGATCCAGGAATCGAAGGCCGACTTCGCTTCGCCAGCTTCGGCTGATGAGGAGAAGCGAAACGTCGTCTCCTGCGATAGCTCCCACCCGGAGGCCAGGTCGCCCACGATCTCGAGGTCCTGATTGTATTTGATCAGGCCGTTGAAGATGAGCCCCCCGACCTGGGAGGAGGCCGAGTCGGCCTGCTGGATCGGGTTCAGGGTGGAGGGTTCCCCGAGGGTGCCGATCGACATCTCGTTCTTCTTGGCCACAGAGAGCCAGTTAGCGTTGATAAAGGTCGCCGCCAGCAGGAGAAGCAACGCAGCCGGGATGCCGTAGAGGAAGAGGCGAAGCGTGCGCATGAAGAGAGAAAGGCTGTTAGACTGAAGGCTGTTGGACTGTTAGGGAAGCGCTGATTAAATCCCATGAAGGCCGCTGAAGAGCATTTGCTGATTTTTGAAGGCGCGAGTGCTGGGCGATACCCGCAGCGGTCTCGCCCGAGCGAGCAACGCCACAACGACGAGCGGCG
>JBAPTI010000018.1:0-2169 GCA_049282095.1 Chthoniobacterales bacterium
AAAATTGGTGAAACCACTCCCCTTACACAAAAGAGAACTTTTACCGCTCTGTGCCGTATCTTGCTGGGTAGGCGATTTAGATGTTTTTTGATTGCCGATTGCCGGCGTAGCCTGTACCGGAATCGAATGCTTGATCGTAATCAAATCTTTTCCCACAATGACCTCTTTGACCAGCAGCCTCATGATCTTTTGGCGCTGACCAATGTCGAGGGTATCGGCATTTGAGCGCAAGCGCTCCAGAAATGCAGTGAGGGTTTCGGCTAAGCGTAAATAGGCCGCCCGATCTGCCGTTTGGTGTGTAATTGCCTGGAGCTCTGCCTGCATAGCTTGTTCTCGTTGTCGTAATGGCGGCATTCTAATACGAAGTTCATCAATCGAGAGCAACTCTTCCTGATAGGCTGTGAGTAATCTCTCCATACTTTTGCGTACGCGAATTATATCGCGGTTCAGCGTTTCCAGTCGGCGTTTGGTTGGACTGGAATCTCGGGCGGCTTCCAGTCGGCGATTCAACTCGTTTTGAATCAGTGTCGGGTTCTCCAGTAGGTGCAGAATTTCGTTCCAAACCAGTTGATCTAGTAAATCCTGGCGAATGGGTTTTTCATCACAGAGGGCTTTTCCTCCATGGCGATAAGCGTCAGAACCTGTACAACGGTAGTAGTAGATTTTACGTGCCGATGTCCGTGACGAATTTCGATAGAGGGCGTAGCTACACTGGCGACAATGCACCAGACCCTGGAGAATACTTGGTTCAATGGTACGTCGTGGCCCATGTTGCTTGTTATAGGTCAGTTTTTCCTGCGACAAGGCGAAGGTTTCCTCACTAACCAAAGCGGGTACCGGAATTTCTATCCATTCGCTATGTGGTTGTTCATGGTTAGGTGATTTCCAGAAATTAATTTACCCGTCAACCGGGTCGAATCAGGATGTCCCATTTGGGCAAGATTGGGTTACGTTCCAGTCTTGCTTCAATCGCCTGCATAGCCACTTTAGACAGTGAAATCCCTTTCTGGTAAATTGTTTTGCTGAGGTTGACCACCGGCTGTATTCCTTTCCAGGTCATACTTTTTGCCCATTCCAGCATGGTTTCGGCAGTCACCAGCTTGGCTCCATTCCAGTGCTGCTCCAAAATGCCCCAACAACGCTCAATTGGATTGTACTTGCTATGGTAAGGTGGATAGTAAAGCAGTTGGACGATTGTTCTGGTATGGTCGGCGAATTCCACGATGCGCTTAAGGAACTGCGTGCGCACGCCACTGCTCTCCGGACCATTGTCGACCTTTATCTGGATATACGCAATAGCCGCCCGTTCCTGCGCAGGAGTGTTCTCCCACCAGCCCATCAAGCTGTCTGCGATGAAATCGCTCGTCTTGAAGGAGCTTCCAAATGTCAGATATAGCGCCCCTTCGTCCTCGTCTACGATGCCAAACGGGACGTATTTTTCCTCACAACCCATGTCATGGTCAGCGGCACGGGCATCACCGCGTGTCTTCCCGCCCCGTGAGTAATCCCCGATATTCACCGTGGCTTTGCAGTCGATACTGAGACGCTTGACCTGCTTACCGTTCACGGAATTCTCGTCCTCCACGGAGTTCCCATCTTTTTCCTTTATATTGGTAAAGATGGCATCTGTTTCTGGAAGTTTCTTTTGCGGCTTGGCCTTGAGCACCTTGCGTAGACGGTAGCCGTTGCGGTTCAGAACCTCGGCCATGGTGCTGGGCGACGGAAGTTGGTCTTCATGGAAACCTTGGGCACGCAACTGCTTCAAAGCTTCCGCGGCGGTCAAGCGGGTGTACGACAGCAATGTGCGGAAGGTTGGATCTTGCTGGCTATGCAATTCCGCCAACGTCCACAGGGCTTGTGCCACTTCAGAATGCTTTTCTTCCCACAGCTTGTCCCCACCATAAGCCGATTGCATTCCCCAGCAAATGAGACCGGTGCGGTGTTCATTTAGACCCAACTGAACGGTTTCTCGGCCCCAACCAAATACTCTCTCCGCTAGACGGGGATTTCCCTGGCAATATTTCAAGGTCATCGCGGCTTGGAAAGCTCGGCGTTCCGCCCCTGACATTTTTGAACTCGCTAATTTCAAGTCTTCGATTTGATGTGAACTCAAGGGCAAGAGAGTGGGTTCTGTGGTGGATCGCAAGGGTGTAACTCAGTGAGTGAAAT
>JBAPTI010000019.1:0-1896 GCA_049282095.1 Chthoniobacterales bacterium
TTCCGATAGAACGCCTCGCGTGACACGCGGGCTCGGCGAACGATGTCGCCGATGGTTGACGCGTGGTACCCCACCTCTGCGATGGCAGCGATGGCTGCGCGGAGGATCCGGACCTGCTGCTCGGAATTGACTTCGTCCAGAGGCCGCCGACCCCGGCCTCTCGGCAGACCCGCAGCCAGTTGTGGGTGCGACCCCGCCAACTCGCTCATCGGGCGATCATAGACGGCTGCCGACGCGCCAGTATGGGGTCAGCAACTGCCCCAAAGTTGCCGGTGCGACGAAGCCGGGATCGCTTCCCCCGCAAAGACCGCTTGGGTTGTGCACCCTGATGAGACGATTCCCGCAAAAGAGGTCAAGCGCCGAACGGCAACGTGTGGAGTTTCTTCTGGGCTGTGCCATAGGTGCCGAGTTGGTAGACCGTCGCTCCCGCCGGTGAGAACGTGAACGCCGCGAACGGCTCCGCAAGCATCTGGTCCAGGTACGTCTGGGTGGCTACGCCGACGGTGACGTGCGGGTTGAATTTCGTGCCCGAGGAGTTGGGAACGAAGTTGGCGACGTAGTCGATCAACAACTGTTGGATGTCGCGGCCCTGCTCGGTGCTGGCGAAGGCAGCGACGGTCCCCGACTTCGCTGTGTACGGGGCGATCGCATCAATCAGGCGATGCTGCAGTCTGATCAGGTCGTCGGTCGGCTCGATGACAATCCCGGCGAGGCCGTCGGGCGGTGAGGGGATGTAGTAGTACTTGATGGCCGTGAGCTTCCAGGTGGCGGGCTTCTCGCTGGCGAGAACGGTGTTGGCGGCGGCGTAGACCCTGTCGAGATCGGCGGTGCGGACAAACCGCTGCAGCATCGTGATATGCGGGTGGTGTGCTTCGTCGAGGGCAAAGCCCGTGGGGTAGACGCTGCGCAGCCGGGCATTCGCCGCGCTGGCGCGCTCGAGCATGATTGCGTCGGGTTCCAGCGCGATATCGACAGCCGTGAGCGACGTTTCCTGGTCCGAATTCGTGCTGTTCACCTGTCGATCATAGTTTGGTCGAGACGACGAAATAAGTGTCCATGTGCGCCCCGAGTCCGGGGACTTTGGACTGCTGCTGGTCGGCGGCCTCGTCATCCCCGGGGGCCGCATCGCGACCTGACATTCTGGTGAAAGTCCTTGCGGCGGATCGAAACAGGTCTTAGCGTCCCTACTGCGGGCGTCCGAGGCAGCCACCGAGGCCGGTCGCGCCCCTGGGCAGCCGGTCGGGGGCTTTGCGCGGCGAGAGGTTTTGATGTGAGTGATAAGCCGAACATCCTGATCCTGTGGGGCGACGACATCGGGCAGTCCAACCTCAGCTGTTACAGCAACGGCGTGATGGGCTATCGCACGCCCAACATCGACCGGGTCGCCGCGGAGGGGGCACTGTTCACCGACTACTACGGGGAGCAGAGCTGCACCGCCGGCCGCGCGGCGTTCATCACCGGCCAGAACCCGTACCGCACCGGCCTGACCAAGGTGGGTATGCCTGGCGCCACCGTCGGCATGCAGGCAGCAGACCCGACGATCGCGACGGCGCTCAAGGCGCAGGGCTATGCCACCGGCCAGTTCGGCAAGAACCACCTCGGCGACCGCGACGACCACTTACCCACCATGCACGGCTTCGACGAGTTCTTCGGCAACCTCTATCACCTCAACGCCGAAGAGGAGCCCGAAGAACCCGACTATCCCAAAGACCCGGAATTCCGCAAGAAGTTCGGCCCCCGCGGTGTCCTGCACACCTGGGCCAATCCCGACGGCACCCAGCGCATCGAGGACACCGGCCCGCTGACCAAGAAGCGCATGGAGACCGTCGACGAGGAATTCCGAGACGCCGCAGTCGATTTCATCAAGACCCAGCACGAGGCGGACACGCCGTTCTT
>JBAPTI010000020.1:0-18187 GCA_049282095.1 Chthoniobacterales bacterium
GGGATAGGACTCGATGATGGTCTCCAGGATGCGGAGCTTGTTGGCGCGGAGGGAGGATCCGGTCTCGGTGATGTCGACGATCGCGTCGACGAGATCGGGCACCTTCACCTCGGTGGCGCCCCAAGAAAACTCGATTTCAGCCTTCACCCCGTGGCTCTCGAAGTAGCGGCGGGTCAGGCCCACGGCCTCCGTGGCGATGCGCTTTCCCTCGAGATCCTTGACGGTCTTGTACGGGGAGTCCTCGGGGACGGCGATCACCCAGCGGGTGGGGTTGGCGGTCGCCTTGCTGTAGGGTAGCTCGGCGAGAACCTCCACCTTGGAGCCGTTCTCCTCGACCCAGTCGCGGCCCGTGATGCCACAGTCCAGATAGCCGCCCTCCACGTAGCGGCTCATCTCCTGGGCGCGGAGCAGGCGAAGGCGGAGCTCCGGGTCATCCACCGTGGGGCGGTAGGAGCGGCTGGTTCCAGATATGGAAAAGCCGGCCCGCTGGAAGAGCGAGAGTGTCGCCTCCATCAGGCTTCCGGAAGGAAGGCCAAAGGTAAGAATGGAATCAGCCATGATAAGAAGGGGCTGGGACGATAGGCCCTCTTGCATGCTGCTCACAAGCTAAAAGGTGCACCCCCCATTTTTCCGCCCCAGATCGATCCCATTCCCCATTCCCCCATTCCCCCATTGCCTAGAACCTATACCCCATCTCCCCAATAACCTATTCCCTATAACCTATTCCCTATAACCTATTCCCTATAACCTATTCCCTATCTCCCATCCCCCAACTAGGGCTGCTCCCATGCCCTGTCACTGAGTTCGGTCTTCGCCTCCTGACTCCTCCGCTTGGCACGGATCTTCATGATGAAGAGGATGGAGCCGTAGGTGACCAGCGAGACAGGGGTGGCGAAGATGGCTCCGCCCACCATCAGCGGGAGCCCGATATCGATGAAGTTGTCCCACTGGAAAATCTCGGAGAACTTGAAATCCGCCTTCGAGAGCGGGGGGGCAAAGTGGTGGGGGTGGCTGAGGATCCAGAAGCCGACCTGAAACTGCCAGCGCAGGAGCAAGGGCCAGAGCGGGATGAAGAGATCGTGCAGCGAGACCCCGATGACGGAGCCAACGACGCTGCAGCGGGTGACCAGAGAGAGAGCCATGGCGCCGAGTGTCTTGAGCCCGAAGATCGGGAGGAACCCGAAGAAGACGCCGATGGAGGTCCCGCCCGCCACGGAGTGCGGCGCATCCTTGGCATCGAGAAGCTCATGGAACTTCCGGACAAAGTCCCGGATGTGACGTCGGATCATGGAGGAACGCCTTGGTAAATGGAGTGATCAGCGCCTGCGTGCGGCACCCGGCTTGGCGGCCGCCTTCCGTTCCGGGGCGGCTTTGCGGGGCTTGCCGAGGAGTCGATCGGGATTGAGAGCCTGGAGCGCGGCAGGAACGAAGAGCCCGTCCTTGCGGATCAGCTTCCCGTCGAACCATACCTCGCCGCCGCCGTAGTCCTTGCGCTGGATGCAGACCATGTCCCAGTGGACGGCGCTCTTGTTCCCGTTGCCCGCCACCTCGTAGGCCTGACCCGGTGTGAAGTGGAAGGAACCGGCGATCTTCTCGTCAAAGAGGATGTCGCGCATCGGGTGGAGGATGTGCGGATTGAAGCCGAGTGAGAACTCGCCGATGAAGCGCGCCCCTGCATCGGTGTCGAGGATCTCGTTGAGCGCCTTGGTGTGGTTGGCCGTCGCTTTCACGATCCGGCCCTTGGAGAACTCCAGACGGACGTTGTCGAAGGCGATCCCGCGGTTCAGCGTCGGGGCGTTGTAGGTGACGTGACCCTCGACCGAATCCTTCACCGGGCATGAGAAGACCTCGCCGTCGGGGATGTTGTGCTCGCCTCCGCAGATCACCGAGCCGATCCCCTTGATGCTGAAGCGGAGATCGGAGCCGGGACCCTTGATGTGGACCTTGTCGGTGCGGTCCATGAGCGCCTTGAGCGCCTTCATGCCCGGGATCATCCTGGCGTAGTCGAGCGTACAGACGCGGAAGAAGAATTCGGCAAAGGCCTCAGTGCTCATCTGGGCCTGCTGCGCCATCGAGGGGGTGGGCCAACGCAGCACCACCCAGCGGGTCTTGTTGATCCGGTAGTCGAGGGCGGGGCGGAGCTTCGAGGAGAGGAGCGCCATCTTCTCCTGGGGCACGTCGGCGGTCTCCGAGATGTTGAGCGAGCCGCGCACGGCGATGTAGGCCTGCATCTTCCTGAGGCGGGCCAGGTCGATCGCCGCCATCGTCTCGGCCTGCGGGCCGGTGACGCCCAAGGCCAGTTCACGGCTGATGCGGCCGGAGTGCATCAGGACGAAGGGCTCGGACTTCGCCGCGCGGACGGCGCGGATCAGCGCGATCACGAACTCCTCGGGCGTGTCTGAGACATCGATGAGGACGTTCTCACCGGCCTTCAGCTTGGTGGAGTGAGCGGTGAGGACGCGGGCGAGGGAGTCGTAACGTGGGTCGGACATGGGGATAGGTGGATAGGCTGAATACTGAAGATTATTAGCGCAAGATGATCCCTTGTAAAAACCGACTTCCATCGTAGGGGTGAAGGAAACATTCACCACGAAATGCACGAACGACACGAAAAGATCCTGCTCGCGGAGGAGTGTTTTCGGATCCAAGGGGCGATCTACGAGGTGTATCGGGAGCTGGGCTCGGGATTTTTGGAATCAGTCTATCAGGAATGCCTGGAGCGTGAGTTCGTCCGTAGCGGCATCCCTTTTGAAGCCCAGAAAGAGCTGCCCATCACGTATCATGGAGTGAAACTCACCCAGCGTTTCCGCGCGGATTTTATCTGCTTTGAATCCGTCATCCTCGAGATCAAGGCCGTCCGGGAGATAGCCCCGGAACACAAGGCCCAAACCCTGAATTATCTCAATGCAACCGGTCTCAATGTCGGCCTGTTGGTGAATTTCGGATCACATCCCAAAGTGACCATTCAACGATTCGTCCACTGAGCAACACTCCCTGCTTCTCCCTTTCGTGCCGTTCGTGTTTTGGCTGGCCCGGCCGTTGTTTTGCATCCGTTACGGCGTGGTTTTACTTAGACTTGGACACGAGTTTCGCGAGGTACTTGGCGGGCTCCTTGTCGAAATCGCCGAGGCATGATTTGCAACAGAAGGCGACCTGCTGGCCTTTGTAGTCAACCATCAGCGGCTTGCCCATTTCACCGAGTTTCTCATCGGAGACGATACAGGTGGTCAGGGGGTAGGGCGCGGGATCGGCGGCACGGATGGTTGCCGAGAGCAGCGCGGTGACAGCAAGAGCCAGCAAAAGGTGTGACTTCATCTCGTGGAATCTACCATGGAATGCGGAGGTTGCTAGTGATGAAAAGCCACGCAACCGGGAGGGCATGACCGTGAATAGCGAACGGGCTCATGAGATTCATCGACGGTTGCCGTGGATTCATCGATTTTCTGTTGAAGTTCTTTCACCGTGGGGTATCAATGACCGCCGATGAACGTCCACAGCCGGCTCATTACTCTGATGATGGCACTGTCCCTCTTCCTGGTTGCAGGGGGTCACTGGGCGATGCTGCAGGGCGTGGCTTGGGCCACGATGGTCCATGATTTCTCCCGCGGCGGTTCACTGACGCAGGCCGTGGAAAAGACCTTCGACGGCAAGCATCCGTGCGCAATGTGCAAAAAGATCGCGAAGGCCAAAAACTCGGATGCTTCCGGGGAGAAGGCCCCCGTCACCGTGAAGATGGATAAAAAAGCCGAGGTCTTCGTGAAGGCTCCCTGCTCGGAATTGCCGACACCCGTTTCCCGCCCCTTCGCCTACGGGACCGCCCCCTTTGTTTCGATGACGGAGCTTTGTTTTGCTCCGCCCGTCCCGGTGCCCATTGCGGCATAAGCTGCATTAAGCGACTCCTCGTTGCCGTTGGTTCTCCCTGATGTCAGGGAGAACCCAACACTGGAGCTTCTTTTGCAAATCCACTCCGGCCTGTCGCCATGCGCGGGACGGTTCCTGCCGTGCAACCCATACCGCATGGCTTCACTCCAATCCAACCAACCCATTCACCATCCACTTTACTCATCATGAAATCACTCTTTTCCAAACTTCTCGCCGCAAGCCTGATGCTTGCCCTTGCACTTGTTTCCCCATCCGCATTCGCCTGCACCGCGGGTTGCACCTCCTCGCAGGAAGTCGGCACCAGCTACCTCTTCCCGGCTGGTCCCGGCGGCATCGCCTGGACCCAATACACCTTCCTGTCCCAAAGCCAGAACTGGCAAGGCATGAAGAAAGTCGGTGAGGGAGCCGGCGGGAACCATGACCGTCTTATGCAGACATCAATGCTGACAGGAGGCTTCCAATATTACTGGAACAGCAGCTGGGGAGCCTCGGTCACTATTCCCTCGGCGCAGCGCCAATACCAATACGATGCGCACAATGAAGTAACCCTCCCCAACGGGGAGACAAAGCATGTCAATACACCGACCACCACCCAGTGGTGGGGTTTCGGTGACATGCAGGTGAACGCGCTGTACACCGGCTTCTCCAAGAGCGAGAGCATGAATAGCGGTCTGAACCTAGGCCTCAAGCTCCCCACCGGCTACTGGCAACAGCCCGGCGTCGGCCGACCCAACCAGATCGGCACCGGCAGCATGGATATCCTCTTCGGCTTCTTCCACTACCACCGGTTCACCAAGAACAGCAACTGGACATGGTTCACTCAGGCACAGCTCGACGCTCCCGTCGTGACGCAGGCGGGATACATTCCCGGCCTGGCCGTCAATACCGCAGCCGGCATTTATTACACGGGGCTTAGCCTTGGAGGCGTGAAGATCCGACCGCTCGGCCAGGCTCTCTTTGTGAACAAGGCCTCCGATTATGGTCCGGAGGCCAACACTGCCAACTCCGGCTATCAGCAGCTCTCCCTCTCGCCGGGCATCGAGTTCGACTTCAAAAAGATCCGAATCTATGCCGATGCCGAGTTGCCCGTGATGAACAACGTTGTCGGGGCGCAGCTGATCGCGCCCTGCACGGTGAAGGTCGTCGCGAGCCTGCTGTTCTAGGAACGGCTTTTCCTCTTCACCAATCTTTGTACCCATTGGATTTTGTCCCGTGCCATGACTTTTCAAAAAACCATCCCGGCCCTTGCGGCCCTCCTGATCGGCGCCTCTGGTGCCATGATCCACGCGGCGGACTCCTCCGCCTCAACCAACGCGGCTTCGACGAACACTGCGGCCACCAATGCCTCTCTTCCCATTCTCTCACCCATCACTGTTGTCGCCCAGGATGTGACCAACGGGGTCGTGGAGGGAACCGACTTCCGCAATCCGGGCGGATTCGGTCCTATTGACTCGAAGGCAGCCACCCGTACCTACACTCCCAACATGGAGAACCCCGTCTCCGTGCAGGTGGTCTCTCAGGAGGTCATGAAGAGCCAGCAGAACATCTACATAGATGATGCCATCCAGAATGTCGCCGGCGTAACTCCTCAACTTGGAATGGGCGGACTTGGTGACAACTTTGCCATCAGGGGAGTAGCGATGAATAATCTGACCTTTCAGGACGGACTGCGTGTCGACAACGCGAATACCATGTTTCAGCAGTCCCTGCAGAATGTGGAGAATGTCGAAGTGGTCAAAGGCCCAGCATCCGTACTCTACGGTCAGATGGAACCCGGTGGTCTGGTCAACATGAATTTGAAGAAGCCTCTGGCCTACAACTACTTCTCTGTAGATCAGCAGATCGGATCCTTCAGCTTCTACCGGACGACCGCCGATGTCTCGGGGCCGCTGAATGCGGACAAGACCCTGCTCTACCGCGTGAACGTAGACCAGCAGAATAACTACTCCTACCGCCAGTTCATCCAAAACCAACGATTCTTCCTTTTCCCGACCTTCCAGTGGAAACCGAACGACAAGTCGCAGGTGACCCTGGAGTTCACCTATGCGGATCTCCATCAGGTCTATGACAATGGCGTGCCGTTTCAAACCAACGGCATTCCGGTTTCTGTGAATCGCGGGGCGAATTTCGGAATGCCCTATGGAAATCAAATCAACAATGAAGAGTTTACGGTGAAGCTCTCCGGCACACATAAGTTCAACGATGACTTGATGCTTCATGCGGCCGTCCGGCAGGACTTTCAGAACGGCTCACTCCCCAACTGGACAGTTTATGCCAGCGAGGTTCCCCAAGATAATAGTCTACTTATGGGTCCTCCTGCCAACAATGTTGCTTTGCTGCCGGGGAGCTATCCTAGCTGGCAGTACTGGACCCAGGAGTTCCTTGTGGACCTCACCAGCAAATTCAAGACGTGGTTCGCCAAACACACCGTTGTGTTGGGAGGAGATTTCTACCGTCAGTGCATGACATGGAATGCAACGATGGGAATGAACTACCTCTACAATAACATTAACACGCCGAATTATAACCAACCGATTCCCAATTATAGTCCGGTTCAGGGGTATTCACAGACCATCAATGATGCGTCTCTGTTTCTGCAGGATCAGATCGAGCTACCAGGGCATCTCTTCGGAACAGCCGGCTTCCGTTACGACGCGTTGTCGTATCAAAACACCTATGGCGCCGGGACGAACTCTTCCCTCTATAACAATGCTGTGACTCCCCGTTTTGGTCTGCTGTGGCGTCCGGTACAACCGGTCAGCATCTATGGAAGCTACACCGCCAACTTCGGTCCGAACTCCACGGTGCCGACCGCAAATGGAGCTCCCTTGCCTCCAAAAAGCGCCCAGCAATGGGAGATCGGGCTGAAGGCGGAAACGCCCAACAAGAAACTCTCGAGCACGCTGAGCTTCTATCAACTGACCCAAAACAACCTTGTTCAGGCTGATCCAGAGAACCCCATGACATACCTAGCTGTGGGTCAGGCCCAGAGCAAAGGAATTGAGTATCAGTTGGCCGGAGAAATTCTCCCCGGGTGGAGAATCATCGGGTCATACTCCTACATCGATGCGACGATCACTCAGGCCCCTGCAGCCGGTTCAACGACCATTGACGATCCAATGAGTTTTACCGGACAATCAACGGTTAACACCCCGAGCCGAGTTGGTCAGAGGCTGACCGGTATTCCCTACAACAGCGGAAGCGTCTGGAGCACCTACGAGATCCAGTCCGGAGCGCTCAAGCGACTCCGTTTTGGTGCCGGAGTGATCTACCGAAGCCAAGAGGTGACCTATGTGCAAACACTTGGGTCCGCTTCGATGAATGATGACGGCAGCCTCGTTTACAACTACAAGTACACGCAGCAGCAGATTCCTGCCTTTGCGACAGTGAATCTGATGGCCTCCTATCCATTCAATGTGGGCAAGAGCAAGTGGACTGCCCAGGTGAACGTGGATAATATCTTCAACCAGTCCTACTACTCGAGCATCCAGCCTTATCAGGCGATGCCCGGGGCACCTGTCAACTTCATGGCTTCCTTGAAGGCCGAATTCTAGGGATATCGGCCCACAGCTTGCACAAGCAAATCGTCTCAAATGGGGTCGCTCGGCCTTGCCGGGTGGCCCTTGCCGGACTTGATCACACCTGCGACAAACCATGAGCATCATCAACCATGTCACACGCCGCGGCTTTGTTCGCACCCTGACCGCGCTGAGCGGCATCGCGGCGTATTCTTCGTTTTCCCGAGCGATTCTTGCGGCTACTGCAAAAGGCGGTACGAGCGCCGAGGATCACATGGGAAAGTACCAATCGCTCCTAAAACCGGGGAATGAGATGATCCTCATTCTGATCTATCCGGGTTTTACCGCCTTAGACGCGATCGGGCCTCAGTACATGCTGGGTTGCATGGCGGGATCCCAAGTGAAATTCGTCGCAAAGACCAAATCGCCCGTACGCTGTGACAGTGGCTTTGAAGTGGTCCCCCAGCTGAGTTTCGGGGAGATTCCAGAGAAGCCAACGCTCTTCATCGTTCCGGGCGGGACCTACGGGACGTTGCAAGCCATCGAAGATGCCGAAACCTTGAATTTCGTTCGCAGGGCAGGAGCTGCATCGGAAATGGCAGGGAGCGTCTGCACCGGATCACTGATCCTTGGTGCTGCGGGGTTGTTAAAGGGTTATCAAGCCACCAGCCACTGGCAGACTTTGCAATTACTGCCACTCTTCGGCGCCACTCCCAGCAGCAAAAGGGTCGTTTTTGATCGCGACAGGGTCACGGGTGCAGGTGTGACGGCCGGTCTTGACCTCGGCCTGGAACTTGTCCGCCGCTACAGGGGGGATCTTTACACAAAAAGTGTCGAATTGCTTTCCCAATATGACCCGGATCCCCCGTTTAAAGCGGCAGGAAATCCCAAAGAAGCGGATCAGGAACTCGTGGCCATGTTTGAAAACATGCACCGGTCTTTCGTGGATTCGGCGGCAAGCACGATCAAAAAAGCCTACAGCCCACCTACAAACCAATGATCCAACTCTTCCTCAAAGGCGGCCCAGTGATGTGGCCCCTGCTTCTCACTTCCATCACCGCCCTAGCCGTCGTCGTGGAGCGAATTCTCTTCCTCATTGGAGAATCACGCCGTCGAGATCCCGAGGCGATTGAAAATGTTTTGAAACTTGTTGAGTCAGGCCATCCGGACGAAGCGGCGCGCATCGGTGAAGAGAGCCAAGATCCCGTGTTGCAGGTGATCTCTTCTGGACTGGAACACCGGCATGAATCTTTCACTAACGCGATCCTCCGAAAGGCCAACGAGACCCTCAGGGCGTACAACAGGGGGCTCTCCACACTTGACACCATCATCACGCTGGCCCCGTTGCTGGGACTTCTCGGAACGGTAACCGGCATGATTCGTGCCTTCGGTCTCATGGGAAATCAGGAGCTTGGCATGCCGAACGCCATCACCGGAGGCATCGCCGAGGCGCTGATCGCAACTGCCTTCGGTCTGGCCATCGCGATCCTCGCGCTGATTCCCTTCAACTACCTCAATACACGCCAAGAGGAGGTCCGTCATGAGGTCGAGGATACCGCGACCCAATTGGAGATCCTTCTACTCGGGAAGCGCTGATGCCCGATGCAGATCCCCTCTCCCAGAGTCAGGCGGCGCGCCCGCATCGAGATCATCCCGCTGATCGACATCATGTTCTTCCTGCTGGCGACCTTCATGATGGTCTCGCTCTCGATGATCCAGAACAAGGCCTTGCCGGTTCGTCTCCCCTCGGCCTCCAGTTCCGTTCCACAGGAGCACAAGGAAGATGTCACTCTCACCGTGACGGAAAGCGGCCGCTATGCGTGGAACAAGGAACCCCTCGGCCTTCCCGAGATCATCGGCCGCCTAGCTCAGCTCAAAGCATCAAACCCCGACGCCAAGGTCTTCATCCACGGAGACGGCGAAGCCCGCTTTGCTTCGGTCGTGGCATTGCTGGATGAGACGCGCAAAGCCGGCGTCACGCGGATCGCCGTCGAGACCCGCTCCAAGAACGCCGAATGATCGTAGGATTACGGCGCAATGCGGCGGGATGGGGCGCCTCGGTGACGCTTCATGCGGCGCTCTTCCTCGCAGGTGGCCTCCTCCTCATTCGCGATCCTCTCTTCGGGGTCCAGGAAGCACCCTCCTCGGCGGAGGTGGAGTTGGTAGCCTCCACAGAGACACCCGAGCCGCCGACTCCCGTGAACAAGCCGGAGGAAAACCCTCCCGAGCCAGCCCCCGTCACTTCCCCCGTTGCACCAAAGATCAAGGAGGGCGAACCGGACGACATGGCCATTCCTGTATCGTTACCCGAACCGCGGCTTCCCGCCCCGCAACAAGCCGCGACACCTACACCCGTGCCGAAGCGTCACGCCGCGTCTCCCGCCAAATTCGCCTCCAACAAATCCCAGGCTCCGAGCGGTGGGCAGAAAGGAGTCCGTCAGGCTCAGCCCGACTATCTCCGGAATCCCCCGCCTGCCTATCCACAGCAGGCCAGAATCGAGCACCGACAGGGAGTCGTGCTGCTGATGGTTTCGGTGAACGCGTCAGGAGACCCCACTTCCGTTTCGGTCAGCCGATCCTCCGGATATTCGGACTTTGACCAAGCGGCTATGCATGCCGTGAGACGTTGGAAGTTCCGTCCCGCCTCGGCGGGAGGAATATGCATCCCCTCGACCGTTGGTATTCCCGTAAACTTCGAACTCCACTGAGCGCGAAGGGGATTTTAGATGCAGGGAGTAGATCTCCCTAACTTTTTGTCAGACTAAACCCTCAAGCTTGGAAGGAGGCCAACCCCGCTATCCGCCAAGATCTCGGGCTACTGAAGCAAAGCAACCATCTCTCGCGTCGCCTGTTCGATCCCGACGAACAGCGCGCGCGAGACGATGGAGTGGCCGATGTTCAGCTCGACGAGCTTCGGCAGGGCGAGAATCGGCTTCACGTTCACGTAGTTGAGCCCGTGGCCCGCATTCACCTGGATGCCTGCTTCATCGGCAAGGCAGGCGGCCTCGATGAGGCGTGAAAGTTCCGCATCGCGGGCTGCCCCCGAGGCCTCGGCGTAGGCGCCGGTATGGAGTTCGACGACCGGAGCGCCGAGTGAAGCGGCGGCGTGAATCTGGGCCGGGTCGGGATCAATGAAGAGGCTGACCCGGATCCCGGCGTCGGCCATTGATTTCAGCGTCGGCTCCAGTGCCGCGCGGTGCGTGATGCAATCGAGGCCCCCTTCGGTCGTCACTTCCTCGCGGCTCTCGGGCACGAGGCAGACATCGGCAGGAAGCACCTGCAGCGCGATCGCCACGATCTCCGGGGAATTCCCCATCTCGAGGTTGAGCTTGGTTGCGATCGCTTCCTTGAGCCGGAAGATGTCGCGATCGACGACATGGCGGCGGTCCTGGCGCAGGTGAGCGGTGATGCCGACGGCTCCGCCGCGTTCGGCAGCCAGGGCGGCCTCGACGGGGTCGGGTTCGACATTGATCGAGGCGGCGTTGCGGGCATACCGTGCCTGCCGCACGGTGGCGACGTGGTCGATATTGACGCCGAGCAACGCTGACATCCCCGTGAGTGCCTAGTGCCTGAAGTGCCGCTTGCCGGTGAAGACCATGGCGACCCCGCGCTCGTTGGCTGCGGCGATCACCTCGGGATCACGGACGGATCCGCCGGGCTGGATGGCGGCGGTGGCACCCGCCTCGGCGGCGGCGATGAGACCGTCGGGGAAGGGGAAGAAGGCGTCGGAGCAGACGACGCTTCCCTTGAGGGAGAGTCCGGCCTCACCCGCCTTCCAGACGGCGATGCGGGAGGAGTCGACGCGCGACATCTGGCCGGCACCGATGCCAAGGGTGCGGTCCTTGCCGGCGTAGACGATGGCGTTGCTCTTGACGTGCTTGACGACCTTCCAGCCGAATTCCATCGCCTCGATCTCGTCCTTGGTGGGCGGGCGGGCGGAGACGACATGGTGCTCGATGTTTCCAGCCGTCTCGTTGGAGGCTGCGTCGGCATCCTGGACAAGCATGCCTCCGATGACGGAGCGGATGTCGCGGTCGTTGGAGGGGATCTCCTGAAGAAGGCGCATGAGGCGGAGGTTCTTCTTTTTCTGGAGCAGGGCGCGGG
Source organism: Chthoniobacterales bacterium (assembly GCA_049282095.1). Classification (GTDB taxonomy): domain Bacteria; phylum Verrucomicrobiota; class Verrucomicrobiia; order Chthoniobacterales; family UBA6821; genus UBA6821. The sequence continues at coordinate 11,505 of JBAPTI010000020.1, forward strand.
CATCGGCCGTGAACTCGGGGGCGATGATTACCTCGCTGAAGATTTCCGAGATAGCGCGCGCCAGAGCCTCGTCGACCGGGCGGTTCGCGATGATGATCCCGCCGAACGGCGCGGAGCGATCGGTGGCGAAGGCCTTCTCCCACGCCTCGGTGAGGTTCTCGTCGCTGCCGACGCCGCACGGATTGGTGTGCTTGAGGATGGCGACGGTCGGCTTGGCAAACTCGCTGATCAGGCGGGTGGCCGCGGTGATATCGAGGATGTTGTTGAAGGAGAGTTCCTTGCCGTGAAGCTTCTCGAAATAGTCGAAGAAGCCGCCGTAGAGCTCGGCCTCCTGGTGGGGGTTCTCGCCGTAACGGAGGCGGCCGGCCAGCGGGAACTCGAGCGAGAGGGTCTCGCCGGGGGCGCTCTCGTTGTCGAGGTAGGAGCTGATGGCGCGGTCGTAGGCGCCGGTGGTGGCGAAGGCCTTCACCGCAAGGCGGGCGCGCAGCTCCGGGGTGGTCTCGCCGTTCCCCGATTTCATGGCGTCAAGGACGCGCGGGTAGTCGGCGGGATCGACGACGACCGTGACGGAGCGGTGGTTCTTGGAGCCGCTGCGGATCATCGAGGGGCCCCCGATGTCGATCTGCTCGATGGCCTCCTCGAGCGTCACGCCCTTCTTCGCGACGGTCTCCTCGAAGGGATAGAGATTCACGCAGACGAGATCGATCGGAAGGATCCCGTGCTCGGCGGCCTGGGACTGGTGCTTGGGGTCGTCGCGGAGGAAGAGGAGTCCGCCGTGGACCTTGGGGATGAGTGTCTTCACCCGGCCGTCCATCATCTCGGGGAATCCGGTGTAATCGGAGATCTCCCGGACGGGAATGCCGGCGGCGGCGATCGCCTTGGCGGTGCCGCCCGTGGAGAGAAGCTCCACGCCCTGCTCGTGCAGGCCGCGGGCGAAGTCGATGAGTCCGGTCTTGTCGGAGACGGAGAGGAGTGCGCGTTCGATTTTCATGAGAGAAAGGGTGTTGTCCTCGCAGTTAGTGGGAGAACTGGAGGCGGTAGAGATTGGTGTAAACCTCGGAGGAGTTCAACAGTTCGGCATGGGTTCCCGTGGCCACGATGCGGCCATGGTCCATGACGACGATCATGTCGCTGCCGAGGACGGTCGAGAGCCGGTGGGCGATGGCGATCACCGTGCGGCCCCGGGAGAGCTTCTCCAGGGCGTCCTGAATCATCTTCTCGGACTCGGAGTCGAGGGCCGAGGTCGCCTCGTCGAGGAGGAGGACGGGGGCGGCCTTGAGCAGGGCGCGGGCGATGGCGAGACGCTGCTGCTGGCCGCCGGAGAGGAGGCATCCCTTGTCCCCCACGATCGTCTCGTAGCCGTGGGGCTGGGCCATGATGAAATCGTGCGCGTGGGCGAGGCGTGCGGCCTCCTCGATCTCGGCCTTCGTGGCGTCGAGACGCCCGAAGCGGATGTTCTCGTAGATCGAGTCGTGGAAGAGAAAGCTCTCCTGCGTCACGATGCCGATCTGCTCGCGCAGCGAGAGGAGGGTCAGGTCGCGGAGGTCGCGGCCGTCGATCAGGATCCGGCCCTGCTGCGGGTCGTAGAAGCGGAGCAGGAGGGCGAGGAGCGTGCTCTTTCCCGCACCGCTCGACCCGACGAGCGCGACCTTCATGCCCGGCTCGATGACGAGACTGATCCCGGTGACGGCATTCCCGCCTTCCTCACCATGGGTGCCGGTCGTGCCATAGGAGAAGTTCACCCCTTCGAAGGCGAGATGCCCGCGCGTGGTCTCAAGCGGCATGGCTCCCGGGAGATCGTGGATGGAGGGTTTCGTGTCGAGCAACTCGAGGGTGCTGGTCGCCGCGCCGAGGCAGTTCTGCAGCACGACATGGATGCGGCTGAGGTTCTTGATCGGGTCGTAGAGCAGGAACATGCCCATGAGCAGCGCAATGAAGCTGCCGATGGAAAGATGCGAGTAGTGAACGTACACGAGCGCCAGGGCGACGCCGCAGGCCGAGACGCTCTCCATCATCGGCTGGACGATGGCGGTGCTCTTCTTGACCTTCATGCCGGAGCGGAACTGCTCGTCGCTCGACTTGTCAAAGAGCCGGAGCTGGAAGGCCTCCCGGGCGAAGGACTTGATGACGCGGATGCCGGCGAAGGACTCCTGAAGGATCACCGCCATCACCCCGGCCTCGTTCTGCACGGCACGCGCGGCCTTGCGGACGCGGCGACCATAGATGATGACCGGCAGCAGGAAGAGGGGGAACAGGACAAAGGCGAAGAGGCAGAACTTCCAGTCGATCCGAAGCAACACGGCAATCACGCCGATCGCGGTGAGGGGCTGCTTGACCAGTTCCCCGACGATCGAGACCAGCGACTCCTGGGCCATCTGCGTGTCGTTGAGGACGCGGGAGAGGAGCCGGCCCGACTGGGAACGGCCGAAGAAGTCGAGCGACTGGCGCATCAGGTGACCGAAGACCCGGCGGCGCATGTCGCGCAGGGCGCGCAGGCTGACCCAGGTAAGATTGTAGACATTCGCGTAGGCCAGCAGGCCGCGCAGGATCATCACGAGCGGGATCGGCAGGATCATCCAGAGGAACTCGGTGACGCCGCCACCCTGTCCCATCCCGGCTCCCTTGAGCAGATCCGACTGGGAGAATTTCCCGTGGAAGGCCGTGTCGGTGATCGTGCGGACCAACAGGATGATGCCGCTGTTGCAGGCGGCGTAGCCGATGCCGGCAAGCAGACCCAGCGCCAATCGGAAACGGTATGGCTTCAGGAAGGAGGCCAGCTTCGCGTAGGTCTCCCAATCGCTTCCCAAAAAGCGGAAGATCCCCGAGGGATGCTTCTGCCCGTGTTGCTGCTGCGCGTGTGCTGACATTAAGTGAAAACCTTACAGGGAGTCGTGACGGGGCAGGAGCAAAAAACCGCCCCTTCCGGGAATTATGGGAGTTCCAAGTTGAAGTTGAAGTCGAAGGGGGGTGGCACCTTCTCCCTATCTCCCCCTTACCCAGATCAGGTAGAGATCGATCAATCCGGGTCCCGCAAAAACCCAGAGGGACGCCCCAAGCGCCAGGTAGGGGCCGAACGGGATCCGGCCCCCCGAGCGGCCACGGGTGGCGACCATCAGGGCCACTCCGACCAGCGCCCCCACCATCGATCCGGCGAAGAGGGAGAAAAGCGCCCCCTTCCAACCCAGGAATGCCCCGATGCAGGCCAGGAACTTCACATCGCCGAATCCCATCGCCTCGCGGGGAAGCATTACCTCCCTCACGTCGGCACGGATCGGCATCGCCTCCGTGAGCGTGGCCAGAGGCCACTCGCGCCCCCCGTAACGGATACCCGCGTGGGTGATCGTCAGGGTGTCCGCTTCCAGAACAGAGCCATCGATCTCAAGACGCGTGCAGAGGGCCTCGATCCGATCACTCTCACGGTAAAAGAATTCAGCCAGCGGCACGCTCTCCCCGCCCAGCGCGAGCACCGGATCCTCATCGCTGCCTGTGATTTCCAGCGGAAGTAGGGCGCCCTCTCCCTCCGCGCGGATGCGACGGCGGCCGAAGGCGAGCTTGCCCAGTTCCACCACCATCCAGAGCAGGAGATAGCCGCCGACCGCCCCAAGCAGGGAAAGGAGCAGCCCCCGCCACCAGAGCGATTCACCCACCAGGGAGGGAGCCAAGGTCGCGCATAGGACTCCGGCCACCGTTCCGCCCAGCGTGATCTCGTCGGGAATAATCAGGTGATCGAAGTCGATGAAGGTCGCCGCCACGAGCAGCGAGAGGAAGATCCAGAAGATCGGTGCCAGCGGCAGGCCGAAGCGCCCCCAGGCCAGCAGGTAGAGGCATGCCGTGAGCAGTTCCACCAGCGGATAGCGGAGGGCGATCGGCAGTTCGCACCCGGAGCACCGCCCGCGGAGCAGAACCCAGCTGGCGACGGGGAGATTCTCATGCCACGGGATGGTCTTTCCGCAGCCGGGGCAGAAGGAGCGGCGGGGATTGAGCAGCGAGATCCCGCGCGGGAGCCGGTGGATGACCGCGTTGAGGAAGGAGCCGGTGATCAGCCCGAGCAGGCCGACCGCGATCCATGCGATCCACGCGGGCATCGTTGGCGCGGCGCAGTTCAAGGAGATCCCTGCTTACGCCCGTGGGAGACGCTCCTCCACGATCTCGCAGAGGACATGAAGGAGGAACTGCTGCGCCTCCTGGATCCGCGCGGTCTCGGTGCCGGGGACGATCAGCTCTACATCAGCCGCACCCTTGGTGAAGCCACCCCCCTTTCCGAGGAACGAGATGGTTTTCACGCCGCGTCGGCGCGCCTCCTCAAGGGCGGCCAGGATATTGCGGGACTTGCCGCTGGTCGTGATCGTGATGAGGACATCGCCCGGCTTTCCGAAGGCCGCGACCTGCCGCGCAAAGACCTCGGTGAAGTCGTAATCGTTGCCGATGGCTGTCAGGAGCCCCGCATCGACGGTGAAGGCCATGGCCGGATAGGGGCGCCGATCCTCCTTGAAGCGGCAGGTGAACTCAGTGGCCAGGTGGGCGCTGTCGCTGGCGCTGCCTCCGTTGCCGCAGAACATCAGCTTATTGCCCGCAAGCAGGGCATCGCCGGCAATGGCCGCAGCCTTCTCCAGATCAGCCTGAAGGGGAGGCAGGGCCTGGAGAACCTCCTGAAGGGAGTGAAGGGAGCTTTGGAACTGGCTCATGGGAAGCGACATTGGACGGAAGCACTGGGGTGCGTCAAGAGACCAAGCTATCGGAGCGGGGTGTTGGATTGCGCAGAGGCGCAGAGAACGCAGAGAATGATACCACCCTTCACTCACAGAAGGATCCTTACTTTCCCAAGAACTCCGCACTCTGCGGGAGATTTCTCATGAAACAAAGTCTCCCCTCCCTGCATTGACACCTTTCCGGCCAACGGCTTTCATCCTCAGCGCATGGGATCACCAATCGACTCCTTTTTCAGGACGCTTCTGAAGGCCGCCATGATCCTCACAGCGGGATCCTCCCTCCTTCTTCTCGGAGGATGTGCCGCCCCCGAACCTCCCCAGGTCAACCTCGAGAAGGCGAATGTCCTGCCGCTGGCGATCAGCCCCGACTTTGTTTTCCGCAAGAAGACCCAGTTCCTGAACGACCCGGCCACCTTCCCGAAGGCGGCGGTCCAGCAAAGCGAGGCAATCAATTTCGAGCGTGCCTACCACATGTGGCCGGCCACGACCGCCCTCGACATGCACGCCCTCACCGGAAACTACCTCACCTTCTACTGGTGGAACCGGGGCCAACCCGCCGATGTCACCGTGCGCCTGGAGTATCGCCAGGCCAATCTCGGCAACTTCGTGATGGCGCGCGAGAAGAGCTACTCCAATGTGAAGGGATCGACCCGCACCCAGTTCACCATCATCGGCGACGACTACCTCGAGAACGGTCCGGTCACCAACTGGCGTTGCCTCCTCATCGTGGATGGCAGGATCGTCGGCCTGACCCAGTCGTATCTCTGGAAATAAACCGGCTCCCCCACATGCTCCCCGAAATCGAAAAACTCCTCACCCTCCAGGACCGCGACCAGAAGCTGCGCGCCGTCCTGACCGAGATTGCAGCCCTCCCCGCCGAGAAGGCGACCCGCGACCGTGAGCTCAAGGCAGCGGACGACCGGCTCGAGGCGGCCCGGACGCGCCAGAAGGAGATTGAGGTCGAGCGCAAGAGGCTACAGGGCGAGGTCAAGGCCAAGCAGGACCAGATCGCCCGCTACAAGAACCAGCAGCTCGAGACCCGCAAGAACGAGGAGTTCTCCGCCCTGCGCCACGAGATTGAAGTCGCCGAGAAGGCCGTCACCGAACTCGAGGACAAGGAACTCGTCCTCATGGAGGAGGCCGAGAGCCTCAAGCCCGCGCTGGAAGCCGCGCAGGAGGCCCACGCCGCGGAGAAGAAGAAAGTCGAGAGCCACATGGCCTCGCTCACCGCGCGCAAGGAGAACCTCGATGCCCGTCAGAAGGAGCTGGAAACCGAGCGCCCCCGCTTCACCGAAGGAATCGAGGAAGATCTCCTCGACCGCTACAACAGACTCTTCAAGAGCAAGAATGGCGTCGCACTCGTCACCGTGGAGCACGAAGTCTGCACAGGCTGCCACATGAAGGTCACCCACCAGGCCATCCTCGAAGTGAAGGCCGAGAAGGAGATCATCGGCTGCCCGCAGTGTGGACGCATACTTTACGAACCCCAGTAACCCTACGGGGTAGACGGCTTGGGACTTTGGCGCCGCGCTTTGTTCGCCTGCGCTCGCAGTAGCTATACTACAGCTTCGCTTGGCGGCCTAGCGCTGCATCCAAACTCCCAAGCCTAAACCAAAAAACCGACGGGGAGGACTACATCTCGCTCTGGACAGCCCTGGCGCCTTTGCTGACACCTCGGCCTGTCGCACTGACGTCCTGACCGACACCCCTAATGGTGTTACAACCCGTAAGGGTGGCAGCAGCGAGGATGACCAGGGCTAGCATGGTTAGTGTGGTTGTTTTCATGGCATTGGATGTGGTGGATTGTTTCATACGCAGCAGTTATCCCACACCCCTCGACCGCTTTCTATTGGTAGAAGCACTTAGAGACTGTCTGAAACCTTGGGAGAGCCGCGTTGGCGGGAATTTTTCCGTTGGCCAAGAAGGGAGGAGGGCGGCAATACCCGTGCGGTCTTGTCGCGTCCGATCCGACAC
>JBAPTI010000021.1:0-18340 GCA_049282095.1 Chthoniobacterales bacterium
CCCCGCTGGATCAACCGCGACCGCTTCATTCTCTCCGCCGGTCACGGGAGCATGTTCCTCTATTCATGGCTCCATCTGGCCGGCTTTGATCTACCGCTCGACCAACTCAAGAAGTTCCGTCAGCTCCACAGCATCACTCCGGGTCATCCCGAGTTCCACGAGACTCCCGGGGTCGAGGCAACGACCGGCCCCCTCGGCCAGGGCGTGGCCAACGGCGTCGGTATCGCCATGTCTCAGAAGATGGCGGCCGCGCGCTTCAACACTCCCAAGCACACCATCTTCAACAACCATGTCGTCGTCCTCTGCGGAGACGGTTGCCTTCAGGAAGGTGTTTCCGGCGAGGCCTCCTCGCTTGCGGGGCACCTCGGTCTGGACAACCTGATCCTTTTCTTCGACGCGAACAACGTCACCCTCGACGCCATGCTCAATGTGAGCCAGAGCGAGGATGTGGCCGCCCGCTACAAGGCCTACGGCTGGGACGTCCAGGAGATCGACGGCCACGACATGGGCTCCATCCTGGCCGCCTACAACCATGCCAAGACCACCAAGGGCAAGCCGCACATGATCATGTGCCGCACCATGATCGGCAAGGGCATCCCTCAGGTCGAGGGCACCAACAAGGCACACGGCGAGGCAGGCGTGAAGTTCTCCGACGAGGCCCGCAAGGGACTCGGTCTTCCCGAGGAGAAGTTCTTCATCTCCCCCGAAGTCACCGCCTACTTTGCCGACCTCAAGGCGAAGCGTGCCGCAGCCCACGCCGTCTGGCAGAAGGAGTATGCCGCATGGCGTTCCGCCAATGCGGAGTTGGCGGCCCTCCTCGACACCGGCGTCGAGCAGAAGGTTCCCGATCTCCTGGCCGCAATCCCTCACTTCAAGCCCGAGGATGTCATCGCCACCCGCAAGGCCGGAAGCATCGCCCTCCAGCCGATCGCCAAGGCAATGCCACTGCTCGTCAGCGGAAGCGCCGACCTCTTCGGTTCCACTCTCAACTACATCGAGGGGGGAGGTGACTTCACCCGCGAGAACAACGAGGGCCGGAACGTCCACTTCGGCATCCGCGAGCACGCCATGTGCGCGATCATGAACGGCTACGCCTATGACGGAATCTTCCGCATTGCCGGCGCCACCTTTCTGGTCTTCAGCGACTATGGCCGACCCTCCATCCGTGTCGCCTCTCTCTCGAAGCTCCCGACACTCTATATCTTCACCCATGACTCCGTCGCAGTCGGCGAGGATGGTCCGACCCACGAGCCTGTGGAGACCGTTGCCGCCCTCCGCGCGATTCCCGGTCTGGACGTCATCCGCCCCGCCGACCCCGAGGAGACCGCCGGTGCATTCGCCGCGGGTCTCGAGCGTACCGACGGGCCCACACTGCTCTCCCTCTGCCGCCAGAATGTCCCGAATCTTAGCGAGATTCCCGTGGATGTCCGCCGCAAGGGTGTCTTCAAGGGTGCCTACATCGCCCGCAAGGAGACCTCCGCGCTCGAGTTCATCATTCTGGCCAGCGGGAGCGAGTTGAGCGTCGCTTTGGATGCAGCCAAGCAGCTTGGTGCCGGAGCCCGTGTGGTTTCCGTCCCCTGCATGGAGCGTTTTGACCGTCAGGATGCCGCCTACCGCGAGGAGGTTCTTCCCTCCAAGTGCCGCAAGCGTGTTTCCATTGAGGCCGGAATCTCCGATCCTTGGTTCCGCTTCGTCGGGTTGGATGGCAAGATCGTTGCGATCGACCGCTTCGGTCTCAGCGCCCCTGGTGCCACTGTCCTCAAGGAACTCGGCATGACCGCCGAGAACGTGGTTGCAGCCGCCAAGTCGCTCTAATCCAGCGCCATACTTCCAAAAGCCCCCATGGAGTGATCCATGGGGGCTTTTTTGTGAATGGGAAAAATGACAAGAATCAGGAACCAAGCCGTAACGGATGCAAAGCAACGGCCGGGCACCCAAGACAGGAATCGAGACGAATGGAATATTTTCACAGGGATGAAGGGGGTAAAGGGGATTCTCAACACCAAGTCCTTGTTCGCATGGATGACCCGAGTGAGTCCAAAGCCGTCCGCACCAAGGTTCTGCCAGGCGCAAACTTCTGCCATGCCATGCTTTCCATCTCCTTCATCCCCTTCATCCCTGTGCCTAATCTTTTATCTGCGTCTTGGTGCTCTGCGGGAGAAATCTGATATCCACTCATTGAAAACAGCGAAGAACCCATTCCTGATTTCCTGAGTTCCACATTGATCATTCAGGCATTACTCTTCCTCTGTGTTATCATCCGATTGGTTTCAGTTCAGCTTGCCTGATTTCCAGTATGCCTTCCTGAGCATCCTGCTTGAGGGGATTCCCTTTCTGCTTGGTGGAGCGATCCTCTCGGGGATTCTCGAGGAGTATCTCCCGCAGTCGCTCATGACGCGTCTTCTGCCCCGTAATCCCCGCACGGCCGTTCTGGTAAGCGGCCTTCTAGGGGTGATCTTTCCCGTCTGCGAGTGCGGCATTGTTCCCGTGGTGCGCCGACTTCTCCGCAAGGGGCTCCCGGTTTCCTGCGGTGTCACCTATATGCTGGCGGCCCCGATCGTGAATCCGTTGGTGATTTTGAGCACACTGGCGGCCTTTCGCGGTCAGGGGGCGGTCGAGATGACGCTCCTCCGTTTTGGCTTGGGCCTCTCGATTGCCGTCTTGGCCGGATGGGTGGTTGGTTTTTTCGCCCCTTTCTCGATCTTGCGTCCCGGGCTTCTCGGACCCCATGGGAGTGGTACGGATCATCATGATCATCATGTCCCGTCCCAAGGTCTCATGGGCCGTCTCGGGAATGTCGCGACGGTTGCCTCCCGTGATTTTCTCGATGTCTCCGTCTACTTTGTCATCGGTGCCGCCGCCGCATCGCTCTTCAGCACGGCCGTCAATCAGGAGATCATCCTTCCCCTTGCGGCCAATCCCCCTCTCGCCATCGCCTCACTGATGGCCCTTGCTTCGGTCCTTTCGGTCTGCAGCACGACGGATGCCTTCATTGCCGCGACCCTGACCACCTTTCCGATGGCTGCCAAACTGGCCTTCCTGGTCTTTGGTCCCATGTTTGATTTCAAACTTCTCTTCCTTTACGGGGCGGCCTTCTCGAAGCGCTTCATTCTCCTGCTCGGTGCGGGCCTCTTCTTGGTGATCGGTCTTCTCTGCTGGCGCCTTGCCGCGCTGAACCTTGCCTGGTGATGAAGCTATCCTCCTCTCTCTCGTCATTCAGGGATGCTTTCCTCCTGATGCTTTGGGGAATCTTCCTCCTCTGGCTTTCCTGGAAGGGGCAACTCTCCATCTACCTCCATCCCTCGCTCCAGCCCTACACGACGGCTTCCGGCGGGCTTCTTCTGATTCTTGCACTTTTTGTCTTCCGGGATGCCTTCCTTCGTTCGGGTGATCATCACGTCTGCTGCCACGATCATTCTCATGAACATGGTCACGATCACCATCCTGTTCACGAGGAGCATCACCACGATGGGGAGAACCCCTCCGCTGCCCTCCTTCTCTTCAAGACGATCCTGCTCCTTCTGCCGCTCGGGATGATCGTGACAGGTCAGGGAACCGCCTTCACGATGACGACTGTTCTGAACCGTGGAGTTGTCGATGACCTGCGGAAGCTTCCCTCGGCGAATGTTTCGGAAGCGCCGACTCCCGCCGAAACCGCCCCCTCTTTCTCCTCCGGACCGATGCCGGTCCAGATCATCGACATGCTCTATGCGATCCAGATGCCATCTTACAGGGAAGAGTTCGAGGGGAAAGAAGTCGAATTGACCGGTCAGGTGGTTCCGATGACCACCGGAAATCCCAAGGGAGACCGTTTTCAGGTGATCCGGATGTTCATCACCTGCTGCGCCGCCGATGCCAAGCCCGTCGGCGTCACCGTGCAGTATCCCAAGCCTCTCAAGGTGCCCGAGATGAGCTGGGTAAAGATCATTGGCAAGCCGACGTTCCCCATGGAGGGAGGACGCCATACCGCGGTGCTGGAAGCCTCCGCTGTCGAACCATGCGAAGCCCCATCAGAACCCTTTGTCTACTAGCACTGGTTCTCCCCGGCAGCCTTGTCGCCGCAGAGAGTCCTCATGCCATGGAATGGCGTGCCGCGGAGCCGGGTTGGAAATACGTTTTTCCCCGAGATCATGGACCGCACCGGGAGTTCAAGACGGAGTGGTGGTATGCCACGGGAACCCTTGCCGACGATCAGGGAAGGGAATTTGGATTCCAACTCACGTTTTTCCGTCAGGGGATCCGTCCGGGGGAAAAGAGCCCGGGATCCTCGCGCTTCCGGTTGACGGAACTCCCCTTCGCTCACTTTGCATTCACGGATTGCTCCGCCAAAACATTCCGCCATTTCCAACGCTCCTCCCGCGGATCCTTCGGTGAAGCCGGATTTTCGATTCCAACCGGGAAAGAGTCCCGGATGGCATGGATGGAGGATTGGGAGATCATGAGGATCGCGCCGGACCGTTATCGCCTCAAGGCATCTGATGCCGGTCGTGCGGTTGATCTGACTCTCGTGCAGGAGCGGGAACCGATGGTTCACGGCGAGAAGGGCATCAGTCCCAAGTCCTCCAAGCCGGGACACGCCTCCCACTACTATTCCCTGACCCGCCTCAAGGCATCCGGAACGGTGATGATTGATGGGAAAAGCCGGTCGGTCAGCGGTCTTGTTTGGTTTGATCACGAGTGGGCCACCAACTCCCTTGACCCCGGGGAGGCAGGATGGGATTGGTCCGGGCTGCATCTTTCCAACGGGGAGGATCTCATGCTCTTCCGGATCAGGGACAAGCAGGGCAAGCAGGTCTTTCTTTCAGGATCGATCCGTGATGCGAAGGGATCCGTTGCCGCGATCAAGGATCTCGTCATGACACCCGGTGGTACCTGGAAAAGCCCACACACCGGAGGTCTCTATCCGGCAGGATTCGAGATCACTGTTCCCTCCCGGGCGCTGACCTTGACTCTCACACCTCGGCTTGCCGATCAGGAGCTTCTTCTTCCCCCGTTCGCTTACTGGGAGGGTGCCGTGAAGGGAGAGGGACGGGTCAACGGCTCTCCCGTCACGGCTTCCGGGTATCTGGAGCTCACGGGGTATGGAGGAAAGATCCTCGGCATGAGTCAGGAGAAATAGGGATCAGTCTTCTTTCAGAACGCGGATATCCGGAAGATTCCTGTGCACTCCGGCAAGATCCAATCCGTAGCCGATGACAAACCTATCCGGAATCTCGAACCCGATGTAGTCGGCGGGAAGGTGTCCTGCTGATTCCTTCCGAAGCAGTACGCAGGTGCGGACGCTCTCAGCCCCGGCATCCAAAAGAATTTTTCGCAGGGTTTCGAGGGTCTTTCCCGTGTCGAGGATGTCATCGATGATCAGGATGCTACATCCCCTGATATCCCCGGGTATCCCCCCGGGGAGCTTCACCGTTCCCGAACTGGTCGTGCCATCCCCGTAGCTGGAGGCCTTGATCGGAATGACCCGCAGGGGGAGGGGGATCTCACGCATCAGATCGGCCGCGAAGATCATTCCTCCGTCCATGACGGGAACAAGGCAGAGTGAATCGCTTTCCTTGAAATCCGCGGTGATCCGGAGACCAAGTTCCCGGATGCGTTCGGCAATGGTTTCGCGGCTGAGCAGGATGTCGGGTGATGGGGCGGTCATTGGTGGAAATACGTCACGGACTAAATTGAAAAATGAAAGGCACTCATTCATCCGTTCGGATCAATGTCTCCGACGGCCCGGATCCCCTTTTTGGAGATTTCGAACAACTCCGTGGAAACAGGCATGGGTGAGATGAGGTAGTCGTCCGTGATGGTCCGGGAGATGTCTGGCAAGCGGTTCGCCAGTTTGGGGAAGATGTAGATCTTGTTCCGTGCGGGAATGGCCACGATCAACTCGGGACCGAAGATTGCGCTGAAGCGCTGGAGGAACCCGGGGGCCAGGATGCAGGAAGCGGTCATGGGGTCATCCCGGCTGATGACCGCCATTTGGATCACTCCGCGGGCATCCCTGATCATCCTGGGTTCGATGGTGGCGAGAATGAGCCCTGCACGCTCCCTCGATTTCTTGAGAAAGCTGTCCCATGATGCGTCGCTGAGGGCTGAATCTCCCTGAATGGGCTTGATCTCGCCGTGCCGTCCTATTCTGGTAGGGAAGAGGACCGTCCTTCTGGCGCCTGGCAGGAAGCGTTGCACCGGCATTCTCTCGAAGGAGCCACCCAGAAGAAGTCCCGGGGTGCTTTCTTTGTCTTGGGAGGCGATGGCCGGGGCGCAGGCGATCAAGAGGCCCGTCGTCAGGATCCGTGACAACCGCTGGTCTTTCCGGCCCAACATGCGTAGAAGGAATGTCGTCATGATCACTTTTGTCGAAGGTATCCTGGAAGAAGTCTTGCCGAACCAGATCGTCGTCAATGCAGGCGGCATCGGCTACCAGATTCTCATTCCTCTCTCCAGTTACAACAAGCTCTCCTCAACCGGGCAGAAGGTCAGGGTTCTGACCCATCACCATGTCCGCGAGGATGCCCAGGTTCTCTACGGCTTCTCCTCCACGGAGGAGAGGGATCTCTTCCGGTTGCTCATGGCCCATGTGTCGGGTGTCGGTCCGAAGCTGGCCCTTGCGATCCTGAGCGGCATGGAGGTCGGGCAGTTCAAGTCGGCGGTGGTGACCTCCGATATCGCCGCGATTTCCATGATCTCGGGAGTCGGCAAGAAGACCGCGGAGAGAGTCGTTCTGGAACTCAAGGACAAGCTGGGTGTCGCCGCGGAGTGGGAGGCCGCCAGCAGGGAAAACGCTCCTTCCGGGATCGAACGTCACCTCCATGACGCGGTTCTGGCGCTGATTTCGCTCGGCTACAAGCAGGTCGATGCCCACAAGGCGGTGAAGGCCGTCCTGACCAGGCTCTCGGCCGACTCCTCGGCGGAGGATGTGGTGAGGGAGTCTCTCAAGCATCTCCTTTCGTGAGCACCGCGGATCCCGTCGCCAAACCTTCACTCTCCCTGGAGGAACTTCGTGGCCGGGTGCCCGAAGGAGAACTCTTTGCAGGGAAGGAGTGGAGATGGGCGCCCCATCCCTACCGCTTGGATGCCAAGCTGTCCAAGGAACTCGAATCCATGGGGCATCGTCTGCTTCAGTTTGCCGATGCCTGCGACCTGCTCTACCGCCAGAGCGTCGAGGGACGCCAACCCGAATGGATCGCCCGCCTGCTCGACCGGGGAAAGCCACCCAGGGTCGTGGCACTGGGACGGGAGGCCGCATTCCGTGGTCAGATCGCCCGGGTGATCCGGCCGGATCTTGTGCTGACGGAGGAGGGGTTCACGATCTGCGAACTGGATCAGATTCCAGGGGGAATCGGTCTCACCGCATGGCTCAACGAGACCTATTCCTCGCTTGGTGTCCGGGTCCTCGGTGGTCCCGACGGGATGCTTGCGGGCTTTGCATCCGTTCTTCCCGGAGGTGAGATCCTCATCTCCGAGGAGGCCGCGACCTATCGACCGGAGATGGAGTGGCTTGCCTTCCGTCTTTCCAAAAGGAGCAGGGAGCAGGGCGGGAGTGCATCATGGAAGGTTTGCAACGAGTCCAACAGGGACTCCTGGAACGGGAATGTCTACCGCTTCTTCGAGATGTTCGACATTCCACAAATCCCCTGCGCGGAGGGGCTCTTTCGTGACGCCTTGGCCGGAAAAGTCACCGTCACACCTCCTCCGAAGGCCCAACTTGAGGAGAAACTCTGGATGGGGCTCTTCTGGATGGCTCCCCTGCGGGAGTTCTGGATGCGTCAACTTGGAGAGCGTGGCGTACAGGCATTGCAACGTTGGATTCCCTACACATGGATCCTGGACCCGGCCCCGCTTCCTCCGAATGCCGTCTACCCGCGCCTTGATATTCAGGATTGGAAGGAACTGGGAGCCTTCAGCCAGAAGGAGCGTGATCTCATCATCAAGATCAGCGGATTTGATGGCCGTGCCTGGGGGGCGAGGGGAGTGGCCCTCGGTGCCGATCTGGCCCGTGCCGACTGGGAAGCAGCCATCGGGAATGCATTGCACGAATTTCCGGAGCATCCCCATATCATGCAGGTCTTCCGTCACTCAGTTCTCACCGACCAACCGTTTTTCGATGATGACGGATCGGTCCGCATGATGAAGGGACGCGCCCGCCTGAGTCCTTATTTCTTCGTGAGCGGCGGGAAAGCCAACCTTGGCGGGGTTCTTGCGACGGTCTGTCCCGCGGACAAGAAGATACTTCACGGCATGAGTGACGCCGTGATGGTGCCTGTGACAGTTGGAGACTCCAGGGGCGGGGTGTAGGCGCACTCCATATTGGATCTAGTCCTTCCGCTTATGGACTGGATTCAGCGAGTCTTGCGATGGTCGCCGCATGCAAACGTTGAAGCGTGCGCGCAATGCGGGGTTCATTTCCCGGAAAGGTGAATTCACCAATTCCTTCCAGGAGTCGGAATTCCTTCGGAATCGCGGTCCCCTCGATCCGATTCTTCGGAATCTGATCACCCACGGATCGCTCCGTGTCATTGATTGGCACGGTGCGTCACAAACCTACGGCGACGGTCAAGGGGACAGGATCACCATACGCATCCATGATCAGGCGACGGCGTGGAGACTTCTCCTGAACCCGCAGTACGAGGCGGGAGAGTCCTATATGGAGGGTCGGTTGACGATCGAGGAGGGAAGCCTCCACGGGTTTCTTGATCTGCTCTTCCGTTCGATTGGCCTGAAGCCTCTTGCTTACCCGTTCTCCGGTGTTACCGAGACTCTTCGGGGCATGTTGCGACGGATTCACCAGTTCAATCCCGCGGGACGTTCGCGTCGGAATGTCTCCCACCACTACGATCTCTCGGACAGACTCTACGACCTCTTCCTGGACGGGGACCGTCAGTACTCCTGCGGATATTTCATGACCGGTGACGAGACTCTGGAGAGGTGCCAGTTGCAGAAGAAGCGTCATCTGGCGGCCAAGCTTCTGATTCGCCCGGGAGACAGGGTTCTGGACATCGGATCGGGATGGGGTGGTCTGGGTCTGACGCTGGCCGCCGACTTCGGAGCCGACGTGACGGGCCTGACGCTTTCAACCGAGCAGCATCTCCATTCGAATCTCCGTGCCCGCAACGCCGGCCTGGCGGATCGGACAAGATTCCACCTGCGGGATTACCGTGCGGAGTCCGGGAAATACGACCGGATCGTCTCGGTCGGAATGTTCGAGCATGTCGGGGTGAATCATTACGGCGAGTTCTTCCGCAAGATCTCGGAACTTCTGCAGGACGACGGTGTGGCCTTGCTTCATTCCATCGGCAGGCCTGATGGTCCGGGTCATACGAACCCCTGGATTGCCGAGCACATCTTCCCGGGAGGTTATTCACCGGCACTCTCCGAAGTTCTCCCGGCGATCGAGAAGGCCGGCCTGCTGGTGACCGACATCGAGATTCTGAGGATGCACTACGCCGACACCCTGAGGTTATGGCGCGAGCGCTTTGAGGAACGGCGGGACGAGATCCGGGAACTGTATGATGAGCGGTTCTGCAGGATGTGGGAGTTCTATCTGGTGACCAGTGAACTTAGCTTCCGTCACCAAGGACTGATGGTCTTCCAGATCCAATTGGCCAAGCGTCCGGATACGGTCCCGATCACCCGTGATTACATCACCCGCTTCGAGTCAGAGCATCCGCTCTGAGGAAAGGAAGGCTATAGGTTCTTAGACTCTAGGAGTTTAGGGTCTGCAGCACGTCCGTTTAGGATGCGCGGGGTAACATCTCCTCTTCCTGACGAAGTTCTTCGCCGCGTATCTCGGTGTTCTCGATAAGAGGGCGTGGTGCATGGAGGAGTTGTTCGAGCATTCTTTCCCACTCCTCCTGGCCTTTCATGATTTCGATCTCGATGCGCAGATAGCGGATGGGGATCTCCTGATTGAGTAGGCGCGGCATCCTCACGGCATCCTTCTCGGTCGTCAGCACACAGGTGATCCCGCGACGGCTACAGCGCTTGAGGAAGCGCTCGATCTCCCTCTTGGAGTAACGGTGATGATCCGCAAAGCTCTGGGTGAGTTCGAGTTCAACGCCAAGCCGCCTGAGGCCCTGCTCGAAACTCTCGGGTGAGGCGATGGCGCTCAGGGAGGCCGCACGGAGTCCCTGAAGATAGGAAAGAGGGAAGACCTCCCCGGTGGAGAGATCCTGAACAACCACGGGCCTGTGGCGGCACTCGATGATCGGAGCGGTCCGGTTGTGAAGTCGGATCCTCTCATGGAGCACCGTCAGGTCGCTGCCATCGCTTTTCGTGATGAGGATGTGGGTGGCTCTTTGGAGATGGGAGGGAGGCTCGCGGAGCGTGCCCCGGGGGAGGAGATATTCGTTCCCGAACGGGGCTTCACGGTCGATCAGGACAATGTCGAATTTCCTGTGAAGCTTCAGGTACTGCAGTCCGTCATCAAGGATCATCAGATCGCATCCGAGCCGATTGACGGCATGACTACCGCACCCGACGCGGTCCTTGTCGACCACGACGGCGACGCCGCGGAGATTCTTGGCGAGCATGAAGGGTTCATCCCCGGCGTTCTTGGAATCAAGCAGGATGGCCCCTCCCTCGGAGACAACGCGGCAGGAGGTTCCCGTCGCATGGGAAGCCCTTCCCTTCACGCTCTTGTAGCCGCGACTCAGGATCGCGATCCGTCTTCCCCGTGTGGTGAGATCGCGCGCCAGCTTCTCAACGACAGGGGTCTTTCCAGTCCCACCGACGGTCAGGTTCCCGATGCTTACGACCGGGCAGCCCAGTTGGTGGCTGCGGAGAATGTGGGAGCCAAAGAGGGAAAGTCGCAGGGTGACGATCCCCAGGTAGAGATAGGAGAGAAGCAGGAGGAGTGCCCTCAGCAGTCCCGCGCGCTTCCCTGCGCGGCGCTCGAGGATGACATCGACGGCAAACTGCTCGAGACTGTCCAGTAGGCGGCGCATGACTCCGCCTAGAGCGCGCGGGCTCCCTTGTTGTCGGCGGAGACGACGATGGACCGTGATCCCTTGGGAGCCTTGGCCTTCATGGCCTTTGCGATTCGGGCGGCATGACCGGCATCCGGTGAAAGGCAGCAGATCGTCGATCCCGAACCACTCAGCCATCCCCCGATGGCACCTGATTCCTCACCGGCGGTGATGACATCCGAAAGGAACGGGACGAGTTTGGCGCGGTAGGGTTGGTGCAGTCTGTCACAGAAGGCCCCCCGAAGCAGTTCATAGCGCTTGGTGGCGAAGGCTGCGGCAATCACAGCAGCGTCGGCCGCATTGGCGGCTGATTCGGATACCGCGATCGATTTAGGCATCACCTTGCGGGCATCGGGAGTGGCAACCTCAAAGGCGGGGATCAGCAGGACAAAGCGAAGCCCCTCGGAGACCGCATAGCGCAGAGGATCGTGATGTCCCCTTGCGATGGTGAAGCCTCCGAACATCGCGGGCGCCGCGTTGTCAGGGTGCCCTTCAAGCTCCGCGCAGAGACGGAAGAGGCCTCCTCGGGAGAGGGGATTGCCCGTGAGGGCGTTGAGACCCATGAGGATTCCGAGTCGCACAGTGACGCTGCTACCCAAGCCCCGCGCCTGGGGAACATCTCCCTTGATCTTCCATGAGAAGTGGAAGGGGGTGAGACCACTGCCGAGGAAAAAACTCCGAGCCGCCTCCTCCACGATCGAAGGGTGGGGAAGGGAAGGGGGCTTGGGCGAAAGCGTCACCTTGTTGGCAGCACCGAGGGCGATTCCAAAGGAGTCGAATCCCGGGCCAACATTGGCCGTGGTGCCCGGAACTGAGACGGTGACGGATCTGGAAGGATTCTTTCGGGATGAGATCATGGTTGAAACAAGTACCTGATCATGCCCTCAGCACGGTCCCTGCGGCAAGGCTTGGCAGTTCATTCGTCTGAACCATGGCGGTGAGGGAGGGATTAACCCGAGCGTTGCTCGGGCTCTGCAGTGAGGCTTCGCTGAGTGCTGATGCCGCTGATCGCGGCATGGCGTTCGAACCGAGGTTCTCATCCCTCCAATTTAGAGCGGAAGTTGATTTTTGGAGGTTCAGTCAGGGAACGTTCCATCGTCTGAACCATGGCGGTGAGGGAGGGATTCGAACCCTCGGTACCCTTTTGGAGTACGGCGCTTTAGCAAAGCGCTGCTTTCGACCACTCAGCCACCTCACCTTTGGTATCCCTTAAGATTGATGAAGCAGATCCCCATGGTCAATCGGAAAGCTTCTTGTGTCCTTGTGAAATGTTCTTCTGCTGACGAGACGATTTTTGCTGTCGCCATAATCCCTTGTCTTTAAATCTTGCCATTAATGAGATCAAGTTGAGTGAAATATATCATCCCGACTGGATAACTGGGTTCCACTATGGACCGAAATCATGTAGATTGCCGTTCCTCTTTTCGATCCTTGCATCTATAGACATGTTCCAAAAACTCAGCTGGATTTCACTGATTGTAACGAAGAAGCGCCAGTTGTTTTTCTGGATACCAGTTGTTGTCGTAGCTGTCTTATTGATCCACGGCATTGACGACATGATCGAACGGAATGATGAGGGAACCAAACCCATCATCCATTCCGGGCCATGGGGTGATCTTCAGGAGTGGGATATTCTTCTGGAGCAGCCTGCGGAGTATGTCGGTTTTGAAAAGACGACGACAAAAGGCCCATTCTGGGTTTTTGGAAGTCTGACTCCCCAGGCTGTCCGCAGTATCCTTGATTCCTCCGGTTGCACCGAAGAGCAGTCGCTGAGCTTGTTGGGTTCACGAGTCGAGGGAACCGGTTCCGTGGTGGTTCTCAACCCCGATGACAAAACCCTCCTGTCACTTTCTCCCGAGACCCGCTCGAAACTTTACCTCGCACTGGCCGCCAATCCCTCAAACAGATGGCAGGATCATCCTTTTTTCGTGGCCGATGGGGATGTTGAAAAATCCTTTTACCGCATCAGCGGAGGCTTTGACAGTGTGATTCCGATGATTAAGGGGCTCATTTACAAGAGAAATGGATTCACCTATTTCAGCGATCCCGAAATCATTCTCAGGAATCTTCCTTCTGACGAGGCGCGCATGGATTTCCTGCAAGCTTTGACAGCTCAAAATGTGGTGCTGCTTCAACTTCTGGTTCGTCCCAAAAGCGATATCGACAAACCATTGTATTACTGGGCGCCGTCAATGCCCGGTGTCACGTTCAAGGATGTGGCTCCGCTGCTCAAGGCGATGAGAAGGGAAAAGCACGGAGGGGCGGTCAGTGTCATCCATTTCCTTCCAGCTCTGGCCCGGGAAAAACTTTTTACCTCCCTTGTGCCACCGAAGGAGCAGAATTCCCTGATTCCCGACTGCCACTGGACTGCCCTCAATTTCTTTCTTCAAAGACCGGATCCACAGATGGCGGATAGTGCCTATGCCTCGCGCTATATACAGGATCATTACTATCAGGTGGCATCCCCGGCTATTCCAGGGGATCTCGTCCTGGTCATGAATGCAGCAGGCGGAGTGTTGCACTCCTCGGTTTACATTGCCGACGACATCGTCTTCACAAAAAACGGGGTGAACTATGCCCAGCCTTGGGTGTTCATGCGCATCAAGCGGATGCAGGGAATCTTCTCCTCCTTGGAACCGACCGTGATTGCTTATTTTCGAAGAAACGGCCTGTGATTGGCTCCGGGTGATTCGTTTCTATCGAAGGTGGTTCCGGAAGACCAGCGCCGCCACGACGACCGAGATCATCGCCACGATCAGCACGCCGGCGGCGGCCACATCCTTGGCCTTTCCGATACGCTCCCGCTTCTCCAGGGAGACCTCGTCAGCGAGAAACTCCAGAGCGGTGTTGAGTGCCTCGGCCATCCAGACCATTCCGATGCAGAGAATGATCGATACCCATTCCCATCGACGCAGGCCGACACGGATTCCCACTGTCACGACGATGATCGTGGCCAGTAGATGAAGCTGTGCGTGGGGTTGGGTGACGAGCAGCGTGCGAATTCCGCGGAAGGCGTAGCCGAAGCTCTTCAGTCGCTTGGAAAGGTAACGGGTGATCATGGCGCTGCGGGGGTGGCGCTCAGGCTTCTTCCGTCACCTCTGTTGCCGGAACCAGCGCGGAGAGCCTCTCCCACTCACCCATGACTTTAGCCAGACGCTCCTGCAGGTCGGCAAGCTCCCTGTTGAGATCAAAAGCCCTTCCGTTTTTGAAACTCTCGGGATCTTCTAGTTCCGCCGCGAGTTCCCGCTGACGTGATTCGAGCAAGGTGATCTCTTCTTCGGCCGACTTGAGTCTTGCGGCGGCATCCCTTGCAGCCTTGTTGGCCGCTTTTCGCGCCTCGGCTTCCGCTCGTCGTTGCTCCTTGATCTCCTTGAGTCCCATCTTGGCCCGGGGTGCTTCCGTGCTGCCTGACGCCGCTTCCGGTCGGTAATCGCCGGGGGCGACTAGGGCCTCCCTTTCCGAACGGGAACCTGATTTGTCCAGATAGTACTGGTAGTCCCCTGCGTACGGCGTGAGTTTTCCCGCGCTGATGTGAAGTACCGAGGAGGCGAGCGCGCGGATGAAGTGAACGTCGTGGCTGACGAAGAAAAGCGTTCCTTCGTACTGGCGCAGTGCCCCGATCAGGGCGTCGATGCTCGGCATGTCGAGGTGAGTCGTCGGTTCGTCCAGAAGCAGGAAGTTCGGGGGATTCAGGAGGAGCTTCACCAGGGCGAGACGGCTCTTTTCCCCGCCGCTCAGGACCCCGACCGGCTTGAAGACATCATCCCCGCGGAAGAGGAAGGAGCCGAGGATCGTCCGAGCCGTCTGTTCCGGTACAGGGGTCTGCGTTTCCATCGCTTCGGCCAGAACCGTCCGTTTCACGTCGAGCATCTCGGTGCGATGCTGGGCGAAGTAGCCGATCGAGAGGTTATGGCCCGGGGTCACGGTCCCTGCCTCCAGCGGCAACATGCCCGCCAGGATCTTGAGCAGGGTCGATTTTCCGGCTCCGTTGGGACCGACCAGGACGGTCCGCTGACCCCGCTCCACCTCGAGGTCGAGGCGCTCGTAGACGACATGGGATCCGTAGGACTGCCTCACCCCCTCCAGGGTGATCACCCGCTGGCCGCCCCGCTTGGGCTGGGGAAAGGAGAAGGAGACGGTTGCCTCGTCACGCTCCGGCGGCTCGATCCGCTCCATGCGGGCGAGTTGCTTGATGCGGTCCTGAGCCTGGGATGCCTTGCTGGCCTTTGCCCGGAATCGGTCGATGAATCGCTGCAGTTCGGCGATTTCCCTCTGCTGGTTCTTGTAGGCCGCCCACTGCTGTTCCTCCCGTGCGGCTTTCTGGGCAAGGTAGTCGTCGTAGTTCCCCCGGTAGCGGTTGAGCTTCCGGTTCCGGATCTCAAGGATGCCGACGCAGATGGCGTTCAGGAACTCGCGGTCGTGGGAGATGGCCAGGATCGCCCCCTGATACTTGGAGAGATAGCTCTGGAACCAGCCGAGGGACTCCAGGTCGAGATGGTTGGTCGGCTCGTCGAGCATCAGGATATCGGGCTCCATCACCAGCAAACGGGCCAGATGGGCCCTCATGATCCATCCGCCGCTGAGTGTGCGGGCCGGCTTTCCGACATCCCCGTCACGGAACGCCAGGCCGCTCAGGATGCGCTTCGCCTTCACCTCGAGGGAGTGACCGTCCAACTCGGCAAAGCGGGCCACAGCCTCGTGATGCACCGGATCCTCATCGGAATGCTCACGGAGTTGCCTGCGGATCTCCTCCATTGCCGGGGAGACATTCGTGGCGAGTTCCAACACCGTCTCATCCCCCGAGGGGGCGCTCTCCTGGGGAAGGAATCCGATGGAGACATTCCGCTCCAGCGCCACGGTACCCTCGTCAGGCGATGCTTCCTTGAGGATCAGGGAGAAGAGGGTTGATTTGCCGGCGCCATTGGCACCGATCAGGCCGATCCGGTCGCCACGGTTGATCTGGAGCGAGGCGTTCTCGAACAGGGAACGTCCGCCGTATGATTTGGAAAGGCCGGAAGCAGTAAGCATGGTAGTCGGATCGGGGCGAAAAGATGCCCTTCGCCGGGCCGAATCAAAAGAAGATTCAGCCCGAAAATCACTTTCCTCTCCCGAAGGGATCGCATTGCGACGCGATTCCCGTTAAAAATATCCTCATGTCCTGGCTTGAAATCGTTTCCCTGCTTGCCGCCGCCTGTGCCGCCGGAGCGATCAATGCCGTTGCTGGCGGGGGGACCCTGATCACCTTCCCTGTCCTGATCCTCTTCGGTGTGCCCCCCATGATCGCCAATGCCACCAGCACCCTTTCCCTTGTTCTCGGGATCTCGGGAAGCCTCTATGGGTTCCGTGACCGTCTTGCCGAAGTACGACCTTGGTTTAAGATCTTCATCCCGGTGAGTATCGCTGGTGGATGGCTAGGCAGCCTCTTGCTCACACGCGGTAGCGAGGAGTTCTTCACCCGGCTTGTTCCCTATCTGGTGCTCTTTGCCACGGTGCTTTTCATGCTCCAGGGGGTGGTCAGGAGGCGGGTGGCTCACCGGACGGTCGATTTGCAATCACCGCCCAGCGGGAGATGGCATCTTGCAGTTGCCCTCCTTTTCCAGTTCCTGGTCTCTGTCTATGGAGGCTACTTCGGGGCGGGAATAGGCATTCTCATGCTGGCCACCCTTGGCTTTCTCGGCTTCAGCGACATTCATGGGATGAATACGCTCAAGAATGTCCTCGGATCGCTGATCAACATTGTGGCCGCATTCTGGTTCACGGTGAGCGGTCTCATCGACTGGCCACGCATGGGAATCATGACCGTTGGCGCGGTCATCGGCTATTACTTAGGCGCCACCTGGTCGCAACGCCTTCCCCAGAGCGGCGTGAGGCAGCTGATCACTGTCATTGGCCTGGTCATCACGGTTGTGATGTTTTGGAAGCTTCGTTAGAGCGGTTTAACCCGGATCTCGCAATAGAGGCATGTCAACAGATCCGAAGCGATCACCGTGGTGGTGCGAGGTGATCGGGTTAGTCCAATCATAAGCCATGAACTTAACGCAGGATTTGTCTCAAAGATCGAGACCGGTCATGAAGGCTTTTGGTCTGGGCTCGTAGAAGTGTTGACCCGCATCCATTGCCTCTTTCCGCAGCTTTGGAAGTACCCTTGAGATGCACTCCTGCAGGAGTGCCGACCCCTTGGTTTTCGGTCCCGTGGAGAGCGAGGCGCCAAGCATGGTGTAGTCGCGCTCGGTGCCGGCAAGCTCCCCGATCCTTCCCGTCTCCGCGATGAGTGAAGCGCCGTTCTCCTCCCAATAGGGGGCCGTGATCCTGAGTTGGTACCAGAGCTGCTTGACCAATTTGCGCCAGAGGTGGAAGTCGTCAGGGGTGCGCGTTGTTGCACAGAGTTCCAGGGTGGTGCGTCCGCGCCTGTAGGTGCGGCGGATTCGACGGCACAGATCCTTGGAGGCAAGTGAGTCCAGGGGCCACTCGGGCAGGGAGTCGCGCACGCTTGCCAAGGAACGGATCACCCTGGGGATCTGGCGCACATCATTGATCCGCCGCTGCTTGGCGACATCGGCCAGTCCGTTTCTCTGCGAGGTGAATTCCCCGGGGGAAAAGCCTCCTTGTTCCAGCAGAAGATCAAATGTTCGGACACGAACCTCCGAGTCACGCAGGGGGCCGGTTCGTGCGGATGCCTCGCGAAGATGGGCTAGCAGACTCTCGCGCAGGGGACAGGGCATGGACGGGGAGGCCAACTGGATGATTGCTCGGACTTTCTTGATGTAGGTCCGGGCATTGTGAACGGCATCGGGGGAGACATTGTTTCCCTTGAGTTCCTGCATCGCGGCATCCAATTGCAGTTCGGCCAACTTCCGAAGACCTTTGCCAAAGCTTTCCCTCCTGCGAAGTTCAAGGCGTGGTTTTTTTGGGAACTTCCTTTTTCCCGAAGCCTTGCTTCCCGGCGTCCGGCGCCGCGAACCGGAATATTTCTTTTCGGCCATGGGAGTCTCTTGTTGAGGACTACGGATGGTCACGCCATTCCCTGTAAGGGTGCACGGTTAGATTGGAGTTATAATAGCGTGGATCGGCTGTGACTTCGGTGCCCACCCACTCCGGTATGGCCACGCACTCGGAGGGATCGCTCAGTTCCACTTCCGCGACGATGAGTCCCGCATTCTCTCCGGAGAATTCATCCACTTCCCAGAGATGGCTTTCAAACGGGATGGTTGTCCGGGTCTTTTCAATGACCGGGCCGTCGCAGAGGGGGAGCATGGACCGGGCATCTTCAATCGGGATCGGATACTCGAATTCCTCGCGGGTGATTCCGATGACGGGTCCCTTGATCGTCAGGTAAGCCTTCTCACCCGCAATGCGGACCCGTACCGTGCGCCCTGTTCCCC
>JBAPTI010000022.1:0-2637 GCA_049282095.1 Chthoniobacterales bacterium
GGGGCTAAGTGTTGTACCGAAGCTGCGGATTTAACTTGTTAAATGGTAGGGGAGCGTTCTATGTGGGGTGAAGCGTTAGCGTAAGCGGGCGTGGACTGCATAGAAGTGAGAATGTCGGCTTGAGTAGCGAAAACATGGGTGAGAATCCCATGCCCCGAAACCCTAAGGGTTCCTCCGGCAGGCTCGTCCGCGGAGGGTTAGTCAGGACCTAAGGCGAGGCCGAAAGGCGTAGTCGATGGACAACAGGTCAACATTCCTGTACCGATGATGTTTTGGGAAGGGGGACGGAGAAGGCTAGCCAAGCCAGATGTTGGTTACTGGTCCAAGCGTTCGAGGCGTTGAGAACCGGCGAAAACGGTTTGAGCTGAGGCGTGAGTGCGAGTTGCTACGGCAACGAAGTTGGTGACGTCATGCTTCCAAGAAAAGCCCTATACCCGTTAAGGCATCATTGCCTGTACCCGAAACCGACACAGGTGGGGTGGTAGAGAATACCGAGGGGCGCGAGGTAACTCTCTCTAAGGAACTCGGCAAAATGGCCCCGTAACTTCGGGAGAAGGGGTGCCACCGCAAGGTGGTCGCAGTGAAGAGGCCCAGGCGACTGTTTACCAAAAACACAGGTCTCCGCTAAGTCGCAAGACGACGTATGGGGGCTGACGCCTGCCCAGTGCCGGAAGGTTAAGGAAGCTGGTCAGCGCAAGCGAAGCTGGCGACTGAAGCCCCGGTGAACGGCGGCCGTAACTATAACGGTCCTAAGGTAGCGAAATTCCTTGTCGGGTAAGTTCCGACCCGCACGAAAGGCGTAACGATCTGGGCGCTGTCTCGGAGAGAGGCTCGGCGAAATAGAATTGTCTGTGAAGATGCGGACTACGTGCACCTGGACAGAAAGACCCTATGAAGCTTTACTGTAGCTTGGTATTGTGTCCGGGCTCTGAATGCGCAGGATAGGTGGGAGGCTTTGATTATCAGCTTGCGGGTTGATATGAGCCAACGGTGAGATACCACTCTTTCAGAGCTAGGATTCTAACGGTCACCCGTTATCCGGGGACCGGACAGTATCAGGTGGGCAGTTTGACTGGGGCGGTCGCCTCCTAAAAGGTAACGGAGGCGCGCAAAGGTTTGCTCAGGCTGGTTGGAAATCAGCCGACGAGTGTAAAAGCAGAAGCAAGCTTGACTGTGAGACCTACAAGTCGAACAGGGGGGAAACCCGGCTTTAGTGATCCGACGGTTCTGCGTGGAAGGGCCGTCGCTCAACGGATAAAAGTTACTCTAGGGATAACAGGCTGATCTCCCCCAAGAGTTCACATCGACGGGGAGGTTTGGCACCTCGATGTCGGCTCATCGCAACCTGGGGCTGAAGTCGGTCCCAAGGGTTGGGCTGTTCGCCCATTAAAGCGGTACGCGAGCTGGGTTCAGAACGTCGTGAGACAGTTCGGTCCATATCCGGTGCATGCGCAGGAATATTGAGAGGATTTCTCCCTAGTACGAGAGGACCGGGAGGAACGCACCTCTGGTGTACCAGTTATCGTGCCAACGGTAAACGCTGGGTAGCCATGTGCGGAGTGGATAACCGCTGAAAGCATCTAAGTGGGAAGCCCACCTCAAGATGAGTATTCCCATGGCATAAGCCAGTAAGGTCACGGGAAGAACACCCGTTGATAGGCTCTATGTGGAAGCGCAGTAATGCGTGAAGCAGAGGAGTACTAATAGACCGAGGGCTTGACCAACACTCAGGCTCTAATTGCTTGTTTCCAGAAGCTGTTAAATCACATCTATTTCTGCTTGCAGGGAAGAGCAGATTTAACTTCTAGCCTATGCAGTTCTCAGGGTTCACTCCTGAGGATGAATGAAAAGGGAGTTTGCGAAAGTAAGCTCTATCCTGGTGTCCATGGCGCAGTGGAACCACACCGACCCATCTCGAACTCGGTTGTGAAACGCTGCAGCGGCGACAATATTTGGGGGGTAGCCCCCTGAGAAGATAGCTCGATGCCAGGTAAAACATTCATCCATCTATGCTCAAGCGTCTAGCCTCCTTTGACGGGAGCAGCGGTTGAGACGAAAAGCCACCCGCATGGGTGGCTTTTTTGTTGGCTTTTATGCCCGGAAGTAAGCTCTCCCTACGCTTTGCCATTCGCCCATGCCGGGGCGATGTCCGTTGCTTTTTTCTTCTTCTCGATACTCCCGCCTGTTGCCATTTTGGCGGGCCTATCGCTTGTGGCTGCGTCATGACTGTGTTGATCTGAGTGCGGCTTTCGCCTACCACAGTCTTCAGTCTTTTTTGCCGGTCTTGTTGATTGCCCTTTCCTTGGCTGCGCGGATTCTTGGTCGCGATGAGGGCGTGACAGAGCGCTTGATTTCCATGGCTTCTGAGGTCTTGCCTGATTCAGCGATGACCCTGTTTTCGGCCACGTTGCTGCGCTTTATGCGTCAGGGCTTTGGCGCTGGACTGTTGGGTGTTGTTGTGTTGTTGCTCACCTCTAGCAATGCCTATCTGACCCTCCAGCGCGGAGCGGATCGCCTTTGGTGGAATCGGCCTTTTGGCTTTGAAGGCATGGCATGGAAGACCCTGGTTCGCCGCTATGTCCAACTGCGTTTGAAGGCCATTGGACTTGTATCGCTGTTTGCCCTGGTGATCGCTGT
>JBAPTI010000023.1:0-1505 GCA_049282095.1 Chthoniobacterales bacterium
CCCAGCCGCAGAACCCGACCAAGATGGAAGTGGTCGCCGCTCCCGAGAAGGACGACGACGCGGAGGAGACCGAAGAGGCCGCCGACGGCGAAGAGGAAGCGGTCGACACCGGCCCGGATCCGGTCGAGGCGGCCACCCGCTTTGCCTCCATCGCCAAGGTGCACAGCCAGGTGCTCGGCTCGATCGCCAAGCTCGGCGCCAAGGACGTCAAGACCCTGCGCCAGCGCAAGAAGCTTCAGGATGAGTTCATGGAGCTGCGCCTGGCGCCGCGCATGTTCGAGGCCCTGATCCAGAACCTGCGCGGCCACGTGTCCGAGGTGCGCCAGCTCGAGAAGGAGATCATGATCATCGCGGTGCGCGATGCGGGCATGCCGCGCAAGGACTTCATCGCCTCGTTCCCCAAGAACGAGACCAACCCGCGCTGGCTGTCCAAGCACGTCAAGGGCGGCAAGAAGTACTCCGCGCCCCTGGCGAAGTTCAAGGACGAGATCGAGCGCCGGCAGAAGAAGCTCGAGCAGCTCGAGGGCCTCTACCACCTCACGATCAATGACATCAAGGACGTGAACCGCGAGGTCTCGATCGGCGAGGCCAAGGCACGCCGCGCGAAGAAGGAGATGGTCGAGGCAAACCTGCGCCTGGTGATCTCCATCGCCAAGAAGTACACCAACCGCGGCCTGCAGTTCCTGGACCTCATCCAGGAGGGCAACATCGGCCTGATGAAGGCGGTGGACAAGTTCGAATACCGCCGCGGCTACAAGTTCAGCACCTATGCGACCTGGTGGATCCGCCAGGCCATCACGCGCTCGATCGCCGACCAGGCGCGCACCATCCGCATCCCGGTGCACATGATCGAGACGATCAACAAGCTGAACCGCATCTCGCGGCAGATGCTGCAGGAGATGGGCCGCGAGCCCACCCCCGAGGAGCTGGCGGTGCGCATGGAGATGCCCGAGGACAAGGTGCGCAAGGTGTTCAAGATCGCCAAGGAGCCGATCTCGATGGAGACGCCCATCGGCGACGACGAGGACTCGCACCTGGGCGACTTCATCGAGGACACCTCGGTGGCCTCGCCGATCGACCAGGCGACCATGGAGTCGCTGCGCGAGACCACCCACTCGGTGCTGGCGCAGCTGACCCCGCGCGAGGCCAAGGTGCTGCGCATGCGCTTCGGCATCGACCTGAACACCGACCACACCCTCGAGGAAGTCGGCAAGCAGTTCGACGTCACGCGCGAGCGCATCCGCCAGATCGAAGCCAAGGCACTGCGCAAGCTGCGCCACCCGAGCCGCAGCGAGCAGCTGCGCAGCTTCCTGATGGATGACTGAGCCTTAAGGCTGCGCAAACGACAAAGGCCCGGTGCTGCTCGACAGCACCGGGCCATTTTCTTTGCGGACTCTCCGGCGGCCCTAGAGGCCGGCCTTGCCGAGCGCGTCGACCACCTCGCGCAGCGTCTCCGCGAGCGCCGGATGGCTCGCCTCGAACTTCACCGCCAGGGACTCCAGCCG
>JBAPTI010000024.1:0-10513 GCA_049282095.1 Chthoniobacterales bacterium
GCAAGAAAGTTGCCGATCGTAGGGTCGACACCGCTCAGGCGGCAAAAGTGATTGAGCTCCTCGGGGATCCCGAGAAAGCCAATCAATCCGAGAGACTGGGAGTCCTGCTCGTTGGTAAAAACACCGAGGCTTTCCAGACAGATCATCCCAGCGATGTTTTCATCGCGCTGACGGCATGATTTGGCATGGACGACACTTCCCATGTTCGGGGTGCAGAAATGGGGAGGCTCCTCGTTGGCAAAGGCGACAAAACGGAGCGATTGGGCGCAGGGCTTTCCTGCACAAAGCCGGGCCAATTCCAAAAGGATTGCAACAGCGGAGGCGTTGTCATCCGCTCCGGGTGTGCCCGGTGCCGAATCGTAATGGGCACCGATGATGTAGTGGGGCTTGTCATAACCGACGAATGTGGACGGTAGAGCTTCGACATTGGCGCAGAGGACTCCGTCCGCACGGAATTCCTGTCGGCGCACCTGATAATCCAGCCCCTGAAACGCTCCCGCCAAGTAATTTGCAGCGCGCTCCAAGCCCTCGGGACAATTCCCCGTGTTGCGTTCGGAAGCGCATAGCGTGGCAACATGAGTTTTAAGAGCGGATTCGAGTTCTGAAGGATTCATGGATGACGGTGCCATTGTTATCAACTCAATGGCATCTTTGCAGTTGGACGGTTTATTCATTGGAGCAAATGCCTTGTTTAATCAAATCAAGCAGACTGCCAGATCGTTCATGAATACGGTCAAAACCGGATGCTCCTCGTCACACTCGCCGGGTAATGAAGAAAAGCGCACCTTGATATAGGCACCGAAACGGGCCGCGAGCAGGATCGTCGACATGAATCTTTCCTCCTCGGGTAAGGTTGTGCCGATCAGATATCTGGTGTCTCTGAAAGGGATGCCTTCTCTGCCGTAGGTCGTGACACTGTTGCGAAGTGCCTTCAGTCCGGAGGCTGCATGGTGGGATTCCAGTTCCCCCAGGGACCCCTCCATCTGAGCAATCACTTGGTCCGAATCAGGACCGGGTTCGATCAGCTCCTCCTCGAGATCGTAGATGTAGAGATCTGCTTTTCGACCATCGTCGTCCGCATAGCGCAGGCTGAGACCTTCACCGGGGCCGGTGGACTCATAGTCAGTGGCGAAGCAATAGGACATGCCACCTATATTCTCAGGAAAGCGGATCCGGATTTTGTCGATGGACAACCAAGAGGTCGATGAGTTGATCCGAGGTTCACCCATGCTGCAGTAGGCGAATCGCATGGAGTTCTTGAGGAGATGATCGAGCCCCGCGAAACGAGGATCACCATGCCAAGCCTCAGCGCCCCTCAGCGCCATGGAGCTTCCGATGAACGCCTGCTCCTCGGTCAAGTGACCCAGCAGGTAATAGGAACGGCATTCGCCATCGTGAATGGCGTAATGACTGGTCATCATGAACCCATTGGCCATGGGTATCAGCTTGATCGGGTCATCCTCCGGGAGGTCCGGGATGAACTGGCGGATCGTCTGATCGATGGACTCGGTGGAAACCTCAAATCGCTCAAGTTCATCCCTGTCCAAGGCACAAGTAGCCCACTCGATATCCAAGGGAAGATCTCCGACCGAAAAAATCATGGAACCCTTCTCGGAAGTCGTTCGAAAAACCAACTCCGAGGGCAGCTGAATCCGGAATATCCCATCATCGTAAATTTCTGATTCGCCCGAAAACTCGAGATTGCCCTTTGGGATGATGTTCATGGGGAGTGTGGAAAAAAGGGTTGGGGTGAGGTTAGCGAGATGGTGATCTCTTCCCATCCTACCTTCGCCCGACGACAGGAAGTGTCCATCTGAATGGGATTTGCCACAAAAGAGCACAGAAGTCACAGGGGGGGATCAGTTTTTCACGAAGTGCCGCTGTGAAAAACGCTGTCCCCTGCACCGTGTCGCCTACGACATCGAGAAGGCCCTTCAATGAATCATGAATGCCGGAATCCTCGAGGAGAATGCCCTGAGGTTGATGGATGGAGAATAGAGTGCGTTTCTTATACAGGGAGTCAGCTGCAGGGCGGATTTTGGAAAGCTTTGCAATGCCAATGACTCGATGCTGATTTGCCCAGGTTTATCTCCGCCTTTTCCTTTTGGGTTGGGATTCAGTGATTTGCCGAATCGAATCAATGATTTCGGGGAGGTTCTGGAGGATCGTGAGGGTGACTTGATGAACTTGCGGATGAGAAAGAAACCTGCGGAGTTTTTTCATCCATCCCAGTTCCATCTCGCCATTTCCTGAAGTAGTGCGATGAGCCTTCGAGGATTGCTGAAGATAGGGGCGCATCAGTTTTGACACCTTGCCGGGGCTTTCTTCTACTCTTTCGATCAGCTTCAGAAACTCTTCTTCCGTGAGAAGCGTCGCTTTAATTTTGTTTGCAGCCTCACGCTTTGCTGGTCCCGGGGTCTCTCCATAACAAAAATGGCTCATGGAGACCCCTGGCCGCTGAATCGTCGTCCACCCCCGTGCCTCGGCCAAGTCCATCAACTCAAGTCTGCGCTGTCTGGGAAATCCACTGAAGCATACGGTCTGGTGCGGTCTTGCAGGTGCTTTGGTGCGTGGTTTGGGGGTTTTCATTGTGTAGATGATGTCCCATGCCTCTCGCTCGGACAAGCGCTTCAACTGCGCCTCGGTGAGGGGAATCCCTTTTGATCGAAGGATGGCGTATGGGTCTTTCGGATATCTCACTTTGATGGGTGCTGTTAAAATGCAGGAGCCGAATGTCGTAGTTTATTTCTCCTGGCAAGTAGGGAGTGATGCAGGGGTTGGATCGGTGATGCTTGGGGTCGGCATGCGGCGGTAATGGTTCTTACCCCAGTAGTCCTAGAATTGTTTCACATGAAAGATTGGAGAGTGCGGGTGGGAGACCATCGAGAAATTCCTTGGGATGAAATCTGATTCTTCCTTGAGCAAGGAGGAGGGCGATCGTGTTGGTGATCCAGGGCTTGGCTGATTCGATCCCGAGCAGCTCGATCTCATCTTCAGGGGTGATCTGATAGGAAATCGTAAGATCCGTAGGAGAGGTCTCTCCCTTCAGGTGGAGATGGAGAAAGAGCAGATGCTGCTTGGCATCGAGTCGAACGGTGGGTTTCGTTTCCGGTTCGATGATCTGCTTGGCATTGAGGAAATACCCAAGTGCCTGCTGCAGCATGAGATCCCTGGCTCCCGATGCAAGTTGGTGAAAGAGGCTCATTGTTCGGAGGGGTAAAACGTGAAACCAGTAAAAGCTTTTTCCGATTCGGGAAGGTAACGCCATGATTTTCCCGTGCGGATGATGCAGTCATCGGCGGCGATCATCTCCGCCGGCACGCCGTTGTGCTCGGCGACCATCGCCTCGAGCCAGTTAGCCGAGAGGCGGTCGATGGGTAGATCGTTGGCGGCAATGATAGCCCTCAATGCATTGATTACCTCGTCGGGAACCTCGACCCAGCAACTCTCCTCGGGAAGATTGTCTGGATCTAATCTGCAAGCGGGAGGCGCTGCCGCCAGCTCGCGCTCCAATTCCAGATGGAGCTGGTCCTCGGTCTTATTGGTGTGTCCGGAGAGTTCGCCGAGCAGGAAGCGCTCGGCTAGGTTCTCGTCGTTGGCGATGGGGATAGTTTTCTGCGTGGAGTTCCCTTCGTGATGAGGAATGTCCTGAGTGCCAAGTTCGTTTGGCACCTTAATTTTGTAGAGTTCTGCGAATCTCATCAGAGGAATCGTTTCAAATGTCTTGGAAGTCGTGAAGACAGCCACGACATCCTCTTCCATCGGTTTTCCACCAAGCTTCTCGCCCTTGTAAATGAATCTGCCGGGGGTAAATGGATCTTTCTTCCAAAGAACCCTATGGCTTGAGTCGATCAGGTATTGGATGACTGCATCTTGCAATGCTTTCTGGGTCATAGGATTACGGGAGTTTGTCCTCCATGGCGTGGAGATCTCCCTCCAGATTGGCCTTCTGGGCGCCGGCAAGCTTCTCGGCCTTGATGACCTTATCAATGAAGCGGGCCTTGCCGGTGAAGGACGGGATCTTGTCGAGATCCTTGGAAATGGAAATCAGGGCCGAATTCAGTTGCCTGGCGTAGGAGATCCGTTTCTTGAGCAGGGTCTTGTTCATGGGTTTGTCGTGTGGGGTGGAGTTGTTGTTAGGGGAATAAGAGGCGACATCTTTGGATTCATAAGGATTACTTCTTTCCGTAGCGCTTCTTGTTTTTTTCGATCTGATCATCGATGAGGATCGCGGTAATTTTGAAAATCGTCTGAGTGAGGGTAAGTTTTTTCTTGGTACGGATTTCCCAGAACTCCTCATAGACCTTGTAGAAATCATCGGTATTGAAGACAAAAATAATCGGGAACCAAATCATCCAGGTCCAGATATTGTCCCCGGTCAGAAATAATCCGGCCACGGCCAGCATCCGTGCGACCGCGCACACCATCATGCTGTGATCCTTGTATTTCTGAGGGACTGCATTGCCATCCGGGGGGTAGCACAGACACCATTTTCCGATCAGTGATCGGAATAGGGGGATCTCATTCATGGGCAGTAGGTCATGCGGGTTTTGCAGGAGCTGCAATACCAGTATCCCGGATGCGGGTGATACTCGACCTGGCCGCACTTCGGGCACTGGTAGCGGATCCCGTCTCGGGCATCCTTTGCCGTCAGCAAGGCCGTGCCCAACAGTAGCAGCAAGAGTGAGGAAAGGAGTTTGTTCATTGTCGTGTAGGGGTGGTGGTGGTTTGCGAGGGGAATATATTGAGTCCGTATTTTACCGCCGCCCCACGACAGGAAGTGTCCACCTCAGATCCATTTTTTTCGCCACCTAGACACTTCCTGTCGTCCCCGGTTGTGCGATACTCCACTTGGAACAGAAGATCAGAAAATCGGCCAGCTGACCGGGCGTAAGCCTGTGATGGTGGGATCGGCCGTCCACCCTGTTCCACCCCAAAACCTCAGCACCCCTCACAGAACCACCCCACACCCATGACCACCGATCCCACCCCCGAGCCCTCCGAGAAACCCGCCCAAGCTGAGACCAATCCTGTGGATGACTTCGAGCTTCCTACTGAGAGGCAGGAAGGCACCAACTGCACCGACGACATCTGCACCGTCTGTCAGTAGTGGAATCTCTGCTGGTTTGCCATGACAGCAAAGACCAAAAAGGCTCTTAAAATTACCACATGAGTCACAATGGATAAGGGTAGCAAGGAAGCTGCTGCGGTCGTTGCGAAGCGTCAGAACCCATCCTTTTCCAACTACCTGACGAAGAGCATTTAGAGGGCTTCTACAGACCGTAGCAAGAGGCCATGGCACGAGCCTTCTCCGCGATCGTTTTCCGGAGGACAGCGGGGGCGATGACTTTCACAGTGGCCCCCCAGCCCAAAATCCATGGCTCGATCTCGAGGAAGGTCGGCTTGGCGAAGGGGAGTTCCATACGGATGCGCCCACCGGCAAGGGGAGTCGTCTTCTGCTCAGGGTGCCAGAGAGTCTCGGCAGCGCGTCGCGCGGCCCCCGCTTCGAACTCCAGTACAACGGGCTGTTTAGGCTTCCGGTCGCTGGCCACAATCCCGAAACTATATCGGAAGCTCTCAGAGGGTTCCCTTGAATCGGGTGCGAACGTGCGGTCGGTGATGCTGGCGTTGCTGATGCGTGCAAACTTCAGGGTACGGCGTTCGGAGGTGCCGGCCTTGGTAGCATGCAGGTACCAAGAGCCGTTGCGCATGAAAACGAACTGGGGTTCGAGTGTTCTGGAATCCTTAGGGCCGACGGATGGCTTGTAGTCGAGGACGACACGCCGGCTCTCGCGGATAGCCCGGTGGAGGAGCTCGAAGAGGCGTACGTCTTCCTTTCCGATCTCGGGTTTTCCCTCGAAGCGGAAGTGGACGGAACTCTCCCACTTCTTCCAGTCGGTGGTGCCGGTGAGGATGCCGAAGGTGTGCTCGAAGGACTCGATCATGCTGCGCCCGATCCCTGTGGAGCGGTAGGGCTCTAGGCACTGGCGCAGGAAGTGGAGCGTGAGCAGGTCACGGTCCCCGATCTGGACGATCGGGAGGTGCCTGAGATTGCCACGAAGAGCGTAGCCCCGGTGCGTCTTGTCATGGATGATCTCGTTCGTCTGCTTTTCCCCCTCGATATTTGCGAGCAGGGCATTTAGCTGGGAGATATCTCGCTGAATGGTGCGTGTGTCGACCTCGCAGATTTTCGAGAGCTTGGCCAGAGAGGGGTAGCGCTTGTTCTGAACCTCAGCAAAAATCAGGAAGAGCCGGTGGATGTGATCGCGGGAAGTATTCCCGTGGATAGGCTTACGCGGCTTTCCTGAGGTCTTGGATGATGACTTGTTGGAGGTAGCCATGGGGTGATTTTTGTCACCGATAGCCTTTCAGGCACTGTCTGACGAGTTGATTCCTACCTCTTGTCCTTCCAGATTCCCAAGGCCTGCTGGTACTCTTTCTCAAGGTCCATTTCTGGATCCATCTCAGGAGCCACCTGCTTGAAGGCGGCATACATGAGGCACATGAGCTGGAGTCCACTCATAGGTTTCTGGGGAAGGCTCTTGAGGGAGTATTTCTCCTCCGGCGAGGCGTAGTCGATTCCCTCCTGACCCATGACGGCGATCTCAAGGACTATGCGCTTCACCTCGTCGCTCTGCATCGAACTGAATTGCTCAAGGGCATCCAGCAGATACATCACGCTGGCTGGTGCCTTGGCCTTGAGGAGATCGGGATTGGTGGTTCCCTCTTTCTCCAGATTATCAAGGATCCCCTCAGGAGGAATGAATCCCCTGTCCTTCTTCCAATCGTACCAGTCACGGATGCCGAGGAACTCTCCGAAGGTGTCCACGAGATCGTATTCAGCGCCTGGTGTCAGTTGTGCGCTCTTCTCTTTCCAGAGGGCGAAGAGCTTCTCGGTGTCCTGAAAATTAGGAAGTTTCCTGTAGGCGTCGGCGTAGGTGGTGGCTCTCTCGAAGAGCTCGTCCACAAAGAGGGCGAAGACTCCGTTGAGAAGATCGTTGATCCTGAGCAGGGAGGCGGGGACTACCTTCCTGATTTCCGGATTCATGGTGAGCCGGATGGCATTGTGGACGATGGAGACGAGCCCGCAGAACTGGGCCTCACGAAGCTCCGGATATTCCTTCCAGATGTGCCGCTCGATGATCATGTCGATGGGGCAGTTGTAGAGGAAGAGGTTGGCGGTCGATGCCAGTTCGTTGACCATGTAGGCCACCTCCTCGTCACGGAATCCCTTCTTCTGAATGCTACGGAGTTCGGGCTTGAGCGCTTTGGCGGTATTCTCCCGGGTCTCCTCAGTCGTCATGAACCATCTGTTGGTTCCCTGATCTCTGGCAACGCTCTCCATGAAGAGGTGCATCAGCTCGTGGACGGCGTGATAGTTGCGCAGAAGCTGAGGACAGTCGCCTGAGCGGAGGGTGAGCAGGTGGTGATCGGCGTCGTGCTTCCACGCCATCTTGATCTGGCCGACGATCGTGCTGGCGAGTTCCCCCTCGATGATCTTTACCGGATAGCCCGAACGGGTCTCTCCTTCGGCACAGAGGCGTTTCAGGAGGGCGCCGGTCTCGGGGAGGCGGTTGTTGGCGATGATGTTCTGAACGTGGACGTAGGCCGAGCGGGCCTTGGCAAAGACGATATTGGTCCGGGAGTCCTGGAACTTACCACTGGAGAACATCTCCATGAGGGCCTTTGCGGCATCTTCAAACCGCTCCATACGGATGAGCCCCATGGCACGGCCGTAGTAGGCATTGGCAAAGGTGGGATCGCTGGCAATGGCCTCCCCGTAGGTTGTGAGAGCTTCCTCCAGTTTGCCCTGCTCCATGAGTGCGGTGGCGAGGGTGTTGAGAGCCCATGGGTCGCCGGGCTTCAGCTCCAAGGCGCGACGGACGAATCTGATGGCGGTCTCGTGGTCATCCTCCTTGGCATACTGGTTGGCGAGCACCACCAGGCTCCATGCGTCGTCGGGGAAAAGTCGCAGTGACTCGATCAGGCAGTCCTTGGCCTCGTCGTTATCTCCCGTCTCCACGCAGATCATGGCCAGATCACGGCGGGCACTGGGATGGGCGGGATCCAGCTCCAAGACGCGCCGATAGATATCCCTGGCCTTCCCGTACTCTCCCTGTCTGGCCCTCTGGGCGGCCTTTTCAGCCAGACGGGCAGCCTCTGCCTTCTCTGAGGCTTTGGTTTCAGGAATGGTGATGGAGACCTTCTCGCCATCAAGGCCGAATGTTGTGCCCTCGGGGAGAAAGGAGAAAAGTTCCCGGAGCTTATCTGTAATACCCCCCCCCGCGACGTATGACATGCCTGCTTGTTTAGCAAGGAGCTCAAGGTCTTTGAGGGTGGTGTGGAAGGTCATAACTTCAGGTCAGCTTAATCGGATTACTCTCGGCGACGAGCCGGTATTCAGGGACTTGAATAATTGAGGGACTAAAAAAGAGAGACCCCGACTCTTAGTACGGCACCGCATCCGGAAGGAAGTTGGGTGGTCCGCAGGAGCCAGGGCCTCAGAGAGAGTCAGGGGGATGGATTATGGGGCTGACAAGTCAACCTCCGCATCCTTCGACTCCCGACTACGATCAAATGATCAGCCTGAATGACTTTCGGGTCAAGAGCACCCGAGCGATGGAGGGTTACTTCTGCAGGCGGTAGTGGCCCTCACCGGAGGTGCGGAAGCGGAGTTACGAGGAGCCGAGGAGTGATGGGGATGAGTTGGTTTTCATGGAACGATATCATCCCACCCCAGCTACCCCATAGAGCGTCCTATCACAAAATATATATTGCAACCTACTGTGTTACCTCTACCCTCCTTCCTTTGCCAAAAAGACGCGACGGGATCATGACAGTCCGCATTCCCTCGGACGAAAAAGACGTGCTTCAAGCCCTTGCTGACAAAGCCGATGTCACCCTGAGTGATGCGGTGGTCAGGGCGGTAAGGGACTTTATCGAGGCCAATCCGATCCCGGCTAAGGGGAAGAAGAAGTCAAATAGCTAGAAGAAAGAGCCCAAGGGGCATCTGATTACTTCCCCTGCAGGCGGTAGTGGCCCTTGCCGACCTTCTTGATGCTCTTGTTCTTCTTGCCTGTGGTGCCGAACCAGACATGAAGGTTGGTTCCCTTGATCCGTAGCTTCTCGGCAAGATCAGCAACCTTCACCCCGGCATCACCGGCCGCTTCCAGAGCGGAGAGGACTTTGGTTCCCAGATTCCCGCGCGATCCACGCTTGGTGGTTTTTTTTGCAGTCTTGGTGGACTTGACCTTGGCGGCAGGACGCGCCGACTTGCCCTTTGCCGCTCGAACGGGCTTGCCGGAGATGATGCTGGCCATGTGTGACTCGATGCGCTCGATCTCCTTCACAAGGACTTCCTTCTGATCGACGAGGGAGGAAAGTTGATTGAGAGCCGAGGAGGTAAGGGAAGAGAGGATGTTCATCACGGGCAGAGTGCTTTAGGTAACACGTTCAGAGCAAAACATTTCAGCATTACCGCAGCACATGAAGCGAAGGTCTCCACGTGCTGAACTTCTTTTTTCATTAGAAATGCAAGTTGCTCCCGATCGGGAGCACCAAAACTGATGGAACAGTCAGAATCGGTTGGGTGAAGGAAAAAAGGCCCTTCCAGATCAGCTATCAAGTTCAAGGCTCAGGCGCGGATTCAAAAAGGCGCAGAAGCCTCGGGGTGTCGTTTGCTAACGCCCCATGAAAGCACGCAATATCATCGGGCCAAAAGTAAGTTGGCATCGCAATCGTCTCGGGTGGACGCAGGACATGCTGGCAGCAAAGTTGCAAATCCTCGGGATGGAAAAAGTCAGTCGGGCCAAGGTCTCCAAGATCGAGGCACAGATCGTCTGGGTTTCCGACGGAGACCTCTACTACCTGGCGGAGGTCCTCAATGTCAGCCTACACGATCTCTTTCCCGAGTCTCTTCGCGACCCGAAGGTGCTCGCAAACAACATGCGGATCCTTAGGGAGCGCCGTTCCATAAAAAAATGAGGTTTTTGAAAAGTTGCTCCCAACCGGGAGCACCAGACGCATTTTTCCCCTCTATGGTGCCGCTCCTATGCACTACTTCATCCTCGCTCAATCAGGCTCACTCGACGGCGCACTCTCTCAAGGTCTTGGGATCATTGCGAAGTTCCTCTACATCATCGCGGTGATCGTCATCGCCCATGGCGGATGGCAGGTCCGCAGCGGCAATGCCGACATGGGCAAGATGTCGATCGTGGGAGGACTCCTCCTCGGTCTCTCGGTCCTGATCGCCCAGGCGCTCTTCAACGCGGGCGGGATGCCGACCATCAGCGTGGGGCAATGAGCCGGGGCGTGATACCCACCCATGCGGGTGACGACAGCGATGGGAAGATCTGGGGGATCGAGGGGATCAACATCCTCTTCCTGCTCGCAAGCGGCATGATCGGACTCGGACTCGCCCTGATGCTCTCGCACCGGCATGACCCGGCGACCTGTGTGGTGATCGGGGCGCTCCCGTTCGCCGTGACGGCGCTCTACATCTTCGGCCTGCGAC
>JBAPTI010000025.1:0-10480 GCA_049282095.1 Chthoniobacterales bacterium
CTCTTGAACCGGCTATAGGCTCCAAGTTCCGACAAGGCCCTCTCGGGATTCATGCCGCACGCCGCCCAAGGAACCTCGGAGATGTCGGTCTTACCCAGGATTTTGGAAACGATTCCGGCGGTTTCACGGGCCCGCACGACCGGACTGGTAAGGATCAGATCAGGCCTCATGCATTGCTCCTTCATGAAGCATCCGACACGACGCGCCTGTTTGGCCCCTTTCTCCGTTAATCGCCGGGAGAAATCATCCGCACAATGAGGCTCCGCCTCGGCATGGCGCAGGAGGTAGAGAAGCATGAGAAAAGTATGAAGTCAGAATGATGAAGTATGAAAA
This sequence comes from Chthoniobacterales bacterium, assembly GCA_049282095.1. Classification (GTDB taxonomy): domain Bacteria; phylum Verrucomicrobiota; class Verrucomicrobiia; order Chthoniobacterales; family UBA6821; genus UBA6821. Next base: position 334 of record JBAPTI010000025.1, read on the forward strand.
CAATCAGGAATCACAGGAATGGTTCCTCCCTTTTCATCCCTCATCCTTCATAATTCATCCTTTTTCTCACATCGCCATCCCGCCGTCGACCGCGAGCACCTGGCCGGTGATGTAGGAGGCGGCGGGACCGGAGAGGAAGGCCACCGTTCCGGCGATCTCCTCGGGCTGGCCGAAGCGTGCCAAGGGGATCTGCGCAAGGGCCCCCTTGCGGATCTCCTCGTTGAGGACGGCGGTCATGTCCGTCTCGATGAAGCCGGGGGCCACGACATTCACCGTGATGCCGCGGCTGGCGACTTCCTTGGCAAGCGCCTTGGTGAGCCCGATCATGCCGGCCTTGCTGGCGGCGTAGTTGGTCTGACCGGCAAGTCCCATCAGACCGCTGACCGAGCTGATGTTGATAATACGGCCGGAGCGCTGCTTCATCATGGTGCGGAGCAGGGCGCGAATGAAGTTGAAGGCTCCCTTGAGGTTGGTGTCGAGGACGGCATCCCAGTCCTCGGAGGACATGCGCATGAGCAGGTTGTCCTTGGTGATTCCGGCATTGTTCACAAGAATGTCGGCGCGGCCGAAGTCGGCCACGATCTGATCTCCGACCTTCTGGACGGCGTCAAAGTCGGCGACATCGACGGCGTAGGCCTTGGCCGATCCCGGACGGATCGCCTCGAGTGCGGCGGCGACCTTCGAGGAATTCGCCTCGCTGCGGCTGACAACGGCAACCTTGGCCCCGGCCTCGACGAAATAACCGGCGATGGATTCACCGATGCCGCGTCCGGCTCCTGTGACAATGGCGACTTGATCCTGAAGGGGTTGGTTGGTGGTGCTCATAAAGTGACGGTTTCTGGGTAAAAATGGAGGAAATGTGATCTTCTTGGCTATCCGAGCCGAGGGGCCGGGGCAACGCCATTCTCTCCGCATACCGTTAGAGATGGGCAGGACTTTCTGCGTGACCGAAGAAGCACGGCGAGGCATTTTTTGGAATTGCACCTTGATCGACATGGGAAATTTCACCGCATTTGAAAAGAAGATGGCCTCCGCCGGAATGGGGGAAGCCGTCATCCGCGCGTTTCGCCGCAATTACGAGGCGCTGATGCGTCAGGAGACCGGGATGATTCCCGAGACCTTGATCTCTCCGGCTGATGGGCTTGCCTCGCTTGAGTCCCTGTCAGCGCAAGCCGATGTGACCCATACTGCTCTCCTGTCCCAGGTGGTGGTGATCAAACTCAACGGAGGCCTGGGCACGGGCATGGGACTTCAGGGGCCGAAGAGCCTTCTGGCAGTCCGCGACGGCGTCAACTTTCTCGACCTCATGGTGCGTCAGATCATGGATCTGCGCAAACGAAGCGGGACCCCCGTCCGCCTCCTCCTGATGAACAGTTTCAGTACTAGTCGGGAGACGCTGGCCCACCTGGATCACTACCGCGCCGACGGTCTTGCCGATGCCGGCGAGGTGGAGTTGATGCAGAATCAGATCCCCAAGATCGACGCTCGGACCATGGAACCCGTGGAATGGCCGGCCGATCCCGAACTCGAATGGTGCCCGCCGGGTCATGGCGACCTCTATCCCGCCTTGGTCGGGAGCGGATGGCTCGATCGACTGCTGGCGGAGGGGGTCAGATACGCCTTCGTCTCCAACTCCGATAATCTGGGAGCGATTCTCGACCCCGTGATCCTGCGTCATTTCGCGGAATCGGGTTCACCCTTCCTCATGGAGGTCACGCGGCGGACGGCGGCAGACCGCAAGGGAGGGCATCTGGCGGTCCGTAAGGCTGACGGAAGACTTCTTCTGCGCGAAGTGGCTCAGTGTCCCGACGAGGATATGGAAGCGTTCCAGGACATCGCTCGACACCGCTACTTCAACACTAACAGTCTCTGGATACGGCTTGATCTGCTCAAAGAACAGCTTATGGCGAATGCCGGGGCACTCCCCCTGCCGATGATCCGGAACAACAAGACGGTCGACCCTCGCGACAAAAAATCGACGCCCGTGGTTCAATTGGAAACCGCGATGGGTGCCGCTATCGAGTGCTTTCAGGGCGCCTCGGCAATCGAGGTCCCTCGCAGTCGCTTCGCTCCGGTCAAAACAACGTCCGATCTGCTTGCCCTGCGCTCCGATGCGTATGAAGTGCTCGGGAACGGACAAGTCCTCCTCGCCGCATCCCGCAAGGGAGTCCCACCGGTGATCACTCTCTCGGATGATTTCAAACTGGTGGACCAGATCGAGGCATTGGGCGTTCCTAGCCTGATCGACTGCGCCTCCCTAACGGTCAAAGGCCCTATCCAATTTGAATCAGGCGTGATCATCAAGGGTGACGTGGCTTTTGAAAACACCGGCAACACGACACAGAACGTGAAGGCGGGAGTTTATCAGGATCAACAGATCCGGTTTTAATACGGGCTCTTTACAGCCCTGTTAGGAGGGCAGGAAAGTCAAAGTGTTAAACCCTAAAATTGCATTAGAACATTTTTGATTAAGATATAGACAAAGGATTTGCCGATGCATTGGGGTGGTGGGCAAGGAGCAAGCTAAGCGTCTGTAGTCACCGCACTACTGCCCAAGAGATGCGACGCAGCCCAATGCCTCATGCCATCGCAGTGACTGTCTAGAGAATAAGTAAAAATGCTCTAGGGACGCTGTGTCGGATGAATGAGTTAAATTTGTTAAAACGTTGGATCGTTACAATGTGGACTTAGGAGCCTGCCTTTTTGCATCACGGCCATCTCGAGCGCTCTGGATTTCAGCACCCCCCCATTTCTCTTCTCTCATTTTCCTGCCGTAACCACTTTCAGGAGCTTCAGTATCTTTTTGCAATGAATGGAAGAATTGTTGACAGTGACCCGCTCAATTTCCCATCCAATCTTACCGAAGAGTATCATGAAACACATCCTCATTATCTGCTCCCTCCTTCTTGCAATCACTGCCTCCCCGCTGAACGCGGCAACCAAAGTAAAAACCGCCGCAGATCTGAAGAAAGAAGAAGATGACAAGAAAGCAAAAATCGAGGCCCAGAAGGAGGTGTTCAAAGAACATTTTGAAGCCCTCAAGACCGACCTCCCAAGCCTGAATCTAAGCGACGTCTACGGAATCAGCGAGGTTGACCTCAGGAAACTCTACGAAAGGGCCTTCTCCGCCAAGGGAATGAAGATGATGGAAGCCAAGCAAAAGGCCCAAACCATGACCATTAACCTGAAGCCCGAACCCAAGCCTGCGGCTACAGCGGCCACGACTGCAAAGACCACAACTGCAAAGGCGACAACTGCAAAGAGCACGACGGCTCAACCGGAATCTGACCCGGAACCATAAAAACTGACCCCGGGTGGAATCGAACCACCATCTAGAGTTTAGGAAACTCCTATTCTATCCGTTGAACTACGGGGTCTGCCGAAGGAATTGAGTATCATACCGCACTCCCCGGGGCAACGAAGGAACGGCTCGATCGGCCTTTTTCGATTACCCCGGATTGTGCAATGGAACCATGGCAACAGATCGGGAGCGTTCACCAAGATGGCGCCAGGCAATCTGGTTAACAAATTGAGGGAAAGTCTCTCTTCAGATCCTAGAAGCCTAGAGCCTAAACCCCTAGAGCCTACTTCCGCTCCCAACAGCCCAATTATCTGCCGGTCCACCGGGATCAGGCATTGACGGCACTTTGCGCCCGCAAAGCCGTGCCGCCCTCCGGGTCACGCATTCGCGTGATCTTCCGCGCTCCATCCGTGGAGCTTGCTTCTCTCCCGCAGGCGCGGGATCGGACTACCTTCGGTATGATTAAGCCGCGTTCCCACGCGCCTTTTGCCTAGTTGGCTCGTCCCTCACTATCAGATTCTCACCACCGGCAACTCCCGCCAGTCGGTGGTGTAGTGGGGGGAATGTCTCTCACTACGCATCTTCCATCCTTTTCCAGATCGGTCGGTCCCTTGGGAGGCGCGGGTAATGACCGGGTTCTTGGGATCTCCAAGCCTCCAGTTGATCTCGTCCACGATCCGATCCACGTCGATCCCGGCGTTCCGGGGGCGGTCAAAGAGTCCTGGCTGATACTCATCCTCGCTCACGAGGTTGGCGAGATAGACTCCGGTCTTCTTGTAGCGGTAGCCGGGACGGTAGATCCGATGAAGGAGAGCACGGGCCGAGGTCATCAACTCCGCTGTGGAGTGCGTGGGGCGCTCCAGGGTGATCCCGATCCCGGGTGAATACTGACGCTCATCCTTCCTGAAGCGGTTCGTCCGGAGGAATACCTCCATGCGGGTGGCAAGCAGTCCGAATCGGCGGATCTTCTCCCCGGCCCGGGCCACGTGGTTGGCGAGCGCCTCTTCCAGTTCCTCGACGGACTCCACGGCACTGCCGAAGGAACGACTCGCCATCACGCCCTTGCGATCCGGAGGCATCTCCTCGAGTTCCAGGCAGGGGATGCCATTGAGTTCCCGGAGAAGGCGTTCCCCCACCACTCCCAGGCTCTTGCGGATGGCGGCAGGGTCGGCCTGCTTGAATTCCAAGGCCGTCGTTACGCCCATTCCCTTGAGACGATGGGCCAGGTTCTTCCCCACACCCCAGAGGCCATCGGAGGGAGTGGCGGCCATGATGGCATCGGGATCCTGGCTGTTTGGAAGGTCAAAGACTCCGCCGGTAAGGGCCTTGTTCTTCTTGGCGTGACGGTTGGCAAGCTTGGCCAGGAGTTTCGTGGTGCCGATCCCGATGCAGACCGGGATCCCCGTCCATTGCAGCACCTTTGCCCGGAGTGCGCGGGCATGCTCCTCGGTGAAGTCCGAAGGAAGCCGCAGGAACGCTTCATCAATGGAGTAGACCTCGATGGCGGGAACCTCGTCGCGGAGTATCGACATCACCCTGGCAGACATGTCCCCGTAGAGCGTGTAGTTGCTACTGAAGACGCGGACATCGTGTTTCCGGATCACCTCCTGCTGTTCGTGCAGGGGCGCTCCCATGGGAATCCCAAGAGCCTTGGCCTCTTCACTCCGGGAGATGATGCATCCGTCGTTGTTGGAGAGAACCACCACGGGCTTCCCGTTCAGGGCGGGGTTAAAGACCCGCTCGCACGAGCAGAAGAAGTTATTGCAATCTACCAGAGCTAGGCGGGGCATGGGTGCCATGGATGATCATCACCACCCCGCTCTTCCTCTGACGAGAGGATTCTGAATCCGGATTCAGGAAAGCAAGCAGCGCCATTTGATCCCAGAATTTGCATTGGGAATTGCTGAGATCATGGGAGGCAGAGTTAAAAGAGTTAAAAAGTGAAAATGTTACAAACAAGGCTCTGGGAAGAGCCGCGTAAGATCCCGCGCATGCGGGACCCGATAGGCGCCACCGCTTGCCGGGAGGCAAGTGGCGTCAACGTGGATCCGGGAGATCCCTGACCCGAGATTCGGGAGGGGAATGTCAGGGAAAGCGTTGTCCAAAAATGCCTACATGAGTTCCATTCGGCCTCGGACTTTAGCCCCTTGTAACCTTTTAACGGTGTAACGCTTTTAACCCTTCCGGGGACTCACCATCCGGGTGAACCGCTCAAACCTATAAACACCGCTCTATTGCGCAATCCGGGTTGATTTGTCTCTTTCAGTTTCAGCCCCCTAAGAGCCTACAGCCTAATCACTCACCGCGCCTGATGGATGATGTAGGTGACCGCTCCCCAGATCGTGAGTTCCTGATCCTCTCCTACCTCAATCGGGGCAAAAGATGAATTGGCGGCCTCCAGAAAGACCCGCCCGTTCACCTTGCGGAAACGCTTCACGGTGAACTCTCCATCGATCATCGCCACGACGATCTGGCGATCCGCCGGGGTGACGGATTTATCAACGATCAGGGTATCCCCTGAGTGGATCCCGGCATCCCTCATGGATTCCCCCTTCACCCTGACCAGAAAGGTCGCGGCGGGATTGCGGATCAGTTCCTCATTGAGATCGATTCCCCGCTCCAGATGATCGTCGGCGGGAGAAGGAAAACCGGCCTCCACGGAGGCAGAGACGAGCGGGAGGCGCAGGTTGGTGCGCTTCTCAAAGGGAATGGGAGGTTCGATTTCCATGGCGGAGGGTGTGTAGAAAAATACAGAGAGAGCAGATTGAATATTGGCTCTTCGCTATTGTGAGTGGGGGAATGTTCCGGAAAAGACAAGGAATGAGTTTCACGCAAAGGACGCAACGATCGCAAAGAGGGGTTCCGCTTTGCTGTGTTTTTACTGGCAGGGTAGTTGCAAGAATTCTCAAAAAAACCACCGTTCTCCCCCCTTAGTTTCATCGGGCGCTACTCTTTGATCCTACCTTGGCGACCTTTGCGCCCGTTGCGTGAAAACATCATCTTTCAATCAACCCACTGCAAACAGCGAGGCGCCTCCCGATCCAATGCACTCCCAGAAACAGCGGAATGAGTGGTTCCCTAATTAAAGCGGGCCAAAAGGGCGCGGATGGTCACCATCAGAAGCGACTCCTTAGTCGCGTCGAAGGCGCGCTTGTCCGGTTCCACAGGATAAAAAACGGGATAGGCAAAGCGATATCCCCATGAGTTCTGATTCTCGGCCAGGGAGGTGATTGCTTCACATCGCTCGGAACTGCTGAGCTTGCCGATATAGGCTTCGCAGTCGGGATTGGACTTGCCACCCATCATGGTCGGCAGTTCCACCAGGATCGAGACATGATGCTTTTCCCTGAGCACTTCGATCTGGCGACGATAAACTTTCAACTCCAAGGCCCTGACAACGATGTAGTCGACACCATCGGGAATCATCGAAAGAGGGCCGTCGTAACCGGCCATCTTTCCCTGGGAATGGGCATACGCAATCCCGTCCTCAAAGACCTCGGGATTCAGGGAGGTATCGTCAGGGGCAATGTGGAAGGTCCAGGCATCGGGATGAACTCGAGTCGAAATTTCCTTCATGCGGCGGACGACAAGATCGCCCGACTGCTCCACCCCGGCATTAAGCACGATGTCGAAGCGGCATCCCTTTGCGGAAGCAAGGACTGCGGACCTCACTGCATTGAAGGCATCGACCTCGGCATTGCTGAGGGAACCGCGATCAGGGATGCGCAGGAGGCCGGTGACGAAGGTCGGCTTGAGGGAGGCGATCGTGCGGGCCGCAGTGACAGGTGTCTGTGAAGGATCGGAGAGTGTCCAGACTCCTTGGTGATAGAGTCGGGCCTGGAGTACGCGCCGGAAGATCTCCCTATGCGACCCCTTCAGCTCGAACACCGAGAGAGGTTGATTGATCACCTCGGAGGATGGAGTGGGAGACGGACTCTGCGCCGCATGCCCCTTGCCCGCTCCGGATGCATTCAGTGCGGCGACCGACAGGAACAACGCCAGGAGGAGATAAGGCATTCCCATGGATCCTTTCTGCCAAAGCAGCCTCGGTATGTCGAGCGATGAGGGTAGGAAAAAGAAGGTGCGGGCGAAGATCCTAGCTCCTAGTTGATGGGATCCGTCGCCCTGCCGACGGTGCTACCCCTCTGGGGCTACGACTACGTCATAGTCTTCCGCGCCGCTTCCCAGCTCCCAGCTCCTTCCCGCCCAATTACTTCGGCTGATCCCTATCGCTGCGGAACGGAGGAGCGGGGAGGCCCGCTTTGTTGTAGAGATTGCCAACAGGGAAGCCCCTCCAGTTGTAACGAACCGCCACGGGATGAAGCACCGCATCGCTGGATAGGATGACATCATTTCCATCGATCCTCGCCGTCGCCGGAAACCATTTGCGATTTTCCCCCGCAACGGCGAATCCCTTGAGCGAGGTCGTGAGGCGAGTTCCGATACCATTGGCACCCTCAGCCATCGCCGGGGAGATGCCCGTGGCTAGCCCCCCACCCTGACTCTCGAAAGTGACTCGAACCTTGTTCCCCTCGATCTTCATCGATCGGAAAAGGGGCCCCGAATCGGGAATCTCCTCACCATAGACACGGTGACGGGCAAGAAGTGCCAGGCGACGTCCCAGATCGAGCTTGTCGGGAGGATAACGGTCATCAGGAAGACCGAGATCCGTGGCAACGGCGATCCCCGTGAAGGGAATCGTGGTGACACTTGCAACCCCCTCACGAAGCCAGGGCAAGGCACGGCGATGGGTTCCGTCGTCAGAAAGCATCGGCTCGACTGCGGGGCCCTCCTCTGCACCGAACCCCGCCTGGGAGACGACGAAAAATGGGAATGGTCCCTGCCTCCACTTCTCGCGCCAGTCACGAATGAGTCGTGGGAGCAGGATGCGGTAGGGGATCGCTCCCTTGCCTTCGTCCGACTCCCCCTGATAACAGATGGCTCCCGTGATCGCGTAGGGGAGGATCGGCGCGATCATTCCGTTGAAGTGCGCCGCAGGCGGAGTCCGTCGGTTTCCACGCATTCCTGCGATTCCCTGCGAGGCTCGGGGACTCATCCATGTGGTGATGGGGGCGGGATCAGGGGTGGAGCAGTTGATGATTCCAACGGGAATGTGGCGTGAGGCTCGCAGATCGCGCGCAAAGAAGAATGCGACGGCTGGGAAGGAAGGGGGCGTTTCGGGATCGCAGACAACCCATCCGCCCGATCCTTTGGCATCAGATCGCGATGAGGCACGCGATGTCGGGGTGAAGCATCGAAGACCACGATCGGAGACCGCCGCAGCCTGCTTGCCCCCCGTCGCCTCGGAGAGCGGAAAGGCCATGTTCCCCTCACCTGCGCAGACCCAGACATCCCCGACGATGACATCGCGGAACTCGATCCGGTTGGAACCGTTGATGACCATGTTCCCGGGACTCTTGGAATACGGGAGCGGGCGGAGTGTGACGCGCCAATGTCCGGTGGCATCGGCAACGGTCTCGCCATGACGCTCGGCATAGGAAACGGAGACATGCTCCCCGGGCGCGGCAAATCCCCAGACAGGCAGTGTCGTCCCCTGCTGCAGCACCATGTGGTCGCCGAAAATCGCCGGCATCGTGACCTCGGCATGGAGGCCAGCGCAGAGAAGGCACAGAAATACCAAGAACTCGCGCAGAGGCGCAGAGGCGCAGAGAGTGGTGGGAGTAACCCTCTTCACTTTTTCAATTCTCCGCTCGTGAACTAGCATGCTTGGCCGTTGCTTCGCATCCTGTGTTCCTGATTTACAGATTAAATCTCTCCGCGCCTCTGCGCCTCCGCGCGAGTCATCGGGTCAGTACCTCGGCGGACGGTCTTTCTTGAATCCCTTGGAGAACTTTCCCGGTTTACCGGAAGCACCGGCACCACCTGAGTTTCCTTGATCGAAGTTCTTTTTGAAGCCGGGTTTGAAGCCCGGCTTGAACGCCGGCTTTCCGGGAGCGGGAGACTTGGGGACAAAGGGTGGCTTCTTCTTGAAGCCCTTGGGCTGGGCAAACCCCTCGTCCATCGGGATCTCGACGGGCAGCGGAGCCGCCTTCGGAGGGTTGACGGGCTCCGGTGATCCGGTTTGACCCAGGAGCATCGAGAACAGGGCGGAGCAGACCTCGGTGGCCTGGAACCCCTCCTCCATGAGACGGTCGGTGAACTGGGTCTGGTCGGAGAACTTCCCGGCAGCGAGCATGTCGCGCACCTTGCCGAAGAGAACCTCGGAACGCTTTCCCTCGACCTCGGAAGGAGTCGGAATCACTCCGCGACGAATGCGGGAATGGGTGAATTTCTCAAGATACTGGATCTTGTAGATGTCGCGACCGCTCACGAAGGTCGCAGCCATTCCCTTGCGTCCAGCACGACCCGTGCGACCGATCCGGTGGACATAGTCCTCGGGATCATGCGGGAGGTCGTAGTTGATGACGACTTCAAGGTCATCGACATCGATGCCGCGAGCCGCCACGTCGGTCGCCACGAGGAACTCGAACTCCGAGTTCTTAAACTTGTTCATCACGCGGGTGCGCTGGGCCTGGGTGATGCCACCGTGGAGACGGTCTGCCGAGAATCCCTGCGCCAGCAGGGCGTCGGCCAGTTCGTCCACCATGCGCTGGGTGTTGCAGAAGATGATGCCGAGGCGGAATCCGTGAAAGTCGACCAGGCGGATCAGTGACTGGGTCTTTCCGCGCGGAGGAATCTCGTAGAACCACTGATCGATTGCGGGGGCGGTCACGTCCTTCCGTTCGATGGCGACGGTATGCGGATCGCGGGAGTAGCGGTTGATCAGCTCCTTGATCTGGCGGGAGAGGGTTGCGGAGAAAAAGACGGTCTGACGCTCCTCCGGCG
>JBAPTI010000026.1:0-1548 GCA_049282095.1 Chthoniobacterales bacterium
GCGCTATCGCGTGCGCCTGGGCGCGGAGTGGGACGCCGCGGTCTTCGATCACCCCTACGCTCCCTATGCCAGCGTCGAGACGCTCTACGACACCCGCTACGACAAGTGGAGCCGCGTCACGCTGAAGGCCGGGCTGGAAACGCCGATCGGCGGGCGCTGGCGAATCGAACCCTACCTGGCGATGCAACTGAACAAGCCTGACGATGACCTCAAGCGCGTGCTCGGGCTCGGGCTGACCCTCAAGGTCTACTTCGACTGACCTGATTAGCGATATTCCTCAGCAGGCTCACGTGGTGAGACTGTGAGGTTGGAACATGGCGGCACCGACACAGGAGGTGCGCCATGAAGATGAACCGAATCCAGTTTCAACCTGGGCGGTCGATGCCAGAGTTCTTCGAACGCTACGGAGCCGAATCGCAGTGCCCGGCGGCGCTGCAGGCGGCGCGCTGGCCGAGCGGCTTTGTCTGCCCGAAGTGCGGCGGTGCGGCTCGAACCCATTTCGTTCGCGCTGGGCTGCCGTACTGGCAGTGCGGTGGATGCCCTCACCAGACCAGCCTGATCAGCGGCACGATGTTCGAGGCCAGCAAGCTGTCGCTGAACCGCTGGTTCCTGGCTATGCAGTTGCTGACGCAGTCCAAGAACAACGTCTCGGCGCTGGAGCTGATGCGCCAGCTCGGGGTCTGCTACCGCAGCGCCTGGCTGCTCAAGCACAAGATTATGGAAGCCATGCGCCTGCGCGAGGAGCCTCGCGAGCTCAGCGGGCGCGTGGAGATCGACGACGCCTACCTCGGTGGCGAGCGCACCGGTGGCAAGGCCGGGCGCGGCTCGGAGAACAAGGTGCCGTTCGTGGCGGCGGTGCAAACCACCGCGTCGGGCCACCCGCTGGTGGCGTGTCTGCGCCAGCAGCCGCACACCACCGAGCAGGTGGCGGTGTTTGCGGCGCAACACATTGCGCCGTCGGCCAAAGTGGTCACAGACGGGCTGTGGTGCTTTCAGGCCGCGGCCATCGTCGGGGCGGAGCACGAGCGCGTGGTCACCGGCGGCGGCAAGGCCAGCGTGAAGCTGCCGCAGTTCAAGGCCGTCAACACCTTGCTGGGCAACCTGAAGACAGCCATCAGCGGCACGTACCATGCCTTCGACTACGTCAAGTACTCGCACCGCTACCTCGCTGAACTGCAGTACCGATTCAACCGGCGATTCGACATGCGCTCAATCCTTTCTCGTTTGCTCACGGCCCTCATCGCCGCACCGGCATCCCCGGAACGCCGTCTGCGGTTGGCTGAGGTTCATCGCTAATCAGGAACGGTCTTGTTGCACCTGTCGGTGCGGACCCAGATACGAACCGCTCAGCCGGGCTCCATTCGCGCGACGTGGTTGGGCACGATTGCCGCCGCGTACGGTTTATCGAGTTCACCAGCTGCCGGTCTGACCTGTCAAATGCATCTTCGAGAGCACGTCTTGGCTGGAAGGAGTGACTTTTCCGTGGGGTTGATCGGGTGTCGCGACTTGCAGCGTGCTTCAGGCCACGCAGGCGGCCGAGGTCGATGC
>JBAPTI010000027.1:0-86574 GCA_049282095.1 Chthoniobacterales bacterium
GTCCTATCCCGTCCTGGTGGCCAACAAGGCCTCCTACGCCGATTCCTGGAAGCGCGGTAAGATGGAGCGCATCGCCCTCCTGCTCGTCGGGGCCCTCACCGCCCGCGACAAGGTCGGCCTCAAGATGAACCTTCCGAGGACAAAGCTGCAGAATCTCCTCGACGCGCTCCCCGCTCTCCGCAATCCTACCGTTTCGCCTTTGGCCCAAAACGACTGGGTGGCTGTGGAGACCGTCATCGACGAGAAAATCGTCCGGGAGATCATACCGCAACTGAAGTCACTCGGTGCCGAAGGCATCATCGAATATCCTCTGAACAAAGTCGTCTACTAAGACCGCTTCTCCAAGAACCGAAAGAACAAGCCCCGATGGGATCGATCAAAAAGAAACGCAAAGCCAAAATCGCCAAGCACAAGCGCCGCAAGCGCATGAAGCTCAACCGGCATAAGAAGCGTCTGCGTTACAAGTCCTAGTATATCTAGGCGCCCAACTTGGGCCAACATGCCGCGAAGAAAGAAATCACGCGGCCACTATTTCAAGACAAGCTCCCGACTTCGGGAGCTTTGTTCGTTTTGGGGAAGATAAGGGCTTCAAGCCCCATCCTCCTATTCCCTGTAAAACGACTCGCGCAGAGGCGCAGAGACGCGGAGGAAAAGACAAAGGATTGGATCCGGAGAAGATAGTCACCCTTACTCTCCTCAAATCGGAGAATCACTTGGTCGATTCACAATGGGGTCTGACGACTCCTTCCAAGGGAGAGGTTTCAATAAGAAGCATTGCCATTAGTCACAAAAACTCTGCGCCTCTGCGTCTCTGCGCGAGATTTCTTCCCTTGTCCATGCATCAAAAAAAACCGAAACCACTCTAATGTCTCAGCCCCCGATGTCGCGGCGGAGCTGTTTGCCCTCGAAGCTGATCTTGTCTGCGGCAGCGTAGGCCTTGGTCCGGGCCTCCTCCAGGGTGGCGCCGAGGGCGGTCACGCCGAGGACGCGGCCTCCATTGGTTACGACCTTACCGTCCTTGAGCGCCGTGCCGGCATGGAAAACCACGACGTCGGGATCGGAGGAGGCGGCCTCGATACCCGTGATCACCTTCCCCTTCTCGATCGGCCCGGGATATCCGCCCGAAGCGAGCACGATGCAGACGGCGGCGCGGTCATCCCACGCCGGAGTCACCGAGGAGAGCTTTCCGTCGATGGTCGCCTCGATCAGGTCCAGAAGGTCGCTTTGGAGCCTGCGCATGAGGGACTGGGTCTCGGGGTCCCCGAAGCGACAGTTGAACTCCAGCACCTTCGGCCCGTTGGGCGTCATCATCAGGCCCGGGAAGAGCATTCCCGAGAAGGGAAGCCCGTCCGCGGCGAGCCCCCGGACAAACGGCTCCATCACCTCGCGCCGGATGCGTTCCTGCATCGCCCCATCGACCTCACGCGAGGGGCTGATCGTCCCCATGCCCCCGGTATTGAGTCCCCGGTCGCCATCGAGCGCCCTCTTGTGGTCCTTGGCATCGGGGAAGAGGGCGTAGCCCTTACCATCCACCAGCGCGTGGATGGAGCATTCGGGGCCGGTCAGGAACTCCTCGATGACGACGGTATTGCCTGCATCGCCGAAGACTTTCTCGATCATCGATTGGCGGACGGCCGTCTCGGCCTCCTCCCTGGTCTGCGCGATCACAACCCCCTTGCCGAGGGCGAGGCCGTCGGCCTTCACCACGAGGGGATACGTGGCCTTGGCGCAGTGGGCCAGCGCGGCCTCCGGATCGGAAAAGGTGGACGATCCCGCGGACGGGATGCCATGGCGCACCATGAACTCCTTGGCAAAGGACTTGGAGGCCTCGAGTCGGGCGGCCGCCGCAACGGGCCCGAAGACACGGAGCCCTTCCTTCTGAAAACAATCCACGATGCCTGCGGCCAGCGGATCATCGGGACCGACGACGGTCAGGTCGATCTTCTCCGCCTTGGCAAGGCCGACAAGGCCGGGGAGATCGGTTGCGGCGACTGGGTGATTGGTGGCGAGTTCAGCGGTGCCGGCATTTCCCGGGGCGCAGTGCAGCGCCGTAACACGCGGGCTTTGTGCGAGCTTCCAGAGAAGGGCGTGCTCACGGCCGCCCGATCCGATCACGAGAATTTTCATGCGGAGGAGCATGGAGGCGGGAGGCACATCCTGTCGAGACTGACAGGCGTGCCGATGATGGGGAATGGGCTATAGGCTATCGGGAAAGGCATTGAACCCAGATTTTGTGATAGGGTGACGGCGACAGGTCTGGATGGTTCACCCGGATGGTGAGTCGAATGATGGTTAAAACCGTTGAAGGGTTGATACGTTACAACGTGCTGACAGCAGACACTCATTCCAATCTCCGAGCCGAGCCATGATCGGCAAACTTCTTGTTGGCGCGTTCTCCAATTGAGGTTCAGGGGTTTCAGGATCCACCTTGTAACATTGACGCCAAATCCTCCCGGATGCCGTGGCGCCCTTTCAGGGCTACCTTCGGTAGTCTTCCGCGGCTCTTCCCAGAGCCTTGGTTGTAACGCTTCTAACCATTTTAACTCCCCTTTCCGGGACCTTCGGGTTCCTAATGCAAATTTTGGGTTGAAAATAGGGTGAAGGCTTCTCCCCATCACCCATCACCGATTCCCGATCCCCTATCTATCCGCCAGCGGGTGCTTCACGTCGGGGAGGAGCGCGGAGGCGGCCACCTCGATCTCCCGTTCCTGACCGAGCAGATTCAGCAGGATCGCCACGCGGTCACGGGCCGGAAGGACGCGGGTGACCAGTGCGCGAACGCCGAGGAACGGCCCCTCGACCACCTTGACCTCTTCGCCTTCCTTGAGTTCGCAGGAGATCTCGACGGTCTCCCCGTCGGCCACGTGGGCCCGCAGATCCTCGATGATCCGCTCGTCGAGGATGCAGGGACGGCCCCCGAAGGAGAGCGTCCTGGCGACGCCGCTGGTCGCGGCGATCCGACGGTAAAGCTCCGGATAGACAAAGCGTGCAAAGAGGTATCCAGGAAACATCGCCTCGTTGACCCAGGCGACTCCGGTGGAGCGTGCGCGCTTGAAGCGGATCTTGGGGCAGAAAACCTCGATCCCGAGTTCACTGCGCAGGAGGCGCGATGCCACTCCCTCCTGCTTGGGTTTGGTCTTGACGCAATACCAGAGCAGTTCGTCCGAGAAGAGGGGCTCCGTTGCTTGTTGCTGAGGCATGGTAAGATCATGACACGGGCCCAGAGACGGGGCAATCCGCGTTGCTTCCGAAACCGGGGCAATTGTGACGAAAACGTGACATCGCGGGCCTTGGAGATCGGGGCGTCGGGACTTACAGAAAAACTGTGCAGGACGAGGCCACCATCCATTACAGGAGCGTCTGGATCTCCGACGTGCATCTTGGCACACGGGGAAGTCAGGCCGGGGCGTTGCTCGGATTCCTCCGCACCTTCGACTGCGACACCCTCTACGTCGTGGGAGATCTGATCGATATCTGGGCGATGAAGCGCGGTGTGTTCTGGACGCAGGATCACAGCGATGTGATCCAGAAGATCCTTCGCAAGGGTCGTAAGGGGTCGAAGATCATCTACATCCCCGGCAACCACGACGAGAGGATCACCGATTTCACCGGCGACTACGCGAATGTCCACATTCAGCCACGCGCCTTCCACACCACGGTCGACGGTCGCCGTCTGCTGGTGGCCCACGGGCACGAGCTCGACACGGTCGTCCAGAACATGGGCTGGCTGGCCCATGTGGGGGACATCGGTTACCAGTTGCTACTGAGGCTCAACACGCCGGTCAATTTCCTGCGCAGGCTTTTTGGCCGTGGTCACTGGTCGCTGAGCGCCTATGTGAAAAGCAGCGTGAAGAACGTGGTGAACTTCATCGGTGGCTTCGAGGAGTCGATGGTGCACTTTGCCTCCGATGCCGAAGCCCAAGGGATCATCTGCGGTCACATCCACACCGCCGCGATCCGGAAGATCAAGGGTCTCGATTATTACAATACCGGCGACTGGGTCGAGAGCCTCACGGCTCTCGTGGAGGAGACCGACGGCCGCATGAAGCTTCTTAAGTTCAGCCCCTCGGGCGAGATCCTGAAGACCCTTGCTGTCTGTGGGGCCTTCGACAAGATGGCGCCTGAGCCTTCGGCGGTTGCGGAAGAGGCAGTCTCCCGAGACTGAAAAATCTGGCACGGAGGCCCCTGCGGGGCGTAGTTTTTGTGGCTCTCCGATGACCATCTGCCTGCTCAAGTCCAAGATCCACCGTGCCGCCGTGACGGGAGCTTCCGTCGATTACGAGGGAAGCCTCACCATCGCCTCCGATCTCGCGGAGCGAGTCGGCCTCCGCCCCTACGAGAAAATCCTCGTGGGAAACATGGGGAACGGCGAGCGGTTCGAGACCTACGTGATCTACGGCCCCCATGGCTCGGGAGCCATCGAGCTGAACGGCGCCACCGCCCACCTTGGCAAGATCGGCGACCGCCTCACCATCATGTCGTATGCCTGGCTCGATGAAGAGGAAGCCGCCGGGCACAAGCCCTCGGTGATTCTGCTCGATGAGAAGAATGCCGTGATCAGGGCTTAGAGCGGTTTTGCTCAGCTAGAGCGGTTTCGGTTTTATTGGACGCAATTACAAGGTAAGAAATCTCGCGCAGCCGTAACGGATGCGAAGCAACGACCGGGCAAGCAAACGCAGAGGCGCAGGGTTTTTATGACTAATGACAGCGATTCCTTAGAAACATCTCCCGTGCAAGGATTCGTCAGACCCCATTGTGAATCGGTCAAGTGATTCTCCGATTTGATAGGAGTAACGCTGACAATCTTCCCCGGACCCAATCCTTTGTCTTTTCCTCCGCGCCTCTGCGTCTCTGCGCGAGTCCTTTTATTTATCGACGGTCAAGATGATCGCCCAAGCAACGACAGATTAACCAGATGAGGCTCTAGTGCTCGCCGGCTTTCGTCTCGGAACGATCTCTGTTCGGTTTTCAGCTTTTGGTTTTTCCGACAGTCAGCGGGAAGAACGGTATCAGGAACACTCCGCAGGCGCAGAGGATCCCGCTGAGTGAGACGGCCGTGCCGATGCCCGCGCGATCGGCGACCCATCCGGCGAGCCAGCTGCCGGCCGCAAGCGATCCCTGGAAGGTGATCAGGTAGAACGAGATGGTCCTGCCCCGCACCCAATCCGGGGAGGCGATCTGGACCGAGACGTTGTGATTCACCGCCGCCACGATCCAGAAGAGTCCCCCGAGCAGCATCGCGGAGGCTACGACGGGAACACTCCTCCCCGTGCCGACCACCACCACGCATGACGAAAAGAGGAGCAGGCAGACAGCCACCGTGGCATCGATGGGGAAGCGGCGGCGCAGGCCCGGCACAAAGAGCGCACCGATCACCGATCCGACACCGAAGGAGCTGAGCAGGAGACCGTAACCCGCGGCCCCCGTGCCAAGATGGTCGCGAGCCACGATCGGCAGGAGCGCCCAGACCCCGGAGCCGGTGAGCATGAAGAAGCCGGAGCGCAGCAGGATGCCGCCGATGAGGGGTGACTTGCGGAGGAAATTCCACCCCTCCGCCAGTGAGCGAAGCACCGCCGCCGGCGTGGCTTTCCCCCGCGACTGCACGATCAGATGTTCCGGGATGCGTCGGAGTCCCGCCAGCACGGCGACGAAGGAGAGGGCGTTCAGCGCGAAGACCCACGCAGCACCGAGCGCTCCCACCAGCAAGCCGCCGAGAGCCGGACCGATCGCGCGGGCGAGGTTGAAGCTGATGCTGTTGAGCGACACGGCCGCGGCCATCTTGTCCCGGCTCACGAGATCCTGAAGGAGGGTCTGCCAGCCGGGGAGATGGATCGCTGAGCCGATCCCCAGAAGAAGCAACAGGATCAGCAATTCCACCGGACGCAGCTTTCCGCTCCAGGCCATCACCGCCATGAGAGCGGCCATGGCCATCATCCAGAGCTGGGCTCCGACCAGCAGGCGACGGCGGTTGGTGAGATCGGTCAGGGCGCCTCCGGCAACCCCTAGGAGGAAGGCGGGAAGGCTTGCCGCCGTCTGGACAAGGCCGATCAGCAGCGGGGAATCGGTCAGCGTCGTCATGAGCCAGGCCGCCGCGGCACCGTGCATGATGGTACCGAGATTGGATAGGAAGTTCGCGATCCAGAGATCGCGGAACTCGGGTTGACGGAGGGGGGCGATGCCGGAGCCGAAGAGATTTTCGCTCATCGCCGCGGGACTGGTCGGTACACCCTCATGCAGTCATCCTCGCAGGTTGGGCTCGCCCCCTCCACTCCGGAGTGATAACGGGAGGGTATGAATCCGCGTCTCCGGGATCCCTCCCTCTTCAAGCAGCTTGCCTACGCCTCCGGTGTCTGGAAAAACGCTTCCGACGGTTCGGCGCTGGAAGTCCGCGATCCGGCGGATGGACTTCCGCTGGGCAGCGTTCCGGCGCTCTCGGCGCGCGAGGTCGTCGAAGCCATCGGGGCCGCCCATCAGGCGATGGCAGCCTGGAGCAGGGAAACGGCTGCGTGCCGTTCAGCAATCCTGAGGCGATGGTTCGAGCTGATCACGGCCAACACCGACGATCTGGCAGCCATCCTGACGGCGGAACAGGGAAAGCCGCTCGCGGAGGCTCGTGGCGAGGTTGCCTACGGGGCTTCCTACATCGAGTGGTTCGCGGCCGAGGCCGTGCGCATCGAGGGGGAGATCATTCCCGGCCCATCCACTGACAAGCGTGTGCTGGTGATGAAAGAACCCGTCGGCCTCTGCGCGGCGATCACCCCGTGGAACTTCCCCATCGCGATGATCACCCGGAAGGTCGCCCCGGCGCTTGCCGCAGGCTGTGCCATGCTCGTGAAGCCGGCGCCGCAGACCCCGTTCTCGGCCCTCGCGCTCGCCGAACTGGCGCTTCGTGCCGGACTACCCGCTGGACTTTTCTCGGTCCTCACGGGGGATGCCTCCGTCATCGGGTCCGAATTCACGCGCAGTCCGCTCATCAGGAAGCTCAGCTTCACCGGCTCCACGGCCGTCGGGAAGAAGCTCATCGCCGACTCGGCCTCCACCGTCAAGCGCGTGACGATGGAGCTGGGGGGGAATGCACCTTTCCTCGTCTTTGAGGATGCCGACCTGGAGGCCGCCGTCGAGGGGTTGATGGCTTCCAAGTTCCGTGCCAGCGGACAGACCTGCATCTGTGCCAACCGCATCCTGCTTCACCGCTCGGTGGCCGAACGCTTCACGCAACTTCTGCTCCCGGCGGTGGAAGGTCTGAAGGTCGGACCCGGCACCCTGGATGGAGTCGATCAGGGACCGCTCATCGACGAGGCGGCGGTGGCGAAAGTCGAGCGGGTGATCGGCGATGCCGATTCCAAGGGGGCCACGATCCTTGCGGGCGGCAAGCGCCACACACTTGGCGGCACATTCTTCGAACCCACCATCCTCACCGGCTGCACGACCGGGATGGAAGTTGCCCGCGAGGAGATCTTCGGCCCCGTGATCCCGATCTTCACCTTCGACGCCGACGAGGAGGCGATCAAGTTGGCCAATGCAACCGACGCCGGCCTTGCCACCTATTTCTACAGCAAGGATCTATCCCGTGTCTGGCGCGTCGCCGGCGCCTTGGAATACGGCATGGTCGGCGTGAACACCGGCACTCTTTCGAATGCGGCCGCGCCCTTCGGTGGCATCAAGGAATCGGGTTACGGCCGGGAAGGATCCCGTCACGGGATCGAGGACTACCTCGCCATGAAGTATGTCTGCATGGGGGGACTAGGGTCCTAGGTTAGTGCCTAAAAAGACCGCCTCCCTTTCGAGAGGCGGTTGTTGAATTGGTACGACCTGGGCCCTAACCGCCTTCAGCATTGACGCCTCTTCCCTCCCGGGAAGCCGTGGCGCCCTTTGGGCTACGACTATGTCGTAGTCTACCGCGCTCCTCCATAGGAGCTTGGTTCAGCCTAATAGCCTGCGCTCCTCAGCGTTTCCTTAGAGCGCCTTGTGTGCTCCGTCGCAGAGGGCGCCGTTGCCGCTGTGCTTGCAGCCGCAGAAGTAAACCGTCCCGTCTTTCTCCGCGGTGTAGGGAGTGGGTGCAAAGGAGCTCCCCTTGTGGGATCCATCGCAGAAGGGTTGCGAGGCGCTCTTGCCGCAGGAGCACCAGTAGTAGGTCTGGCCGGCCTTGACCTCGACGGGGATGGGGGATTTCTGGGCGATGACGGGTTCGGACATGGGATTTCGATGGTTGAGGTTTTGCTTAATGCAGTTAACAATCTGGACAGCCAATAGGCCGATGACAACACGGTAATTTTCACCACGCCACCCACACCATCCATGAGCCACACGATCCCCGAGAAGCAATTACTTGATGCCCTGAACTGGCGCTACGCGACCAAGACCTTCGACGCCTCGAAGATAATCCCCGAGACCACCTGGAAGACCCTGGAGGAAACGCTTGTTCTCTCCGCCTCCTCGTTCGGCCTCCAGCCCTACCGCTTTCTCGTGGTGAAGGATCCCGCGATCCGCAAGCAGCTCCAGCCTCACTCCTGGAACCAGTCCCAGGTCGTCGATGCCTCCCACTACGTCGTCATGACAGCGCGGACCGCGATGACTGAGACCGAGATCGACCGCTTCCTCGACCGCGTTGTCGAGGTGCGTGGCATCCCCCGCGAGACGCTCGAGGGTTACCGCGGCATGATGTACGGAAGCCTCCTGAGCCCCGGCGCCGAATCACGTATTCCGCATTGGGCCGCCCTGCAGGCCTACATCGCCCTGGGAAATCTCATGACCTCGGCCTCCCTGCTCGGCATCGACACCTGCGCGATCGAGGGCTTCGCCCCGGCAGAATACGACGCCATCCTCGGACTCAAGGAGCAAGGATACGCCTCGGTCGTCTGCTGTGCGCTCGGCTACCGCAGCACGGAGGACAAGTACGCCGGCCTCGCCAAGGTCCGCTTCCAGAACAGCGATCTGATCAAGACCGTCTAAGCCCGGTGATTCCCGACCAAGAACGCGATCTCGGCGAGCAGCCTCTGGCCCGTCTCCTAACGGAACTGGGCCTCAAGCCGCACGATCTGGTTGCGGCCTCCACCGAGCAGATCACCCACAAGATGGTGCAGCGGGGTTGCAAGGGCCGCCGCCTCACGCGCAACGTCCAGGGGAAACTCCTCCGTGCGCTGAACACCGCCTCCGGCAACACCTATGGTCTGCCCGACCTCTTCACTTACTGAAAAGGTAGAATGAAAAATGAAGAATGAAAAAGGGGGGAGCTCTTGGTAATGACGTAGCGGTTGGGCATCTGACCTAACAGCCTACAGACTAAACCGCTAACAGCCTTCCCTTTTCCCCATGCCCATCCTCAACATCGCCGCCTACAAGTTCGCGGAGTTGCAAGGGCTTCCGGAACTCCGCGAGCGCTTGCGCGCCGAATGCCGTGACGCGGGACTCAAGGGGAGCATCCTGCTGAGCCCCGAGGGGATCAACCTCTTCGTCGCCGGAGAGCCAGTTGCCGTGGAACAGCTCCTTGCAACGCTGCGCTCCATACCCGGCCTTGGGAACCTTGCCGAGAAACGGAGCGAGAGCACGGAGCAACCTTTCAACCGGATGCTGGTCAAGATCAAGGAGGAGATCATCGCCTTCGGCGTCGAGGGGATCAACCCGGCCCGCCACACATCCCCGAGAATCAGGGCGAAGGAGCTCAAGCAATGGATCGACGAGGGGCGCGAGTTCACCCTTCTCGACACGCGCAACACCTACGAGGTGAAGCTCGGAACCTTCGCCGGTGCAACGACCCTGCCGATCCGTCATTTCAGGAAATTCCCAGAGGCCGTCGCCCAACTGCCCGACGGGATGAAAGATCGGCCGGTGGTCAGCTTCTGCACCGGCGGCATTCGGTGTGAGAAAGCGGCCCCTTATCTCGAAATGGCCGGCTTCCGCGAGGTGCTTCAACTCGAGGGAGGCATCCTGAAGTATTTCGAGGAGTGCGGCGGCGCCCACTGGAACGGCGAGTGCTTCGTCTTCGACAAACGCGTCGGCGTTGATCCCTCGCTGCAGGAAACCGGCAGCCAGCTCTGCTTCGCGTGCCAGGAACCTTTGACCGCCGAAGAGGTCAAAGATCCCCGATACGTTTACGAGCAGAGCTGCCCCTACTGCTTTGAGGAGTAGGGCTAGGTTTCTTCAGCGCTTTTCCAGCCTACGGAGAAACTCTGCGGGACTCAGGATCGGGATGCCCTCGTATTCCTTGAGAGCCAACAGGTGCTTCTTGTCCCCGCTGAGGATGTAGTCCGCCTCGGCGGCCAGCGCCGCTTCCAGAATCTTCTCATCATCGGGGTCCGTCGTGGCCCCTGTGGCCCGATGCGTGGGAAAGACCAATTCCGCCGCCTCCCCCAAAGCCGTCACCCATTCCACAGGATTAATCACGGGATAATCGGCCCGTAGCTCCTCCATGGTTTCGTGGTATTCGGCAAGGAGTTGGGGGCTGATCGCCGCCTCGCACCGACCCCCCGCCCATGCGGTGAGACACCCGAATGGTGCGCCTTGCCAGAAGGAGGCACTCACCACCACATTCGTGTCGAAAACAATCCTAGGCTTTGGCACGGCGGCGGACCCGTTCGACAGCCTTGGCCACGTTCACCTCGTCCTTTGCCGTCAATTGGGGGAGATCCCGGCCGGCCAGCAGGAGAGCCCTCACGCGGGAAGCCGTCAGGGGGCGACGCTTCCTCATCACGATGAGCCCGCCGGAGTATCCCACGTCGAGTTGGTCACCCGTCTTGATGCGGGCCATTTCCCGGATGGGGCCTGGGATCACTGTCTGCCCTTTGACTGAAACCTTGGTAAGCATAAAGTAAGATTCGACTTACTTTGCCGGGATGTCAAGGGGCGGCGTGTCGGCGTTGCAAGCGAGCGGCAACACCGCTCTGCGCTGAATACCGGGCCGTGGGAACGGCCGGGATGGACTACGCGCAGCGTAGCCCCTGTTTGCAAACAGGGGCGCTACTCGCGGAAGCGAGAGCGTCAAATCCCAAGCCTCACACAGGCTTTCGGACCGGTATACCGCGGGCCGCCAGTTCCCTTTTCACATCCCCGACTGTGTAGTGGCCGAAGTGGAAGATGCTGGCCGCGAGCACCGCGTCAGCTTTGCCGACTGTAAGAACCTCTGCCATGTGGTGGATATCTCCGGCTCCACCGCTGGCAATGGCAGGAATGCCGATGGCATCGCTCACGGCGGCAGTCAGGGCGAGATCGTAGCCTTTCTTGGTGCCGTCCGAGTCCATGCTGGTGAGGAGAATCTCACCGGCGCCTCTTCTGGCGACTTCGACGGCCCAGTCGACGGCCTGCCACGTAGTCGGCTTGCGGCCGCCGTGGGTGTGGACGATCCAGCCGCCGTTCCCGTCGCGGCGCGCATCGATGGCCACGACGACGCACTGGGAGCCGAAGCCCTCGGCCGAGGCATTCACGAGATTCGGATCATCGAGCGCGGCGGTGTTCATGCTGACCTTGTCGGCTCCGGCCAGCAGCATGGCGCGGACATCCTCCACCCGGCGGATACCGCCGCCGACGGTGAGGGGCATGAAGCAGGCGTCGGCCGTCTTCTCGACGACTTCGCGCATGGTGGCGCGGCCCTCGTGGGAAGCGGTGATGTCGAGGAAGACCAGCTCGTCGGCCCCTTGCACATCATAGGCCCTTGCGCATTCGACGGGATCCCCCGCGTCACGAATGTTCTCGAACTTGGTTCCCTTGACGACCCTGCCTCCATCGACGTCGAGACAGGGGATGATGCGTTTACCGAGCATCGGGAGAGGGTAAAGGATGAATTATGAATTATGAAGGATGAAAAGGCGCGTTGAAACGCGGCTTTGCTTGCCTCGCTAAAGCGATGTCATTCGAGGCCAAAGGGCCGAGAAGTCTGAGGATCCGCAGATGCCTGACCTGGGAGAATTCGCTGACAAAAGAGTCAAATCTGAGGAAGCCACGATCTCGCTAAGAGAGTCATAAAGGGTTGCGCCGCGGTCTCCGTGGCTTAAATTCCCTTTTTGTCATGACCAAGCGTGCCCTCATGATCCAAGTCGCCCGCCTGCTGCCTCTTCTGGCGGCGGTGCTCCTGCCGGGCTGTGCCCTCTTCGAGGAGGGGGCCGGGCTTTCCAATTTCCGCACAGTGATCATCGATGCCGGCCACGGCGGCTACGACAACGGTGCCAAAGCGGTCAAAGGCCTGCCCGAGAAGATGCTGACTCTCGACATGGCCCGCAGGGTCAAGCCGCTGCTGGAGGCCCGGGGCTACCGTGTCGTGATGACCAGGACAACCGATGTCTTCATCCCGCTTGGGGGGCGCACCGGGATCTCCAATGCGCACCCCGACGCCGCCTTCGTAAGCATCCATTTCAACTCCTCCCCGCGGAGGGCCGCCAACGGGGTCGAGACCTTCTATTACAATCCCCGCTCCGCGCCTCTTGCCTCAAACATCCTGCGCGAGATTGCCACCTGCTACGGATCCCACAGCCGCGGGGTGAAGTTCGCCCGCTACTACGTGCTTCATCACAACCAGCGGCCCGCGACCCTGCTGGAACTCGGCTTCGTCTCCAATGCGAAGGAGAACGCTTCCCTTCAGGATCCGCGAGTCCGTCAACTGCTGGCCGAGAAGATCGCCGCTGGCATCGCCCGTGGCCACGGCGGAAGGGCACCTGCGGCAGGCGGGTAGCCGGGAACCCGAGTCAGGGAGTTTCACGCAAAGGGCGCAACGGACGCAAAGAAGGGAGAGTGGGAGGATTTCACCCCATGTCCCTCGTCCCTCGATTCGCTCTCCATTGACTTCATCTCTTGGCGCTCTTTGCGACCTTTGCGTGAAATCTTTTCCCTGTTATTCGGATCCATCTGCCCCAATGGCCGATTACCGATTCCCTATCCCCGACTTTAGGAAAACAAGTCCTTCAGGCGTTCGGTGAAACTCCGGTGGATCGGGGTGTTCTCCTCGCCGCATAGTTCGGCAAAGGTTTCCAGCGCCTTGCGCTGTTCGGCGTTCAGCTTGGTGGGAACCTCGACCTCAAGGTGGACATGGAGATCACCCTTGGCATGGCTCTGGAGGCGCGGCATGCCGTGGGATTTGACCCTGAAATCGCTTCCTCCCTGCGTTCCCGCCGGGATCTTCATCTTGACGGGACCCGCGAGGGTGGGCACCTCCACTTCTCCGCCCAAGGCGGCAACCGCGAAGGGGATCGGGATCTTGCAGAAGAGATCGGTTCCCTCGCGCGAGAAAATGGGATGTTCGGCGATGTGGATGACCACGTAGAGGTCTCCGTTGCCGCCGCCGCGGGTTCCGGCCTCGCCGGCACCGGAGGAGCGGAGCCGAGAGCCTTCGTCGATGCCGGCCGGAATGTTGAGCTTGATCCGGCTGGTCTGCTCGGCGCGACCTTCGCCCCGGCATTTTTTGCACGGCTTGTCGATGGTCTTCCCTGCTCCATGACACTGGGGGCAGGGCTGGGCGACCTGGAAGAAGCCGCGCGAGGCGACCACCTGACCGCGTCCGCGGCAAAGGGAGCAGGTCGAGACCTTGGCCCCCTTGGCGGCACCGGATCCTTCGCAATCGTCGCAGGAGTGAAGCTTGCGGAGTTCGATCTCTTTCTCACACCCCTTGAAGGCCTCTTCGAGGGTGATGCGCAGGTCGTAGCGCAGGTCGGAACCACGTCCATCCTGGGCCCCGCCGCCTCCGCCGAAGAAATGGTCGAAGATCCCGCCGCCGCCACCCGAGGCGCCGAACATCTCGCGGAACAGGTCGAAGGGATCGTGCGTCCCGCCGCCCGCCGCTCCTCCCTGGAATGCGGCGTGGCCGTAGCGGTCGTAGGTCGCTCGTTTTTCCTGATCGCCAAGGATATCGTAGGCCTCGGCAAGCTCGCGGAAGCGCTCCTCGGCGGACGGGTCGCCGGGGTTCTTGTCAGGGTGATGCTTGACGGCCAGCTTGCGGTAGGAGCGTTTGATCTCCTCGAACTCGACGGTCCGGGTGACCTGCAGCACCTCGTAGTAACACCTCTTTGACATGACGATTGGGGTCCGGCGACTGGTCAGGCCAGCTTGTTGACGATGACGCTGGAGGGACGGATCAGCCTGTCGGCAAGCCGGTAGCCACGGCGCATCTGGCGGAGGACGATCCCGTCTTCCTGAGAAGCGTCGGTTTCATGACCGAGTGCCTCGTGGAGTTTCGGATCGAAGGGCTGACCGACCGCATCGATCGGCTGGAGGCCGCTTGAGACAAGGAAATCGCCGAGTTGCCGGTGCACCATCGAGAATCCGTCGACGATACCCTTTGTCCCCGGGGTGGCTGTATCGCCGCGGGCGGCATCAAGTCCGAGCTCGAAGTTATCGAGGATCGGAAGCAGCTTCTCGAGGATTCCGGAGTTGGCGAAGCGGATGGCCTCCTCCTTCTCGCGGATCATGCGTTTGCGGAAATTCTCCAGATCGGCCGCGGCACGGAGTGCCTGGTCGCGGTAGCGGTCGGCTTCGGCCTTGAGCGCAGCGGTCTCGTCGATCGGTTCGGGGGCCGGTGCGGCGGTCTCCGGGCTCTGTGCTTCCTGTGCGGCTGCCGCCCCGTTTGCGGCGGTCTGTTCGTCAGAGTTCTGTTCGGACTCATGCCCGTGATTGGAATGTGATTTTGTCATCGAAGGTGTGGGTTGATTATGAAGCGGAGGTCTTGCGGAGGGCAATCAAAGTGATGTCGTCGTGCTGGGGTTGGTTCCCCGCAAAGTTGCGCACGGAACGCGCCAGACGGTGGAGGGTTTCATTCGCCCCTTCGCCGGGATGCTCGCGGAGCTCGGTCTGAAGCCTCTGCACGCCGAACTCATCCCCTCCCGCATCCAGGGCCTCGGTGATGCCGTCGGTGTAGAGAAGGAGCAGGTCTCCCGGTCCAAAGCGGAAGGGGAAATCGGCGCAGAACCTGTCGAAGACCCCGCCGCTGTCGATGCCGACGGCCATTCCCTTGGGGTTGAGACATTCGACCTCGCCGGTGGCGGCGCGGAAGATCAGCGGGGCGTCGTGACCCGCCCGCGCAAGAAGCGCCTCACCGGTGTGCCTGTTCAGCACGACATAGGCCATGCTGATGAACATGTCCTCTTTCATGTCGGGATAGAGCTGCCTGTTGACGTTCCTCAGCACGCTCGCCGGCGAGAGTTCGCCGCGCGAGTGACTCCGAAGGGCGCTCCGGCACATCGCCATGATGAGGGAGGCGGGGACGCCCTTGCCCGAGACATCGGCGATGGCGATGCCGATGTGGTCGTCGTCGATGGGAAGGAAGTCGAAGTAGTCGCCGCTGAGCGTGCGCGCCGGCAGATTCAGGCCTCCAAGCTCGTATCCCGGGAGCTCGGGAGCATCGGAAGGGAGGAGGATCTTCTGGATCTCCCTGGCGATCTGGAGATCGCGGTCGAGCGCGTGTTTCTCGCCAGCCGCCAGATGGATGCCCTGGTTGAAGAGGGCAAAGGCCGACTGCTCCAGGATGGCCTGGAAGAGTTCCAGCTTCGTGTCGCTGAAAGGATCCTGGCCCGGCCCCCTGCAGAGGGCGAGTACGCCGAGGAGTTTCTGCCGGTAATGGAGCGGGCCGATTACCAGCGAGCCGAGCCCCTGTGCGACGAGTTCTGCGGGTAGGTCGGTTTTCCTCCTCAGGAAGCGGGGATTGCTCCAGTTGCCGGCCTCACCGACGAGGCCCTTGCCCAGCGGAACCGCATGGAGCCGGAGATAGCTCTCGACGGCTCCCGCCGAGGAGCCCTCCCCTCCGGCCAGATTAGGCGGCAGGATCACCAGCGGAGGACAGCCCTTCGTCAGGAAGGAGGGAAGGAGGTTCTCCCCGGTGCGATCGGTCAGGTAGAGCGCCCCGCCACCCGCCTTGAGGATGTGTTCGGCACCCTCGACGATGAGGCGGTGAAGTTCCCCCGCCGGTACACCCTCGGAGAAGGCAGCACCGAGGCCGTGAAGAAAATCAAAGACGCGCCGCTCTTCCTGGGTGATCTCGGCGGAGCTTCTCTTGAGCTGACCCACCCTGCGCCGCGATCCGAAGACCACGATCCCGAGCGTGATCACGGCCACCAACATGATGGCGATGATGATGGACTCGATCAGGGCAAGCTTCATGGCCCTCCATGATGCACGCTCCACGGCAGGAAAGCCAGCCTGCGCCCCTGCGGGATGGTCGGGGTGACTCTGGTCAAGAGTCCGAGGGTTCGCCTGCCTTGAGGTAGGCGAGGACATCCCGGAAGCGTTCCGCATTGGCAGGGTTGGCCGCTATCAGCGCCTCGTGGGCGGAGAGGACGACATCGCGCTCCGGCCCGGCCTCCATGGGAAGCTGGAGAAGCTTGGCACCCTGCTCGGCGGGGCTCACGGCGACTTCCCCTGCGGGCTCCACGCCGAAGAGCATGTCGAGCCCCAGATTCTCAAACAACTCGACATTGCGCGGGCTGACGTTGAGCGTCCGGAGCGATCCCTGGCCGAGCTCGCGGAGATTCTGGGAGATGCCGGTGAGGGTGCCCATGAAGGTGGAATCCATGTGGTCGCAGGCCGCGAGGTCGACCACGAACTCGCGGTATCCCCTGAGGATCATCGCCTGGACGAATTTCTTGAGCGGGGCGCTTCCCTGGAAGTTGCCCCTCCCCTCGACATGGATCCAGACCTCGCGGTCGAAGCAGGCGACACTGACGGTGACGGTGGGTTGAGTGCTCACGGTGGAAAAAGGGGTGTCAGAAGAGTGCGGGATAACTGCCGCAAGGCTTGGCGGTGATCCCGGCGGAGTTGAGGGAATCGAGGGCGGCTTTCTGTGCCGGATCGTCGGCGTGACCTGCCGTCTCGACAAAGAGACGAAGTCCCGAGGAGCCGGGATGGGAGTGAAGGAAGAGGGGATGGAGGCCTGCCTCCCGGAGTAGGGCGATCGACCGATCGGGTGAGGCCTCCTCTCCGAGGTGGAGGAGCAGGGCGGTCTGATCCCGGCCGGACGGGGTGTTCGGCGAAGTGCCAAGGACGAGGTATCGGGAGTTTCCGACCCCGCCCTCTTCGCCGCCGGGAAGGATCTGCGCGGTGATGAAGAGATCCCCGTTCCACAGAGCCTCCATCACGGCGTTGTCCGGCCCGTCATGACCCAGGGGAATGACGGCGCAGTCGGCCTTGCCCGACTTCACGGCATCCAAGAGTTCCCCGCTTCCTTGATGGAAGGCGTAGCGGACGGAAGAGCCGAACTGCTGCTTGGCCGCGAAATGAGTCCTGCCGCCGACCGAACCCTCGCAGGCGATGAGCATCTCCTTCTCGAGCGCGAGGGAGGCCGACATGATCTCGATGTAGATTGCCCGGATCGCGGCGGCGTCGAGCGGGCCGGGGCTCTTCTCGGCAAGCCGCCTCATCAGCTGTTCGGCGCGCTCGGGCGCGTAGACGGGGCGTCCGTTGCGCTCCTTGATGCGGCCGATTTCCTGCGCCAGACGCGCCCGGTCGTTGAGAAGGGCGAGCAGTTTCCCGTCGATCGTGTCGATCGCGTCGCGGAGTTGCCGGAGATCCTCCATGGGGGATTACTTTTCCTCTCCGGATTCCGGCAGGCTCTCCTCGGAGTCGGGTGCCGGTTCCTCGGGATCGAAGGCCACCTCCTCGAAGACCACCGATTCGCGGACTTCGATGATCTCGGTCACCTCGACGGTCTCGGGAACGGATTCGGGAGTTTCCTCAGATAATTCTCCCGAGGCTTCCATTGCGGATTCTTCCGTGACGCCGGGAAGCTCGGGCGTGGACTCATCGGATGGCGTGGCGGCTCCCGGTTCGGGCGTCGCCTTGGGAAGGGGAATGTGACGGAGTTCGGAGGCATTCGGCAGTTCGTCGAGATGACGCAGGCCGAAATGATCCAGGAAGTACTGCGTGGTCGCGTAGAGCAGGGGGCGGCCCGCCACTTCGGCGCGGCCCGCGATCTTCACCAGGCCCCTGTCGAGGAGCGTCTGCATGACGCCGTCGACGGAGACGCCGCGTACGGCCTCCATGTCGGCGCGGGCGATCGGCTGGCGATAGGCGATGATGGCAAGGGTCTCGAGGGCCGAAGGGCTGAGCCTGGTGGGCTTCGCCTCGGGATAAAGCGCGCGGAGCCAGGGAGCGTAGCCCGGTGCGCTGGAGAGGAGCCAACCCGTGGCGGTCTCACGCACCTGATAGGCGCGGCCCGAGGCGGCGACCTCGGCCTGAAGCTCGACAAGCGCCTCGCGGATATCGGCTTCCTTGATCTTGGCGAAGGCTGCGGCCACCGATTCCGGCTCCGCGGAGGCGGCGCCCTTGAGGTGGGTGACGAGTTCCTTCGGGGTGACGGCTTTCTGGGATGCGAAGAGGATCGCCTCGATCACATGGGAGAGGGGGGGCACTTCGCCCGCGGGAACGGAGCCATGGAGAGCCTCCTCGGTGACAGCTTCGGGAACGTCGGACGTCTCGGAATCGGCGGAAGCCCCAGCGGCTTCCATCTCGGCACCTTCTCCTTGGTCTTCGCCTTGCTCTTCACCTTCGACGCCGGATTCCTCGCTGCTTTCGTCCCTGACTTCCACGGCGGTCTCGATGGTCTCTTCGGAAACCTCAACCTCGGCTGATTCCTGATCCGCCGTTTCCACGGGATCCTGAACGGCCGGGTCGGCGGGGAGTTCCTCTGCCTTCTGCTTCTTGCGGGATTTCTTGCTCATGGGGATTCCTGAAATGATTCCTGGGCGGCTTCCTCTTCCTGCGGCTCTTCCTCACCCTCCAGGGTGCGGTCGAGCCAGATTTCACCGAATTGTTCCTCCTGACGCACGCGGAATTGTTTCATCCGGATGAGTTCCAGGATCGCAAGGAAGGTGACCACCAGCTCGGAACGGGTGGAGGCCTCGCCGAAAAGCTCCTCGAAGCGCATCGACACACCGCGATCCACGATCCGCATGAGGTGATTGATCCGGTCGGTGACGGTGAAAACCTCTTCCCTGATCTCGCCGGTCTTCTCCTCGGCGGGAAGGCGCTTGAGGGCCCGCTGGAAGGCGTTGATGAGGTCGAAGATGCCGACGTCGCCGAGCATCATGGTGTCGTCCAGGATCGGGGCGTGGGCCGGATCCAGCGAGACGGCGCGCGGGAAGAGGGCGGCCTGCAGCTCCTCCTTGTCGCGAAGGTGGGCGGCCGCCTCCTTGAACTTCCGGTACTCGATGAGCTGCCGGATGAGTTCCCAGCGGGGATCATCCTCCTCGGCCTCCTCCTCGGGCATCTGCTGGTCCTTGGGAAGCAGGGTGCGGCTCTTGATGTAGAGCAGGTTGGCGGCCATGACGAGGAACTCCCCGGCCACCTCGATGTGGAGGACCTCGAAGGTCTCTAGGTAGGAGAGGTACTGCTGGGTGATCCTCTCGATGGAGATGTCGTAGATGTCCACCTCGTCCTTCTTGACGAGGTAGAGCAACAGGTCGAGGGGGCCCTCGAAGGCCTCCAGCCTGACTTTGTACTCGGACTCCATCAACCCGTCCCGGGGGGCCTAGCGGCGGTAGCCGCGGCGTTCGACCTCGCGTGCCACGCGGACCTTGTGCTTCGCCTTCTCCTTGACCTTGGTCTTCCGCTTGCGGAGCTGGGCCACAATCTTGTGAACGCAGAGGTCGATGGCGGAGTAGAGGTCATCCTCCGCGTCTTCGGCGTGGAGGTCGGGGCCGGGAAGGGCAATGTGGATCTTCACCTGATAGTCCTTCTTCTTGGAGCGATGCTCGTCGAAGAGAAGGACGACATGGGCGGCCAGGATGTTGTCCGTGTATTCCTCGAGATGGGCCACCTTGTCGGCCACATGGGCATGGATGGCGGCGGTGAGCTGAACGTGACGGGGACTGATGTGGATTTGCATGGGCTTGTCTTTCTATCTCCTTTTTAAGGCCGGGGGGTGCTTCGCGCCACCAAAATGCGGCGCACCCCCTATGTTTACTTGCTTGACGCGTAAAAGGTGCTGATCGCCTCCACGAGGCCGGGAATGTCGTGTTGAGGCGCCTCCAGATCAACGGGAAGGCCGAGCTTCCGCATCTCCTCCGAGGTGACGGGGCCGATGCTGGCGGTGGCGAGGCCCTCCGGAAGGGGAAGGCCGAGGGCCATGAAGTGGTCGGCCGTTGAGGCGCTGGTGAAGGTGATCATGTCGGCCCCCTCCTCGCGGAAGCGGCGGATGCCGCCCGAGACATCGCCGGTTTCCGGAACGGTCCGGTAGACCGGCACGTCATCGACGATGGCCCCGAGCTTCTCGAGCTCCACGGCCAGCATCTCCCGGGCACCGGCCGCGCGGGGAAGGAGCATCTTGAGATGCTCCACGTTCATCTCCTTGAACTCCTCCAGAAGCGACTCGGCGACGAATTCCTTCGGGATCAGGTCGACGGCAAAGCGGTATTCACGGACCTTCCTGGCGGTGCCGTTCCCGATGACGGCAATCCGGGCGCCCCCCAGATCGCGCGCATCCTCGTGGGCGGCGTAGAACGCATTGAAGAACGCCTCCACCCCGTTGGGGCTGGTGAAGACGATCCAGTCGTAGGTGCGGACATCGGCCAACGCCTCGACGAAGGCAGTCTTCTCGGCCGGGGGCTCGATCCGGATCGTCGGAAGTTCGTAGGCATCGGCTCCCATCCCGCGAAGTTGGGCGAGGAGGCCGCCGGCCTGCTGGCGCGTGCGTGTGACGGCGATCCGCTTCCCGAAGAGGGGGCGGCTCTCGAACCAGTTCAGGGTCTCCCGGAGCTTCACCACGTCGCCGAAGACGGCGATCGCGGGGGCCTTGAACTCTTTCTCGAGGGCCAATGCCGCGATGGTGCCGAGTGTGCCGGTGAGCGTTTGATGGCGGCCCGTGGTCGCCCAGCGGACCAGCGCCACGGGCGTCCCCTCCGGCATTCCCGCGGCGGCGAGCTGTTCCGTGATCGGCCCGAGGCGTTCGACGCCCATGAGCATCACCTTGGTGCCGGGTGCGGTGGCGATCGCCCTGTAATCGATGCCCGAGGTCTCCTTGCCCGGTTCCTCGTGGCCGGTGAAGATCGTCAGGACGGCATTGCTGGCGCGGTGGGTCACCGGGATGCCAGCATAGGCAAGGCCGCCGATCGCCGAGGTGACGCCCGGGACGATCTCGAAGCGGAGCCCCGCCGCCGCGAGTTCCTGGGCTTCCTCGCCTCCGCGCCCGAAGAGGAAGGGATCGCCTCCCTTGAGGCGGACGACCCGCTTGCCCGCGGCCGTGTGCTTCACGAGCAGGGCGTTGGTCTCCTCCTGCCGGAGGGCGTGGCGTCCCGCCGTCTTGCCAGCATAGATGATCTCGGCGCCGGTAGGGACGTGGCTCAGGAGTTCCGCATTCGAGAGGTAATCGTAGATCACCACCTCGGCCTGCTCGAGGCATTCGCGGCCCTTCAGGGTCAGGAGCCCCGGATCGCCCGGACCTGCGCCAACGAGGTGACAGATGCCCTGCCCGGGCTTGTCGCCTGCGTCTGCCCGCGACGCGGCGGTTTTCTTGGAGGATTTTTTCGTCATGGGAACGTCAGTTGGCGAGGAGTTGGTCGGCGACGCGTCTTGCGGCTTCGGCCGGTGTGGCCGCCTCGGCACGGCCGGTGCGGGGGGAGATCGGGGTGGCATGCTGATCCGCCACATAGACGCCGCTCAGGGAGAGGATGCCGTTGCGGTCGGTCGCCAGGGAGCCGAGGGCGAGATGGCAGCCGCCGCCGAGATATTTCAGGACAAGGCGCTCCGCCTCGACGCAACGCGCCGTCGTGGCGTCGTGCAGCGGGCGGAGCAGTTCCACGGCGCGGTCGCCGTCGCGCGTCTCCACGGCAATCGCTCCCTGGCCGGGGGCCGGAAGCATCCATTCGAGCACCTCGAGCGAGAGACTCAGCCCTTCGATCCGCAACTCCCCGGTGGAAAGATCGTGACCGAGGCGGCGGAGTCCAGCCGCGGCAAGCAGGGTGGCGTCGTAGCCAGCACTGCCGGCCACCTTCGAGAGGCGTGTCGGGACATTCCCTCGGATGGGCACGATCGCGAGATCGGGGCGGCGTGCCTGGAGCAGCAACGCGCGGCGTGGGCTGCTCGTGCCGACCATCGCTCCGGGAGGCAGGCCCGCTAGTCCCCCGGTGTGGCGGGAGATCAGCAGATCATCGACGGGAGCCCTCGGAAGGATGGCGGCCAGGACGAGGCCCGCAGGCGTCTCCACAGGGAGGTCCTTGAGGCTGTGGACGGCCAGGTCGATCTCGCCGCGCAGGAGCGCCTCCTCGAGCTGCTTGGTGAAGAGTCCAGCCCCCTCGGCGGTCGGTTCGTGCAGGGGCATAGCGGTGCGGGCATCGCCGGTGGTCGTGATGATCTTCTGTTCGATGAGGAGGCCGGGATGGGCGGCTTCCAAGGCCTCCCCGACCAGCTTGCTTTGCGCCAGCGCGAGGTCACTGCCGCGTGTTCCTAGGATGAGCGGCTTCATGGGGTGAGGTGACGGCCCTCCGGCGAGTGGATGGAGCGCAACCAGCCGATGAATCCCCCCACGTGCTCCTCGATGAGCGATTCGCAGCGGTCGACCTCCTTGCGGCGGACGGTCAGGGACTCCGAGGCGATCTGCTCGAGGCTGTCGATGTCGTAAAGAAAGACGCCGTCGAGATCGTTGATGGCGGGATCGGCATCGCGGGGCACTGCCAGGTCGATCACGAAGAGCGGTGCGCCGCCACGCAGGCGCATGAGCGGGGCAAGCTTCTCCGGGGTGAGGATCATGTGGGGGGCGTTGGTCGAGGTGATCAGGATGTCGATGTCGGCGAAGGCCTTTTCCCAATGGTCGAAGTGCAGCGCCATCCCCCCGATCTCGGCCGCAAGCGCGGCGGCCCGTTCGTAGGTCCGGTTGGAAACGATCACGCTGCGCACGCCGCGTGACTGGAGGCTGCGCGCGGTGCGCTCGCTGATCTCGCCGGCGCCGAGGATCATGACGCGGCGTCCCTCCAGCGATCCGAAGATCTTCCCCGCCAGTTCCACCGCGACCGATCCGACGGAGGTCGGGCCGCTTGTGATCTGGGTCTCGGTACGCACCGACTTGGCGACGCGGAAGGCGTGCTGGAAGAGCTTGTGAAGCGGCCGCGTGGCGGCGCCGGCATCGGCGGCCACCGAATAGGCCTTCTTCACCTGGCCCAGGATCTCGGTCTCGCCGATCACCATCGAGTCGAGGCCGCTTGCCACGCGGAAGAGATGGCGCACCGCCCGGGGTGTGTCGTGATGGTAGAGGGGTGCCTCCAGGCCGGCCCGCTCAGTCAGGATGGCGCGGAACCCGTCGAGCGCGCGCAGCGGGCAGAGGCTGGCGGCGTAGAGTTCGACGCGGTTGCAGGTCGAGAGCATCACCGCGCCCGACACCCCGTCGATGCCGCGGACACGCCCGAGCACCTCGGCCATCTCCGATTCGCGCACGGCGAACCGCTCCCGCACATCGAGATGGGCGGTGCGGTGGTTGAGGCCGGCGCAGAGGATGTTCATCGGGTCGAGAGATGCTGAATGACGGGTAGCAGGATCAGGACAAGCAGGAAGGTCAGGGCAGCGCCCAGCGCCTTGCGGCGTCCGGTCACAAGACCCTTCTTCGCTCCGAGAAGAAGGCCCGCGTAGAGCAGCCAGATCAGCAGGGAAAACCAGAACTTCACCCCTGCAATCGGGACGTGGGCGAGCCACCCGGCGGCAAAGCTCAGCGTCAGCAGCAGGAACCCCGCCCACAGCAGGCGGAGGATGGCCTCCGAAAGCGCGCTGATCGGCGGAAGATGGTGGAAGATCGGCGCGGGGCGGCGCGACTTGAGCTGCCGCTCCTGCACCAGGAACATGAGTCCCGCCACGCAGGCGAGGCCGAAGGCACCGAATGCCACCAGCGAGAGCGCCGCATGGGCCTCGACCCAGGGATTGGGGCGCAGGAAGACCGGCCGGACTTCGCGCGGCAGAAGAAGCGCCGCGATCTGGAGAAGCAGCAGGAGCGGTGAGGTGAAGGCCCCCATGAGGGAGAGGCGGTAGGCGGGGCCGATGACCAGATAGATCAGGGCGATCGACCAGGAGAGGAAGACGAGCGTCTCGGAGAGGTTCCCGATCGGGCAGGAATGCTCCGCCGCGCCGCGCATGGAGAGATACCATCCCTGGGCCGCGGCACCGAGGGCCACGGCAAGGACATTGAAGCGGCCCGGATGAAACCGGCCCGACCCGAGGACGAAAAGCGTGTGGCCGAACCCGAAGAGGTAGCAGAGGGTCGCGGCAAGCAGGGCGAGGCGTTCCATGGATCCCTCCCGGATGATCAGCTCGGATCGAGATCCCGAGCGCCCTTCCGCTCGACCAGGGCGTAGGCGTTGTGGTTGTGGATTGACTCGAAGTTCTCCGCCTCCACGCGGTACCAGAGGATGTTGGGATCCTTCTCGGAGAGGGCGGCGACATTGCGGACGAGATCCTCCACGAAGACCGGGTTGGCGTAGGCGCGCTCGGTCACGAACTTTTCATCGGGGCGCTTGAGCAGGCTGTAGAGCTCGGAACTGGCCGACTCCTCCACCAGCCGGATCATCTCCTCGATCCACATCGGCTTGGCGCAGCGCACCGAGTAGGTCACGTGACCGCGCTGATTGTGCGCGCCCGACTCGCTGATCGCCTTGGAGCAGGGGCAGAGGGTCGTGACAGGGACGACCACGGTGACGACGAAGTCGGCCTTTCCCTTCGGTCCGCCCGCGAGCGTGGCGCTGAAGCGCACGGTGTAGTCGAGCAGGCCCACGGCACCCGTCACCGGGGCGGGCTTCTCGATGAAGTAGGGAAACTCGAAGTCGACGTGCGCCTGGTCGCTCTCAAGCCGTTCGCTCAGCTGGACCAGGATGTCGCGGATGTTGCGGACATGGAGGACCGGCCCGTGCGAATTGAGCGCCTCGACGAAGCGGCTCATGTGGGTTCCCTTGAAATGGTGGGGAAGGTCGACCGTCAGCTGCACCGTGGCGATCGTCGCCTGCTCGCTGTGGTTCTTGTCGCGGACACGGATCGGGTAGCGGAGGTCCTTGACCCCGACGCGGTCGATCGGAATCTGCCGGTCATCGGGCAGGTTCTGGGTGTCGGAAAGTTGGGCGGCGGACATCGGGGGGTAAATGATGCAGGGAAAAGGAGCGGTCTTGAAAGACGAAAGAGGCGCGGGAACGGGAGGATCGCCTTGGGATTCCCTTGGAAACTTCCTTTGGCCGGGGCGGTTGTCGACGCTCGACGGCCCGAGCCTTCCCCCTCTACTCTCCCTTCCATGCTTGAAATCATGCAAAAAGGCGGCCCGCTCATGTGGATCATCCTGCTCTGCAGCGTGGTCGCGCTGGGAGTTTTCCTCGAACGCCTGCTCTTTTTCCACAAGGCCTCGATCAGGGTTGGGGAACTGCTCGGCGGCCTCTCGCTGCTGATCCGTAACGGTCGCCTGGACGAGGCTCTGGCGGAGAGTTCGGCCAGCCCGGGTCCCGTCGCCCGGGTTCTTCAGGCGGCACTCCTTCATCCGAAGGAAGAGCGCGCCGTCCTTCAGTCGGTCGTCAGGGATGCCGCCCTGCTTGAGATCCCGAAACTGGAGCGCAATCTCCCCATCCTCGCCACCCTTGCCTACGTCACGCCGCTGGTCGGCCTGCTCGGGACGCTTCTCGGCCTGCTCGATGCCTTCCTCGTTCTCTCCGCGCACGGCGGCTATGCCACGGCTGCCGAACTTTCCCACGGTGTCTACCAGAGCCTGCTCGATGCCGCTTCCGGCCTCGGGGTCGCCATTCCCGCCATCCTGGCCCACAGTTATCTGGTCTCGCGGGTCAACGATATCATCCATGACATGGAGAGGGCCGGCATCGAGATCGTGAACCTCCTCGCCGATCACCCGAACGACTGATGAGGCTTCCGCGCTGCAAGGGGGCCGAGGGGCCCTACCTCCTGATGGCGCCCGCGCTCGGCACGCTCCTGAGCCTTGTCTTTTTCCTGCTGCTGGGCGGCTACTTCACGCTGCAGCCCGGCATCGAACTGAAGGTGCCCGACTCCCCCTTCCTGTTGCTGCCGCAGCACGATCCGCAGGTGGTGAGCGTGACCGGGGCCCCGCTCCCCCAAATCTACCACGACGGGCATGTGGTGACCCCTGCGCAGCTTGAGTCGGCACTCAGGAAAGGCCGGCGCTCCGGCAGCCTCATCATCAAGGCCGACCGGTTGGCTCCCTACGACCTGCTGCTGCGGATCATGACGATCGGAGCCGATTGCGGCTACACCGTGGTTTTGGCAAGCGGCTCCGGGGGCTCATGATCCCGGAGCTTCCCAGGCTGCCGAAGGTTCCGACCTCTCCGCGCGAGCTGGGGGAGTTGGCCCAGCTCCTTTTCGAGTGGCCGATCAGACAGGCCCCCAGGTTGACCCTTCCGCTCTGCATCCTGCTGGCGGCGGTGATCCAGACAGCCATCGTCGTGATCTTCTCGATCAGCTACGAGGCCCCTGCCGTCAAGCTGGCACTCGCTCCCCGGTTCTATTTCCTGCCGCCTGATTCGGCCAGTGCCCGCCAACTCGGGGCATGGCTTGAGGGGAACGACCCGGCGCTCTTTGCCCCGGGACGCGCCACGGCTTCTGCGCTCCCGCCACCGCCTCCCCTCAAATACCGCCCGAGCTATGAGGAGCCGCCGCCGCCCCTTCTCCCGCTCCCGGAAATAGGTGGGCAACAGATGGAACCACCTTTTCCCCCTTCCCCGTTCTCAGCCTCGATGCTTCCAGGGACGGAGAGCGGAGGAGTGTTGCGGAAAAGTTCCCCCTCACCGGCGCCGGTGGCGCCAAATGCCTTGTGCGCCATGCCCCAAGTGGCCGCCGGGGCCTCGCCCCATGTCCGCTGGCTTGATGAGCTTGCGGCACGGCGCCCCGAGGGAACCGTCGCAACGCTCCCTTCCCTCCCGCCGGAAATGAGCGGGACAAAACCCTCGCTCTATCAGGTGGCGGTCGGCCCCGAAGGATTCCCGATGCATTGCACCCTGACCGATTCATCGGGTAATGCCGAAGTCGACGAATCCGGACGCGCATGGATCATGGCCAGCCGCTTTCAGCCCGCGGACACCCTCTCGTGGGGACGCGTCCTCATCCCTTGGGAAGCTGCGGAGCCGAAATCCCAGGCCAAATCCAAACCGACTCCATGATCCAGATCACGCTTTCCTGGTTTGTCTGCCTCTATCTGGTGCTCTCGCTCGTCGGCATCCTGATTCTCTGGATCGGCTATGAAATGATCCGCAAACGCCATGCCAACAGAATCACCAGGGATCGCATTTTCTGCCGGATCTGCGGAACACGCCACACCGACACGAGTACCGCCGATCTGCTCGTGTGCCCAGTGTGTGGTAGCAAGAACGAACGTGCGACCGGCGGGAATTTCTAGTTTTTCATCAGCCCCCTGTTCACGGGATGTGAATAACTTGTGGGAATTGCAGTCTCCGCCGATCTGTTGCCATCGTGGAACAAGGAGATCGGAGAGGATCAATCGCCCACTTCTTACTGCATCAAACAGAGGGTGCCGCGTGGAACATACTCTGTTCAAGCGCCCATCGGGCTGAGAGACGGTGACGAAACCGTAACATACGATAAAATCAGCCTCGGCGGGCATTTGCCGTTTGGGAGGCGAGAATGACCGGCTGTGAATAACTATCAGGTTATCCCGCAACGGACTCTATGCGATTTAACCCATAGTTTGCATTAGGAACCCAAAGATCCGGGAAAGGGGAGTTAAAAGGTTAGAAACGTTACAAGGTTACAAGGTGGATCCGGAAACCCCTGAACCTGAATTCGAGAAGGCGCCATCAAGAAGTTTGCTGATCATGGCTCGGTTCGGAGAGTGGAATGAGTCCCTGCTGTCAGCACGTTGTAACGTTTTAACCTTTCAACGGTTTTAACCATCCAACGACTCACCATACGGGTGAACCATCCAGACCTGTCGCCGCCTCCTTATCGCATTATCTGGGTTAAATCAGCGCTTCCCTAGAGTTCCGTATATTTGGCGTTGGACCCCTTGGCTTTTTCAACCGGATATTTCAGGGCGTTCTTGGCGAGCTTGGAGAGGATGGCCTCGGAGAGGTCGATGCCGAGATTGTCGGCCAGTTCCAGCAGATAGACGGCCACATCGGCAAGCTCTTCGCGGAGACGCTCCTGCCTGGTGGCGGCTACTTCCTCGACTTCCCCGCTGTTCTTCCAGAGAAAGAGCTCCTGGAGCTCCGAGGCCTCGATTGCAAGCGCGGCGGCCATGTCCTTGTGGTTGTGAAACTGCATCCAGTCCCGCTCGTCGCGAAAGGCTCGGATGCGCTCCTGAAGTTCGGGAATCGAGAGGGAAGCTGGCTGGTCGTTCATGGGGATTCGGGCGTGGAAAAGCGTGGAATCGTGGCGCCAACCTTGCAAACACTTCCGCAGAAAGCTGGGGGCTCAGTTGCTGAGGCCGGGGAAGGGTCGCCGACCACGGTGATCCTAAGCCAGCGCGGTCAAGAGCTTGGCATGAAGGCCGTCGAAGGCGCCGTTGCTCAGCACCACGAGGACATCCCCTTCCTGAAGCTGGGGGCGAAGCTGCTCGATGATCCGGTCGGCCGAGGGTTCGTGGAATGCGGGCTTGCCGGCCTTCTGCAGGTCGGCGACAAGACGCTCCGCATCAAGACGCTCCTCGGGCTTCAGGTCGGCCGCGCGGTTGACCTCGCCGATGACGACCCCATGGGCGGCTGCGAATGCTTTCGGGAACTCCTGCTGGAAGATGGCGCGCCGGGTCGTGTTCGATCGGGGTTCGAAGAGAGCCCAGAGACGGGAGCCTGTGTAGTGCTTGGAGAGTCCCTCCAGGGTCTGCCGGATCGCCGTGGGATGATGGCCGAAGTCATCGATGATCGTGATCCCCCCGACCACACCGCGCACTTCCTGGCGGCGCTTGATGCCGCGGAACTGGAGCAAGGCCTCGCGGATGACAGCGGTCGGGATGCCGTAGAACCGGGCGGCCGAAACGGCCATGGCTGCGTTGCGGATATTGAACTCGCCCGACATCGGGATCTCGAACTTCTCGCCGAAGAGGGTGAAGCCGCTGCGGCCCTCCTTCTGCCAAGGCTCGAGGATACGGTTGCCGGCATTTTCCGAGAAACCGACCTCGACGATCGGGGCGTGGCAGTTGCGTGAGACGTCGATGCAGTTGGCGTCGTCTGCATTCACCAGCACCATCCCTTCGGTCGGGACGACGTTCAGGAGCCTGCGGAAGCTGAGCTTGATGGCATCGAGATCCTCGAAGATGTCGGCATGATCGAACTCGATGTTGTTCACCACGACAAGCTCGGGGAGGTAGTGGAGGAACTTGGAGCGCTTGTCGAAGAAGGCGGTGTCGTACTCGTCACCCTCGATCACGAAATGACGCGAGGTTTCGGCATCGCGGAGGCAGGCCCCCTGGCCGAGGTTCGCGGGGATCCCGCCGATGAGGTAGGAGGGATTCTTTCCCGCGTGCTCAAGGATCCACGCCGTCATCGACGTGGTGGTGGTCTTCCCGTGGGTGCCGGTGATGACGATGTTGTGGCGGCCGCGGAGGAAGTGGGCGCGGAGAACCTCGGGGAGCGAGGCGTAGTTGAGCTTGCGGTTGAGGACGGCCTCGACTTCGGGATTGCCGCGTGAGATGGCGTTGCCGACCACGATGAGCGCCTCTTCCTTGGGAAGGTTTTCGGGGCGGAATCCGGAGAAGACCTCGATCCCGCGGGAGGCGAGGAAGTCGCTCATCGGGGGGTATGCCTGATTATCCGAACCCGTGACGATCCAACCCTGCTCCTTCATGCCCGCGGCAACGGCCCCCATCGCGGTGCCGCAGATGCCTAGGAAGTGGACGCGGCGGCGGGGGGGTTCACTCACAGAGATGAAGGGGATAAACGGGATGGTTGAAAGAAACCTGATGGACTAAGGGAAGTGCGGGTGCCCTTTTCTCTAAGGCTAGTACACATCCTTGCGGTAGCGCTTCGAAGTCTTCAACTCCGCGACGTAGGCGGCGGCCTCCTCGGGGGATTTTCCGCCGGCCTTCTCGACGACCTGGTGCAGGGCGGTGTCCACATCCTTGGCCATGCGCGAGGCGTCGCCGCAGATGTAGAAATAGCCCCCCTGTTCCAGCCAGGCATAGAGCTCCTCGGCGGCCTCCAGCATGCGGTGCTGGACATAGACCTTCTCGGCCTGATCGCGGGAAAAGGCCGTGGAGAGCTTGTGCAGGACGCCCTCCTTCTGCCAGGCCTCGAGTTCCTCGCGGTAGAGGAAGTCGGTGGCCGCCTTCTGGTCACCGAAGAAGAGCCAATTCTTACCGGTGGCGCCGGCGGCCTTGCGCTCCTGCAGGAAGGCCATGAAGGGGGCGATGCCGGTGCCGGGGCCGACCATGATGACCGGCGTGGCGGGATCCTCGGGCACCCGGAAGTGCTTTGCCGTGTGGACGAAGACGGGGACGGGCGCGTTGTCGGCGCGGTCGGAGAGGAAGGTGGAGCAGACGCCCTCGCGCTTGCGGCCGTTGCTCTCGTAGCGGACCGCGGCGACCGTCAGATGCACCTCGGTGGTGTGCGCCTTCTGCGAGGAGGCGATCGAGTAGAGGCGGGGCTGCAACTTGCGCAGGCACTTCACAAACTCCTCGGCAGTGAACTTCGCGGCGGGATATTCCAGCAGGGGATCGATCACTTCGCGGCCCCAGAGATAGGCGTCGAGATCGGCCTTCCCTTCGGGGGTGACCATCGCGGTGAACTTCGAAGCCGTCGGATCCTTCTCCGCAATCGCGGCCAGGAGCTTCTTGTCCATCTCGGTGATCACATAGAAGCGGGTCAGCGCCTCGCGGAGGGAGACGGGCTGGCCGTTGGTGTCGACCACCTGCTCCTCGCCGTTCAGTCCCAGCACGCCGAGCAACTCCTGCACGAGCGCGGGATTGTTGGTCGGGAAAACCCCGAGGGAATCACCCACCTCATAGGCGATGCCGGAGTCCGCGAGATCGATCTCAAAGTGACGCGTGTCTTTGGCGGAACCGGTGCCGGTGAGCTTGCGGTTGGTGCGGAGCTTGGCGGGAAAGGGATTCTTGCGGGAATAGAGAGCGGTGGGATCGGCGGACATCGGAATAAGATAAAAGGTTGGTGCTTGGGTTCAAGCCAACAGGCAGCAATCCATGGGCCAAAGGCGAAGAAATTAATATAGATCGCAGGAATTCAGGAATTTTTGCTGGTTTATCTTCCTACTTTCCTGAGTTCCACATTCAAAATCTTCAGTCAGTCTTTCCAAGCTCCTCAAGCAGGATCTTATTCATCCTGATCCCGCCGAGAAAATTCTCAATCAGCATGTTCTCATCCGGGGAGTGAATCCGTGAGTCGGGATTGGCCAGGCCGAGCAGGTAGGAATCGACCCCGAGGATTTCTTTCAGCGTGGCCAGGATGGGAATGCTCCCCCCGTCCCGTAGGAGCAGGGGCTCTGCGCCAAAGGCTCCTGCGAGCGCCTTGCGCGCGGCAAGGCCGTCGGGCGAGTTGGGATCCGACTGGTAGGCGGCGCCAGAGTGGCCCGTGATCACTTCGAGCAGGACTCCGGGAGGGGTCTGGGATCGCAGGTATTCCTCGGCTGCGGCCAGGATCACGGCGGGGTCCTGATCGGCCACGAGTCGGAAGGTGAGCTTGGCGAAAGCTTCCTTGGGCAGGACGGTCTTGGTTCCCGCCCCCTGATAGCCGCCACCGATGCCGTTCACCTCGGCGGTGGGACGGGCTCCGATCCGCTCGATTGTGGAGAACCCTTTCTCGCCGACAAGCTGAGTCACGCCGGCAAGTTCCCTGATCGCATCATCGCCTCCGGATGCCTTTTCCAAATCCGAGGCCGCCGTTCTTTCCCAAGGTTCCAACGGGCGTACGGCGTCGTAGAATCCTGGGATCCGGACTCGGCCATTCTCGTCGTGGAGCGAGGCGAGCAGACGGGAAAGGACGGTGAGTGGATTCGCCACAGCGCCGCCGAAGAGGCCGCTGTGGAGGTCTCGGGCCGGCCCGCGGACGATGAGTTCCATGGCGGCGATGCCGCGCAGTGCGTAGGTGAGCGCCGGCTTGTTCCCGGGAGCCATCGCGGTATCGGAGATCGCAACGAGATCGCAGGCCAGCTCCTCGCGGTGCTCGCGGAGGAATTCCTCCAGATTAGGGCTGCCGATCTCCTCCTCCCCCTCGATCAGGAAGATGACATTGACCGGCAGGGAGCCTTTCTCACGGAGCGTCTCGGCGACACCGAGGATGTGGGCGAGGATCTGTCCCTTGTTGTCGGCGGCACCGCGGGCATGGATCCGGCCTTCCTCGATCCGGGGCTCGAACGGGGGCGTTGTCCATCCCTCGAGTGGATCGGGCGGCTGGACGTCGTAGTGGCCATAGATCAGGACTGTTCGCTTCGCGGGATCGCGCGGCGTCGCGGCAACGACGACCGGGGATCCGGTCGTGGAATGAACGGCGGCCTCCAACCCGATCGAGGAGAGTTTTTCGCGCAGCCACTCGGCACAGGAATCGAGATCCGGGGCATGCTCCGGCTGGGTTGAGATGCTCGGGAAGCGAAGGAAGGCCTTCAGCTCTTCCACGGGCTCATTCTGGAGATCGGTCGGCGCGCTCATGGCGGCAGTGTGGCAGAGTTCACGCCGCGGCGCGAATCCCTTGCTGTGGAAACTTCAGTAGGGAAAAATTCCCGGCCACCAAGAAGAAGAAAAAGACCGACGTGGCGAGCGGCTTGAACCAGATTTTGGTGAGTGGGAAAATCGGGTAGCCGTAGCACTCCGCGGCCAATGCCAACGTAAAGAGCGTCAGGAGCAGGGCCGGGCGACCGTCATCCGCAAGGTAATCCTCAAAGTAATCTT
Source organism: Chthoniobacterales bacterium (assembly GCA_049282095.1). Classification (GTDB taxonomy): domain Bacteria; phylum Verrucomicrobiota; class Verrucomicrobiia; order Chthoniobacterales; family UBA6821; genus UBA6821. Next base: position 32,741 of record JBAPTI010000027.1, read on the forward strand.
CAAGGATGGCCCGCCCTGCCATCAGCGCGGTGAATCCGGCAAGGATCACATACGAGTTTTCCTCGGTGCGAGGATTGAAGAGCATCAGGTAGAGCGCGGCGAGCAGCATGACCCCGAAGGCCTGCGCCGTTAGATTCCCTCGGAATCGACGCATGACATGAAGCGAGAGGGCCAGAGCCACGATTGCCGCAAGGGCCCGGACTCCCGAGATCACGGCAGGGGATGGGTGGATGCCCCAGTGCCAGAGCATCCCGAAGAAATCGCTGAAGGTGTTTTCCGCGGGTTGGCCTGCCAGCAGGAATTTCTCCCAGAAGTGCCGGTACTCCGCGGTGACATAACCGGGATCGGGATGAATCCACGCGACTCCGAGACAGAGAAGGAATCCACCCGCCAAGCGCAGGCGGAGCGGAGCAAAGCAGGCCGCGGCAAGCAGGGCTGGAGCCAGGGCTATCGGCTTAAGCATCACCGCGAGCAGGAGCCAGAGGGTTGCCATGTTCCAGCGCGACCGGGCCAGAGCCGAAACGGCGAGGAGCATCAGGCCCGCGAGAGGGAGGTTGACCTGACCATTGCGGGCACTGGAGAGGGTTGCCGGGATCACCAGAATCGTGGCGGCGAGAAAAAGCCGGTTGCGCTGGGTAGGGCTCATCAGTCCGGCAGTCCGCCAGAGACCAAGGGCCAGAAGGGCAAGTCCGGTCCAGCGCCAGAGCGGTTCGCCGACGCGCTTCGGCAGAACCTGATAGGGTGTGTAGAGGATCGCTTCCTGCGGCAGGTAGAGGTAGCCCCCCTGGCTCATGTCGTAGGGACTCTCCTTGCCGGCCCACCACTTCTCGGAGGCCTGACGATACTCAGGGGTGACGGTGCGCTTGTCGGGTCGGGCCGCCACGATGATCCCGACGATGAGTGCGAAAAGCACCCAAAGCCCGACGGCAATTCTCAAGGCCCTGCCCGGTTCAACCGAACGGAGGGCTTGAAACGGATTCAAAAGCCTAGGCTTTCAGCGTGACCCCGAGGTCGCCGATCTTGCCGAAGTTCAGTCCTGCAAGGGCGGGCGTCTCGGCAGCCATCTGCTTGAAGAGATCCTCGAGTGAGGAGGCGCCATCGGCGCCGAGTCCCTTGAGCAGGTCGCTCAGGATCTCCCAGTCGTCGCGGGCATGACCCGGAGCAGTCAGGGCGCGATTGAGGCGCTGGAGACGGCCGTTGATGTTGACCATCGAGCCGCGCTTCTCCGCGGAGGCGCTGCCGGGCAGAACCGCCGAGGCGTGCTTGAGTGAGGCGTTCGGAAGGATGTCGATCACCACGAGCGAGGCGAGCTTGCTCAGGTCGGTCTCGCTCAGGCCGCAATGGAGGGGATTCTCTCCGAGGACGATCAGCGAGGTGATCTTTCCGGAGGCGATGCCCGCAGCAATGTCGCCGAGGCGGGAACCGGGCGTCGCGGTGGTGACGCCGAGGAGTTGGGCTCCGCGGGTGTTCGGATTGGCATCGTCGGAGACAAGGAAGCCGTCTCCCTTCTGGGCGCGGGGGCGGATGTCGATCAGGTCGGAGCCGAGGGTCTTGGCCAGGCGCTTCGCAAGGAAGAGCTCCTCGTTGGTCATGCGACCGGAGGCGATGATGGCGGTCCTGCCCTCGCCGTGCTGCTTGAGTGACTCGGCGGCGAAAGCGACGGCCTCCTTCCAGCGTGCACCAGCGCCCTTTACGAGGGGCTCCTTGAGGCGATCTTCGCGGTGGATGTAGGTGTAGTTGAGGCGGTGCGAGTCGGGCATCCAGTAGGCGTTGACCGCCTCGTTCTCGCGCGGGTTGATGCGGTGGATCCTGTTCTCGCGGCTGCCGATCACGATGTTGCTGCCGGTGCCGCAGTTCGTATCGATGGTCTTGGTCTCCTTGAGGAACCAGACGCGCATCTTGAATCGGAAATCCTTGGAGGTCAGGGCGCCGACGGGGCAGATGTCGACCGTGTTGAGCGAGTAGTTGCTGTCGAGCCTCTTGCCGGGGTGGACGGTGAGGGTCGTGTGACTGCCGCGATCGACGAAGCCGAGGCAGTCGTCCTTGGCCACTTCCTTCATGAAGCGGATGCAGCGCGAGCAGAGAATGCAGCGCTCGTCGTCGAGAACGATGCGCTCGCCGATGTCTACGTGCTTCGGCTTCTTGACCTTGTTGTCGATGAAGCGGGAGGAGTCGTTGCCGTACTCGACGGAGAATTCCTGCAGGCGGCACTCTCCCGCCTTGTCGCAGATGGGGCAGTCGAGCGGATGATTGATCAGAAGGAACTCCATGACGCCCTTGCGGCACTCCTCGACCAAGGGGGACTTTGTGCGGACCCCGAGGCCCTCCGAGACTTCGATGGCGCAGGAGATGGCGGGTCGCGGGCTCCAGTTGATCAGGGGACGGCCGTCGGGTCCCAGCTCGGGCTTGCGGTCGGGTCCCATCTTGGGAGTGCCCATCTCGATGAGGCACATGCGGCAGTTGCCGGGTGAGCTGAGCGCCGGGTGGTAACAGTAGTGGGGGACGTAGCTACCGCTCTGCATGCAGGCCTCGATGAGGCGGGTGCCCTTGGGAAATTGTTTCCACTCGCCGTCTACCTGAACGTTGATCATCGGTACGGCCGGAGCGGCGTTTTCGGTCTTCGGATCGGCTGTGGTGGCTGGAGCGCTCATCGGTGGATTTAAAAAGTGGGGTTCCGGGATTCGGAAAAGAGACGCTCTTTTATGGACGGAGGGCCGTTGCTGGGCAAGGAAGAAGGCATCCCCCTCGCGGTTCCCCGCGGAAAAGCGCCCCCTTCCCCGTCATAAAAATCATCGTGAACCGTCTCGTGGCTTGCACAGATACAGGTTAGTCCATACGCTTTGCTATTCAGATTAGCTCAGGATGGGTGGCAGAGTGGTCGATCGCGCACGCTTGGAAAGCGTGTTTACCTTTATCGGTAACGAGGGTTCGAATCCCTCCCCATCCGGTCTTTTTGCTCATAGAGCAACAAATTGCATGCTGAGGGATGAGAACTTCAGTTCGACGACCATGCCGCGATTAGCGGCATAAGATCTCTGCGAAGCCATGCTGTCGAGCCCCAGCAAAGCTGGGGATAATCCCTCCCCATCCGGGTTTCTTGCTCAAAGCAGGAGTAATGAGCCTCCCTGCGATTCTGCGTCGCCATTCCGCCGAACCTTGGCGAAGCTCGGAAACATCCCTCCCCACTTTCGGAGGGATGGGCTACGCTTATCCCACTCCATGAATTCCTTTGCCGATCTCGCCCTTCTCCCCACGCTTCAGGGGACCCTCGTTGAAAAGAACCTGACCAAGCCGACCGAGATCCAGTCCCAGGCGGTGCCCGCCCTGCTCGCGGGACGCTCCGTGGTAGGGGTTGCCGAGACGGGGAGCGGGAAGACCCTCGCCTATGCCTTGCCGATCCTGCACCGGCTCAAGACCCTTGAGCTCCAAGGTAACCCGATCACGGTCTACGGAGAGCCCCGGGCCATCGTGGTGGTTCCGACCCGGGAGCTGGGGGAGCAGGTGGCGAAGGCCTTCAAGCCATTCACCCATGAGACGCGCCTGCGTGTGCGTGCGCTCCTTGGCGGAACAACGATGGAACAGGCGAAACGCAGCCTCCAGGGGCCCTTCGAGGTCTTGGTCGCCACACCTGGGCGCCTGATCAAGATGATGGAGGCAGGGCTGGTCACGCTGGGGGATGTCCGCACCCTTGTGCTCGACGAAGCCGACCAGATGCTGGATCACGGATTCCTGCCCGATGTGCGAAGGATCGTGAAGGAGTGCCCTGCTGAACGACAGCTTGCCATGTTCTCGGCCACGGTTCCCGCTGCGGTGGAGAAGCTCATCGCGGATCTCTTCGCCGGGGCGGAGGTTATCCGCAGCCAAGGTAGCCACCGGGTGGTGCCGACGCTGAACACCACGCAGCAGATGGTCGTGGGAGGGAAACGCTTTCCACTGCTCGAGCGACTGCTCGCCAAGAAGGTGGAGGGAGGAACGATCCTCTTCACCAACACCCGCGAGCAGTGCGACAAGCTTGCCGGGGAGCTGGATGAGGCCGGCTGGGCATGCGTGGTCTACCGGGGAGAGATGGACAAGGCCGAGCGTCGCAGGAACCTCAAGGCATTCCGCGACGGAGAGGTCGATCTGCTGATCTCCACCGATCTCGCCTCCCGCGGACTCGACGTCGAGCATGTCGGCCGTGTCATCAACTACCACCTGCCGCAGCAGATGGAGAATTACCTGCACCGCGTCGGACGCACGGCGCGCGCCGGACGCCCCGGGCTCGTGGTGAATTTCGTGACCGAGCGTGATGCTCCGCTGATGAGCAAGCTCGACGGCGTGCGTTCTGCGCCGAAAGTGTCGCCTGCCGCCAAGTCAGCATCACCGAAAGCCAAACGCTGACCGCCTCCTCCCGCGCTCCCCGATCTTTTTTTGCATGGGCCCTTTCGAGTCGTCGTTGCTCTCCGAACTCTCCCTCTTGGAGAAGCAAGGGCTTCGCCGCTTCCTGCGCGTGGTCGAATCTTCCCGGGGCACGCTGATCACCATCGCGGGCCGGGAGCTGGTGAACTTCTCCTCCAACGACTATCTGGGATTGGCCTCTCATCCGGAGATTGCTTCTGCGATGGCCGCAGCCGCGCAACGATGGGGCGCGGGATCGACGGCCTCCCGTCTGATTTGCGGCACGGGCGCTGAACATGCCGCTTTGGAAGAAGAGATAGCCGCGGCTAAGGGGACAGAGGCCTCTTTGGTCTTTTCGACCGGGGTTGCGGCGGCGACCGGAACGATCCCTGCGCTGGTCGGCCGCGGGGATGTCGTGATCCTCGACAAGCTGGCCCATGCCTGCCTGATCGACGGGGTGCATGCCAGTGGCGCCAAGATGCGGGTCTTCCCCCACAATGATCTGGCCAAGCTCGAGTCTCATCTTCGCTGGGCCCGCGAGACCCATCCCAAGGGCCGTCACCTGATCGTCACTGAATCGGTCTTCAGCATGGATGGCGATCTGGCTCCGCTTCGGGAGATCGTGGAGCTGAAGGAGCGCCATGGGGCGATCCTCTTCCTCGACGAGGCGCATGCCGTCGGCGTGAGAGGCCGCGGGGCTCAGGGGTTGGCAGGGGAGCTCGGGCTTGCCGAGCGGATTGAGATCCAGATGGGAACCCTCGGCAAGGCGCTCGGTGTCTCCGGAGGCTACATTGCCGGATCGCGGACGCTGATCGACTTCCTGATTAATCGTGCCCGCAGCTTCATCTTCTCCACGGCCCCCTCGCCTGCCATTGCCGCTGCCGCCCGCGCCTCACTCCGGATCGTGCAATCGCCGGAGGGGGATGCATTGCGGACGCGACTTCAGGAAAATCTTCGCCTCTTTGCCGATGCGATCAAAGCCAAGCTCCCCCCGAGCGCTATCATGCCGCTGATTCTCGGCGGCGAAGAGCGGGCCCTGTCCGAGGCGGCCCGCTTGCAGGAAGCGGGCTTCTTCGTTCCCGCGATTCGCTACCCCACTGTCCCCCGGAACACGGCGCGCCTCCGCATCACCCTCAGCGCCGCACAATCCCATGAACAAATCCGGCGACTAGCCGAGGCGATTCAGGAGAACGCAATGGGGTAGGTTAATCGCTCTTCGCTATTTTCAGTGGGTGGATATGAGATTCCGCACGCAAAGAGCCAAGACGCAGATAAAGGCTTTGGCACAGGGATCCGTAACGGATGCGAAGCAACGTCCGGGCTAGCCAAGGGGATGAAGGAGATTGAAAGAAAGGCATGGCGGAAGTTGCTGCCATGCAGAACTTCAGCAGGGTTAGCCTTGGTCTCACTCTTGCAAGGGAGCTTGCAAAGATGATTCCAGAGCCAACCGGCTTTGTGTTGCAGAGCCCATGCCTGCTGGATCAGACCACCTGAACTCAGCCTCGTGTCGTCCTCGCAAACAAGGACTCGGTTGTGAGCATTCATTTTATCCCCTTCATCCCTGTTTTGGCTTTTCCGAAGTTCGGACCAAGAGGATCTTTCTTTTCGATTTGCAGATTTTCTCTGCTCCTCTGTGCCTCTGCGGGAGGCTCTACGCCGCCGGCACGCCCTGCTCCATGGGAGCCAGGTCGATGGCGCGCAGGAGATCGAGGTCCTCGTTCGTGCCGGGATTGGCCGCGGTCAGGAGCTTGTCGCCGTAGAAGACGGAGTTCGCCCCGGCGAAGAAGCAGAGAGCCTGACCCTCGCGGGTGAGACGGGTGCGGCCAGCGGAGAGACGGATGCGGGCTTTCGGAAGCATGATGCGGGTGGTGGCAATCAGGCGGACGAGCTCGAAGATATCGACCACGGGCTGTTCCTCGAGCGGGGTGCCGGGCATCGACATGAGGCAGTTGATCGGCACACTCTCGGGCGGAGGATTGAAGCCGCAGAGCACCTCGAGCATCCGCAGGCGGTCGCGCTCGCTCTCACCCATGCCGATGATACCGCCGCAACAGACAGCCATGCCGGCCTTCTGGACAGAGGAAATCGTGTTCAAGCGATCGTCGAAGGTGTGGCTCGTGACGATGTTGGGATAGAACTCGGGAGAGGTGTCGATGTTGTGATTGTAGGCGGTGACTCCCGCCTCCTTGAGCTGGCGGGCCTCCTCGTCGCCGAGCTGTCCGAGGGTCACACAGACTTCCATGCCGAGCTTGCTCACCTCGCGGACCGTCTCGAGCATGGAGTTGAACCGGCTGTCCCCTGATTTCACTCCCTTCCATGCGGCACCCATGCAGAAGCGGGTGGTGCCGCTTTCACGCGCCTGCTTGGCGAGAGGGAGGATCTCGTCGCAGCCCATCAGCTTCCCGGCTTTCACACCGGTGTTGTAGCGGGCGCTCTGGGCGCAGTAGGAGCAGTCCTCACTGCATCCGCCGGTCTTCACGCTCAGCAGGGTGCAGAGCTGGACATTGTCCTCGTCCCAATTCTGCAGGTGGATCGAGCGGGAGCGCTGGATCAGATCGAAGAGAGGACTGCGGTAGATCTCTTCCAGCTTGGCGATGGTGACGGGATTGGTGGTGCTCACGGTGAGGGAGGATAGGGGAAGAAAGCTGAAAGCTGAAAGCTGAAAGCTGAAGGGGCGGATCAGCGTCTTGATCCTCGTCGCTCGACCCTCGACTTCCCTTTGCCTCCCTCATTCACCATCCGGAAGTCGATCTGCTGCTTGAAGGGATCGACGCGGGCGACCTGCACGCGGAGGAGGTCGCCGGCTTTCAGGACGCGTCCCGAGCTCTTGCCGAGGAGGCGCGACTTCGTGGCGTCGAAGATGTAGAAATCATCATCCATCGTGGAGACGGGAACGAGGCCGGTCATCATCGCTTCGGGTAGCTCCACCAGCAGGCCATAGTTCCTTGCTTCGATCACTTGGGCGTCGAAGGTCGGGGCGACACCGCCCTTGGTTCCTTTTTCGGCCAGCTTGGAGAAGTACTCCAGTTTCTTGAGGCGGACCGACTCCTTCTCGGCGTCGGCGGCGGTGCGTTCCGTGGTCGAGAGATGCTCGCTGACGGGTCCGAGATCGGTCGAGGCCGGCCCTTTCTGTTTCGGGTCGAGGTCTCGGGCGAGCGATCGGTGGGTCAGCAGGTCGGCGTAGCGCCGGATGGGGCTGGTGAAGTGGCTGTAGTCCGCCTTGGAGAGTCCGAAGTGGCCGAGCGGATCGGGGGAATAGCGGGCCCGTTTGAGGCTCTTGAGCAGACCGATCTTGAGGGCTCCCGCGTAGGGCTTGCCCTTGAGGCCGTCGAGCAGCTTCTGGAGTTCCTGGCGATGGCTGAGGTCACCCGCCTTCACGCCGTAGGTGGCGGCGAGCTCCCGGTAGTCTTCGAGCTTCTCGGGCTCCGGCTTCTCGTGGATGCGGTAGATATTGGGCTGGTTGCGGTGCTTGAGATGGCGCGCGACCAGCTCGTTGGCCAGTAGCATCAGCTCCTCGATGAGCTGGTGGGAGATGTCGTTCTCCACTAGCTCGAGCTTCACGGGGTGACCTTCCTTGTCGAGCCAGACCTTGACTTCGGGCATCTCGAGATCGAGCGCTCCGGCCGCGAAACGCTTCTTCCTCAGGACGGAGGAGCAGTTCCATGCCTCGTGGACACGGCGTCCCGTCTCGTCCTTGGGTGGTTCCTCGAGCAGCGAGAGGGCCTGACGATAGGTCAGGCGGGCGGAGCTGCGGATGATCGAGCGTCCGAAGCGGACATGACGGATCGAGCCGTCGCGGTTGATCTTGGCGAAGACGCTGAAAGCCAGACGGTCCTCATGGGGCCGAAGGCTGCAGAGTCCATTGGAGAGATTCTCCGGGAGCATCGGGATCACCCGGTCGGCAAGGTAGACGCTGTTGCCGCGCTTACGGGCCTCCTTGTCCAGCGCGGTGCCAGGCTTCACATAGTGGGAGACATCGGCGATGTGAACAGCCGCCTCCCACCCGTAGTCGGTGGCCTGAACCTCGATGGCATCATCGAAGTCGCGTGCTGTGTCCGGATCTATCGTGATGATGTTGCGCCCGCGCAGATCCTCGCGGCCCTCGAGATCCTTGGCGGTGATTTCCCCGCCGAAATGCTCCGCCTCCACGCTCACCGGTGCCGGGAATTCCCGAGGGAGTCCGTGCTTGTGGATCACCGAGAGCATGTCGACCCCGGGGGATCCGGCGGGCCCAAGCACCTCGACGATGGTTCCCTCGGGATTCACATGGCTGTTCTCCCAGCGGTCGAGTCGGGCCACGACCTTGTCGCCGATCTTGGCGCCACCGGCGGAAGGGACATAGAGGTTGCGGGGAAAGCGCGGATCGTCCGCGACGACGTGATGAAAATTTTTCGTCTTCTGGAGGGTACCGACGATCGGCGCCCCTCCACGCTCGACAATCTTGATGATCCGCCCCTCCTGCCTTCCGTCACGGCGGGGACGTCCATGGTAGCGGGGTTGCTGGATGAGACGGGCCACGACGCGGTCACCGTTCAGCGCGGTGCCGAGGTTATCAGCCGAGATGAAGAGATCCTTGCCGCCCTGATCATCGGCCAGCACGTGACCGGAGCCGCCCGCATGGATCTGGAGCTTGCCGGTGAAGAGATCAGCGGCCTGCGGAAGGATGAAGTGATCGCGGCGGACGCGAACGATGCGCCCCTCGCGTTCCAATCCCTCGAGGATCTGATCAAGTCCCCGGAGAGCCCCTTTTTCCAGAGCCAGCGCTCTGGCAATCGAGGGTGCCGGCAAAGGCTCGGCTCCGAGAATTTCAAGAATGCGGTCGACGAGGGAGTCTCCCCGGTGCCGCCGCGAGGGTTCCTGATCCTTCGGCTTGCCTCTTCCCGATGAGTGCCCGGCGGCTTGCCGGCCCGTAGCTTGGACCGCTCCCCGAACGGTTTTCCCCTTGGCGCGGCGCGCCGGATGGCCGGATGCATGCGGGCGTGGAGCGCCTGACCTGCCCGCTTTGGGCGGGCCTTCGGTACGGTTTGCGGTTCGCTTGCGACCGCGGGGGCTTTTCTTGGGCACGCGTCACCATCGGACGCTTTGCCTCCCGAGCAAACAAGAAAATGCTTGTGCCGGTGTTCTGACGGCGGAAAGTAAGGGGATGAATTTTTCTCCCCGAGTCTTAAAGGCAACAAAGGCAACGAACGCGGCACTGAGCGCCGCCTTTACCCTGATCGAGCTGCTGATCGTGATCGCCATCATCGCCGTGCTGGCCGGCTTGCTCATGCCTGCCGCCTCCAGTGCCCTGAATACCGCAAAAAAGACCACCACCAAGAATCAGGCGGTACAAATCGCCACAGCCATCACCGCCTACGAGACGGAGTATGGGAAACTCCCCTCGGTGACAGGAAGCAATGTTAACACCGCAATGGTCGCCATCCTCTGTTCTACCAACGATGCTTCGAACAATCCCCGGGGCATCGTCTTTCTGGAGGCCCAAGCTTGGAAGAGCGGCAAGGGCGGAACCAATGGATCCGGCTTTTGCGATCCTTTCAGTGCCACGAATGTTTACTCGGTAGCCCTCGATACCAACTACGCGAATCAAATCACGGTTCCCACTAATGCAAGCAGCGGCACGGCCGTCATCACCAAGCATGTCGGCGTCTGGACGACTCCCAAGATTGGGAACACCAACGTGCTGATAAATTCCTGGGACTGATTTTTTTGCGGGTGTGGTTCAATGGTAGAATGTGGGCTTCCCAAGCCTGAGACGAGGGTTCGATTCCCTTCACCCGCTTACAGACAACCTTGTCTTTTGGGTTGTTGATCGTAGCTGAGAAAGGCGTGGCGGTTCGATTGCCGCGCCGTCTCCCGACGGCCGCGCCCTTGCGGGCTGTGCTATAGCCCAGGCTACACCGCGCTTCCCAGCGCTCGGTGTTCCCTTCACCCGCTCTCTTTTAGCGCGATGCGGCGTTGCAGCTCGCTTGCCGTATGCCTGATACGGCTTCGCTCACGCGCCTGGCCTCGCATCTAAAAGAGGTGTCGAATATGCAACGCAAGGCCTGCAGGCGAAATTGTATGATTATACTGTGAGCGCAGCGGAACGCAGTGGGATGCGGAAACCCCAAGCCGCCCAAGAAGTCCCTACTTCTTGAGAAGGTCGCGGATTTCGGTGAGAAGCTCCTCGGACTTGCTGGGAGCTGCGGGAGCTGCTGCTGCGGCCGCATCCTGCTTGCGCCGCAGCGTGTTGATGGCCTTCACAAGGGCGAAGACGCAGGCGCTGACGATAATGAACTCGATGACGGTGTTGATGAAGTTACCGTAGGCCATGATCGGAGCGCCGTCCTGCTGTGCTGCCACCAGTGTGGCGTAGTGCTTTCCATTGAGCGGAAGATAGAAGTCCTTGAAGTTCACCCCCTGCATCAGAAGGCCGATGGGAGGCATGATGACGTCGTTGACCAGTGAGGTGACGATCTTTCCGAAGGCCGCTCCCATGATGACGCCGATCGCCAGATCGACGACATTACCGCGGGAAATGAATTCCTGGAATTCGCGGAGGATCTTTGAGGAGGATTGAACGACGGCTTTAGGTTCGGGGATCATGAGGAAAGGGTGAAGGCTAAAGGCCGAAGGCTGAAGGAAAAAATCCTGCTGCGAGAAAACTGAGGATTTCCGCCCCTAAGGAATCCCTAACGGGAGCGCTGAATCAGTTCCACCTCATAACCCTCCGGGGCGTCGATGAAGGCGATGATCGAGCCGGAGGAGGTGTGGTGTGGACCGTCGCTCAGGGGGTAGCCTTTTGCCGCGGCTTCCTTGGCAAAGGCCTCCAGATCCGTGACCTCAAAGGCGAGATGCGTCAGGTCGGATCCGACCTGGACGGGGCCGCTGGCATTGTATTCGCAGATCTCGATTTCTTCCTCACTGCCGGGAGCCTTGAGAAACACGAGCTTGGATCCGCGGCCGCTCTCGCTTCGGCGGATTTCCATGAGCCCGAGAACATCGCGGTAAAAGGAGACGGTTCTTTCGAGATCCTGGACGCGGTAACGGGTGTGGAGGAGTTTGGTGATCACAAACGAAGGATGAAACCTGAAACTTGAAACCTGAAGGCAAAAGATCCGCGGGGCGGCGAATCTGTGGGATCCTCCTTGTCTCTGGCGCGGATCTTTTCCACGCTGTGCGGGCCATGTCGTTTCTTGACTCCGTTTACGCCAAGCTGCGCCGCCATCCCAAGCGGATTGTTTTTCCCGATGGGAATGATCCGCGCGTGATCCGCGCGGCAAGGATGTTTCATGAACTGGGTCTTGGCGTCGCCGTTCTGGTCGGGAAGCGCGACGAGATCCGCGGCATCGCCGAAGCGAATGGCATGACGCTGGAGAGGGTGGCGATCGTCGACCCGGAGAAATCCTCCGAGATGCCGCGTTTTCTCGCGATGGCATCGAAGTTGGAGCGCTATCAAGGCATTCAACCGGGCGACCTGCAGGGCCTGCTCTCCACGCCGAATTACTTCGCGGCGATGATGCTTCAGTTCGGGCTTGTCGACGGATTGGTCGGCGGTGTGGGTGCGTACGCATCGGCGCTTTTCAGGCCGCTTCTTCAGCTGGTGAAGCCGCTGCCACATGCGCCGGTGATCTCCAGTTCCATGATCGTGGAGGTGCCGCGCGCGGAATTCGGCGACAACGGCGTTCTCTTCTTCGCCGACTGCGGGGTGGTTCCGGAACCGACGGTCGACCAACTCGCCTCGATCGGCGTCCAGACCGGGCTTCTTGCCCGGCAGGTCTTTGGGAAGACGCCGCGAATCGCCTTCTTGAGCTTTTCCACCCACGGCAGTTCCGCCCACCCCTCAGCGATGAAGATGGCTGCGGCGGCGGCCCAGGCCAGGGAGCTGGCCATCAGGATCGGCGGGACCGAAGCGCTCGACCACCCGATGGAAATCGACGGGGAGCTTCAGGGGGACACGGCCATTGTTCCCGCCGTCGCGGCCATCAAGGTGCCCGACAGTCTGGTGGCCGGAAAAGCCAATGTCCTGATTTTTCCGGATCTGGATGCCGGCAACATCGCCGTGAAGCTTGTTCAATATCTGGCGGGAGCACGCGTTTACGGCCAGATTGTGAACGGCCTCTCCCGTCCCGCCGCCAGAATCTCCCGCGGTACGCTCAGCGAGGATATCGCGGCCGTGGCCGCCATCATCGGTCTGCAGGCCATCGAATATCGGAAGCTCTATCCTCTGGATGAGAATGAGCCTCTGTGAGATCCTGCTTGTCTGATCGACTGCCCCGGAGCAATCCTAGTCACCTATGTCCTACACGCTTCCCGCTCTTCCCTACGCCTTCACGGCACTCGAACCGCACATCGACGCGCGCACGATGGAGATCCATCACGACAAGCACCATGCCGCTTACGTCAATAACCTGAACAACGCGCTCAAGGATCATCCCGAACTGGCCTCCAAGCCGGTCAACGAGCTCATCGCGAACCTCTCCGCCGTACCCGAGGCCATCCGGACTCCCGTCCGCAACAACGGCGGCGGCCACTCCAACCATACCTTCTTCTGGGAACTCATGACCCCCGGAGGCGCCACCGCTCCGGTTGGAAAGCTGGCGGAAGCGATCAACAAGACCTTCGGCAGTGTCGATGAGTTCAAGGCCAAGTTCGAGGCCGCCGGAGTCGGACGTTTCGGCAGCGGATGGGCCTGGCTCATCGTGAACAAGCAGGGTGGACTCGAGATCGTCTCCACCCCCAATCAGGACAGCCCGATCATGGACGGGAATAAGCCCGTCCTCGGCAACGATGTCTGGGAGCACGCCTACTACCTGAACTACCAGAACCGCCGTCCCGACTACCTCAAGGCCTGGTGGAACGTGGTCAATTGGAACCACGCCGAGCAGAACTATCTGAACGCGCTCAAGTAGTTTCTTTCGGCCCAGGGCGTCGTTGCTGCGCGCTCGCCGTAGGTTTTGCTACGACATCGCTTGCGACGCCTGGCCCAGAACCAAAATCAACACCTTCAGAAAGCCCCGTGTCCTGCAAAGGCGCGGGGCTTTTTGCATTCGGAATGCACGGAAAAAACAGTTGCCCGCTGTGACGCTGAGGCGCTGAGAGGTTGAAATAAGAAAATCAAGGATTAAGGAGGCTCAGTGTGGCAGTTAATTCAGACCCTTCACTGTACTTTCCTTCCTCTGCGTCTCTGCGCCTCTGCGGGAGAACTTCTTCAGGGATACTTAGCTTGCGACGATCTTGCGCGCGGCCCTGTCGGCCTCGATGAGTTGCTCGAGGGTCGGGTGTTCCACGAACGGGACGGTCTCGATGGCGCGGGTCACGCTCTCCCAGATGCCCGGAAAGCTGAGGCGACCCGCCAGGAAAGCATCCACGGCGGCCTCGTTCGCCGCATTGAGGACGGCCGGCAGTGTGCCGCCCGCTGTTCCGGCGCGACGGGCGAGATCGAGCGCAGGGAAGAGATCGGTGCGCGGAGCCTCGAAATCGAGGCGGCCCACCGTCGTGAGATCAAGAGGGGCGCATGCCCCGGAAAAGCGTCCGGGATAGGTCAGGGCGTACTGGATCGGGAGCGCCATGTCGGTCGTGCTCATCTGGGCGATGATCGATCCGTCGACGAACTCCACCATTGAGTGAACGATGCTCTGCGGGTGGATCACCACGTCGATCTTCTCCATCGGAATGTCAAAGAGCCAGCGCGCCTCGATCATCTCGAGTCCCTTGTTGAAGAGGGTGGCCGAGTCGATGGAGATCTTCCGGCCCATCGACCAGGTCGGGTGACGCAGGGCTTGTTCTGGTGTCACCGCGGCGAGATCGGCCGCCGAGGCGTTGCGGAAGGGACCTCCGGAGCAGGTCAGGATCAGACGCTTGATCGTGGAGGGATCCTTGCCCTCCAGGCACTGGAAGATGGCATTGTGCTCGCTGTCTACCGGCAGGACACGGCGTCGGGAGCGCTTTGCCGTCGCCATGACCTCCTCTCCCGCCATGACGAGGATCTCCTTGCTCGCCACGGCCAGATCCTTGCCTGATTCGAGAGCCTTCAGCGCGGGTCGCAGGCCCGCGGTGCCGACGATGGCAATGAGGACGATGTCGGCCTCCGGCAGGGAGGCGAGTTCCTCCAGGCCATGGCCTCCATGCAGCGCATCGCGTCCGGGAAGTTTGCCGCGAAGGGATTCCGCCGCCTTCTCATCCCCCGTGCAGAGCGTGGCCGCGGGAAATTCCCTGGCGAGTTCCAGCAGGCGTTGCGCATTGTTCCTGCCGGAGAGGGCGATGATCCCGATCTGCTCCGGCAGAGCACGGGCGACGCGCATTGTGCTCTCGCCAATGGACCCGGTGGCCCCGAGGACGACGACCCGTCTTTTCATCATGGAGCGTGGCAGAGGGGGGCCGCGGGTAGGAGGAACTGAAGCAGGAAGTAGAAGAGGGGCATCGTGAAGAGCAGACTGTCAATCAGATCCATCCCGCCGCCGATTCCCGGGAGCACATGGCCCGAGTCCTTGCTGTGCACCGATCGCTTCAGCAGGGATTCGGCCAGATCACCAGCGACGCCTGCAATGGCGAGCACGAGCGAGAGGGTGCAGACCATCGCGAGGGAGAAAGGAGGGAGATGGTCGCCGAAGAAACGGAAGACCACGATGCCCAGGATCACTCCGAGGGCGATCCCTCCCGCGATCCCTTCCCAGGTTTTCTTGGGGCTGATGTTCGGGAAGAACGGCGTGCGTCCGAAAAGGCTGCCGCAGAGGAATGCCCCGACATCCGTGAACTTCGTCACTGCCACGACGAAGAGGACGAGATACTGGCCGGTGGTGAAGCCCCCGGCATCCCTCGGCGTGAGGTAGAGGAGTTTCGCCATGAAGAGGAAAAGCCACGGGATGTAAACGACCCCGAACAGCGTGAAGGAGATCGCCTCGGCGGTGTGCCGCCCGGGATCGTTGCGGCCGTATTCACGCAGAAAGAGCGCCATCGTGAAGAGGGCGAACAGGGCGGCCTCCACGCCGAAGATCGTTCCACCCCCCTCCAGAAGGGGCTTGGCCATGGCCGGGCAGCGCAGGAGCCAGAAATTCAGGCCGATCAGGATCAAGGCGACGGCCACGCCCATGCCTCGGTGATGGGAGATGCCCCCTGCCTTGAGGAGGGCGAAGTATTCCCACAGGGAGATGAGGGCCGGAACGGCGATCAGGATCGCAAAAGCCCCTTCCGAGCGGGCCATGTAGGCAGCCATCACCATGAGCCAGAGGGCCGTCGTGCTCAGTAGCCTTGGGAAGAAAGAGGAGGGGAGTGCACGCATGGTGGAGGAAGTTGAAGGTAGAAATCCCCCCCGGAAAGACAAGCCCCCGTTTTCCGGTTGCTACCTTCCAAGGGAGGTCTACCTTTGGAGCTTTAACCAGAACCAATACACACGACTCCACGACCATGGCCAAAGAAGACGCATCCGCAGAAAAAGCAACCGACAAGGTCGCCACCGCACGCGCCAAGAACCTTGATCTCGCCATCCAGGCGATCGCCAAGGATTACGGCGACGGGGCCATCATGCGTCTCGGTGACGCCTCCGCGGTGAACATCGCCTCGATTCCGACCGGCAACCTTCTCATCGACCGCGCCCTCGGCGTCGGCGGATTCCCGAAGGGACGCATCGTCGAGATCTACGGCCCTGAGTCCTCCGGAAAGACCACCCTCACCCTGACCGTCGTGGCCCAGGCCCAGAAGCGCGGCGGTGTCGCGGCCTTCATCGACGTCGAGCACGCCCTCGATCCTGCCTACGCCCGCAAGCTCGGCGTGAACCTTGAGGAACTGCTCGTCTCCCAGCCCAGCTCCGGCGAGGAGGCCCTCCGCATTTGCGAGACCCTCGTGCGTTCCAATGCCGTCGACGTTGTCGTGCTCGATTCCGTCGCCGCACTCGTCACCAAGTCCGAGCTCGAGGGAGAGATCGGCGATTCCGTCGTCGGAGCCCAGGCCCGTCTCATGAGCGCCGCGATGAGGAAGCTCACCGCCTTCATCTCCAAGGCCGACTGCTGCTGCATCTTCACCAACCAGATCCGCGAGAAGATCGGCGTGATGTTCGGAAACCCCGAGACCACACCGGGCGGCAAGGCCCTCAAGTTCTACGCCAGCGTCCGCTGCGACATCCGCCGCATCGGCGCGATCAAGCAGACCGACGGCACCGTCACCGGCAACCGCACCCGCGTGAAGGTCGTGAAGAACAAGGTGGCCCCTCCCTTCACCGAGGCCGAGTTCGACATCATGTACAACGAGGGAATCTCCTCCACCGGCTCTCTTCTGGATCTTGCCATCGAGAAGAACGTTCTCGAGAAGCGCGGCTCCTGGATGAGCTACAAGGGGAACAACATCGCCCAGGGTCGTGACGCCGCGAAGGAGTTGCTCAAGAGCGACTCCGCCCTCTACGCCGAGATCGAGGAGGCCGTGAAGGCCGCTCTCGAGGCGGATGCCTCCGGGAAGAAATAACGGGCCTCTCGGAACAAAACGGCTCTAAAGACTGGCGCCTTTCTTGGCGCTCGATTTGCCGAAGGCTTCTAGGATGCGTTCTGCAGCTGCCTTGGCCGTCATGCCGTATTTCTCCCTAAGGATGGCGACCGAGCCGTGCTCGATGAACTGGTCGGGCCAGCCGACGCGGATCAGCGGCGTTGCAATGCCAGCCTCGGAGAGATGCTCCGCCACGGCGGATCCGAAGCCGCCCGTCACGGCATGATCCTCCAGGGTGCAGAGGACCTGCACGCTGCGGGCAAAGAACTCGAGCGTCCCCGTGTCGAGGGGCTTGATCCAGCGGGGATTGATCACCGCGGCATTGATGCCGTGCCGTGACAGGATCTCCGCGGTTTCTTGGGCCACCTCGCAGAAATTCCCAAGTCCGAAGAGCGCGATATCGGCGCCATGGCGCAGTACCTCGGCCTTGCCGATTTCCAGCAGGCGGGGTGCCGTCTTGGGAAGGGCTCCGGTTCCCGCGCCACGGGGATAGCGGATCGCGATCGGTCCCTCATGGTGGTTGGCCATCGTCCAGAGCATGTCGGCGAATTCCTCCTCGTCCCTGGGTTGCATCGCGATCACGCCCGGGATGCCCCGCAGGTAGGCGATGTCGAAGAGCCCGTGGTGGGTCGGTCCATCATCACCCGAAAGTCCGGCACGGTCCATGCAGAGAGCGACGTTCAGGTTCTGCAGGGCGATGTCATGGACGATCATGTCGAAGGCCCTCTGCATGAAGGTCGAATAGATCGCCAGGAAAGGCTTCATGCCGCGGGTGGCCATCCCCGCCGCAAAGAGGGCGGCGTGTTCCTCGGCGATCCCGACGTCGTAGAAGCGGTCGGCGTGGCGCGCGGCGAACTGGGTGAGGCCCGTGCCGTTGGGCATCGCCGCGGTGATCGCGACGATCTTGCGGTTGTGGTCGGCAAAGTCGGCCAGGGTCTTTCCGAAAATCTCGGAATAGGTGGGAGTCGCCGCCGCAGCGGTCTCGCCCGTGTCCGGTTGGTATTTTCCAAGGCCGTGGAACTTGTCCGGCTTGGCGAGTGCCGGGGCGTATCCCTTTCCCTTCTTGGTCAGGATATGGAGGATGACAGGCTCGTTCTGGTTCTTGAGGAACTCGAAGGTGCGGATCAGAAGCGGGATGTCGTGTCCGTCGATCGGTCCGAAGTAACGGAGGCCGAGGTTCTCGAAGATCACCCCCGGCAGCAGAATCTGTTTCACCCCGGCCTCGATCTTGTGGGCCAGCTGCCGCGCTGACTTGCCCCCGATCCACTCGACGAATTTCGCGGCCTGTTCGTGCAGGTGGGCATAGGCGGGGCTTGTGGCGATCCGGTTGAGGTGTTGCGCGATCGCTCCCGTGTTCCTTGCAATCGACCACTCGTTGTCGTTCAGGACGACGATGAATTTCCTGGTGGTCTCGGCGACGTTGTTGAGCGCCTCGTAACTGACCCCGCAGGTGAAGGCCGCGTCGCCCGCGACAGCGACGACGTGCTCGCTTCCACCGTTCATGTCACGCGCCGCCGCCATCCCGAGCGCGGCCGAGAGGGCCGTGCCGGCATGTCCGGCGCCGTAGCAGTCGTGCTCGCTTTCGGTGCGGAGCAGGAATCCGTTGAGGCCCCCGTGTTGGCGCATGGTCCCCAGCTGCCTGCGGCGTCCGGTCAGGATCTTGTGGATGTAGCCCTGGTGGCTGACGTCGAAGAGGATCTTGTCGGCCGGGGTGTCGAAGACGCGGTGAAGGGCGATCGTCAGCTCGACCACGCCGAGGTTCGGACCGAGGTGGCCGCCGGTTTCCGCGAGCGTGCCGATGAGTTCGTCCCGGATTTCCTGCGCGAGCAGCGGGAGATCCTTCTCGGGGAGTTTCTTGAGATCCGCGGGAGAGTCGATCCCGTCGAGCAGGCGTGGGGAACTCACGATTCCTCGAAGGGTTCCAGGGCCGGCTCGCCGCGGCCCGAACGGGTGATGATCTCGATCCGTTTCTCGGCGGCATCCAGCTTCTCGCGGCAGACCTGAAGCAGCTTCATCCCTTCCTCATAGCGTTCGATCAGTGTCTCGAGCGGAGGCGGGGTTTTCTCGATCTCCTCGACAATAGACTCGAGCCTTCCCAAGGCGTGCTCGATGGAATGTTCCTCGCTCTCGGAGGGATTCTGGATCTTGGGGGGCATGTGTGGAAAGGCCTAGTGAGAGGGTTTTTGGATGCCCAGCCGGGCCAGATGACGATGCAGTGTGCGGCGGCTGATGCCGAGCTTTTTTGCCGCCAGGGTGCGGTTGTCGCCGCTTTCCTCCAAGGCCTTGAGAATCATCGCCCCCTCGATGCGGGCGAGGTTGAGTTCCCCCTCCCCGGGTTCCGGCGAGGAGGACTGCCGGAGTGAGGCGGGAAGATCCGCCGAGGTGAGTTCATCGCCGTTGCCCAGGACCACCGCATGCTCCACGGCGGCCTTGAGTTCGCGGATATTGCCGGGCCATCCGTAGGCCTCCATCGCTTTCATGGCTTCCGCCGAAAAGCGGCGTGCCGGCTTGCCGTGCTCACGAGCCATTTCCTTGAGGAATGCCGTCACCAGGAGTGGGATGTCCCCGCGGTGGTCGCGGAGCGGGGGCATCGTGAGCGGAACCACGTTGAGGCGGAAGAAGAGATCCTCGCGGAACGTGCCGGCAGCCACCATGGCGGTCAGGTCCTTGTTCGTTGCGGCGATGAGGCGCACGTCGGCCTGGAGCGTCTGATTGCCACCGACCCGCTCGAAGCTTTTTTCCCCGAGCACGCGCAGGATCTTCACCTGGACGGTCGGATCGATCTCCCCGATCTCGTCGAGAAAGAGCGTCCCCCCGGCGGCCTGCTCGAAGCGGCCGATGCGGCGCTCGCCAGCTCCCGTGAAGGCCCCCTTCTCGTGGCCGAAGAGTTCGCTCTCGAGAAGCTGGGGCGAGAGGGCGGCGCAGTGGACGGCGACAAAGGGTTTTTCCGCACGATTGCTGAGTGCATGGATCGCCTTGGCGGCAACCTCCTTGCCGGTGCCGCTCTCTCCCTGGATCAGGACCGTTGCCTTGCTCGGCGCGACCTGCCTGATGGTCTCGAAGACGCGCTCCATCTCCGGGGAGCGCCCGATCATTTGGTCCGGCGCGCGCGATTGCACGACTTCCCTACGCAGTTCCACATTCTCAGCCTGCACCGCACGTTCGCGAAGGGAGCGTCTGACCAGCATCTCGAGGCGGTCGATGTTCACCGGCTTGGTGACGAAGTCGTAGGCGCCCCGGCGCATCGCCTCGACGGCGGTGTCAACCGAGCCGTAGGCGGTCATCATAATGCAGACGGGCGGATCGGTCCTTTTGAGCAGGCCTCCCATCAGATCCATGCCGTCATCGGTTCCAAGCTTCAGGTCGGTGATGACGACATCGGCCGGATCGGCCTCGAATAGGGCGAGGGCACCGGCGGCGTCCGCAGCCACGGCCACGTCGTAATGATCCTCCAGAGCGGCCCGCAATCCCTCGCGTGTGTGCTTCTCGTCATCGACGATGAGGATCGTTTTCTTCATGGGAGATGGGTCAAGTTGACCCAATATTCCACAAAATGCCAATGCTTACTCTGAAGAATCTGGCTGAATCGCAGAGAGCAGGCGGGGCAAAGCGTCCCGGTAAGAGGGGTAGGCGGGTGACCAGCCCGTGGTGCGCATCAGGGCATTGGAGATCCGCTTCGAGGTCCAGCCCCGCTTGCGGTTGAGATCGGCGCTTCCCTCCGGAGGGAGTGGTTTTGCAAGAAAACCGGCCATCCATTCGTAGACCTGTCTCTGGGTGGCGGGTGTGTCGTCGGTCACATTGTAAAGCCCGGCGGTAACATCCGGGTCGGCAAGCCGCGCGAGCGCCGCCGCCGCGTCATCGCGGTGGATCTGGTTGATCCAGCGGTGGCCTCCCTCTTCGAGGAGCGCCTCGCCGGAGAGGAATTTCTTCAGCAGGACGGAACGCCCCGGCCCGTAGATGCCGGAGAGGCGGGCGACGCTTCCCCCGGAGTCGAGGGCGATTTGCTCCGCCTCCAGTAGAATGCGTCCGGTCTCGCGGTCGGGCAGGGTCGGCGATTTTTCGGTCACCCATGAGCCGTCGGTCTGTCCGTAGACCGAGGTGCTGCCGACAAAAATCACCCTGCCCGGATTCCAGGTGTTGATCACACGCCGCAGGCCCTCCCGGTAGACCGCCGCGTAGGTTTCCGCGCCACCCCTGCCCGAGCTGACCGCATAGACGGCGAGGGGTACGTTCCGGAGCCTTGGGGAAAGGGCCTCCACCGAGGAGGGGTCGGTCACATCGCAGGTGGTCGTTTCAAAAGAGCGCCCCGCCAGTACCGCCATGGAATCGGCGCCCCGGACGAGCCCGAGAACGCGCTTGCCCCGGGCGGAAAAAAGTCCGGCTGCGGCCTCCCCTAGGAAACCGCAGCCGATGATGAGAACTTCCGGATTCACTCCTCGGAGTGGAAAGCAGACGTTAGCTGAGGACGAAACGAACCTTGGCCTTGGCGCGCTTGGCGTTGGCCTTGGCCTTGCGCTTGGTGCGCTGGGTCGGGGTCTCGAAGGCACGAAGACGACGCACCTCCTCGAGGATTCCCTCGGTGTCGAGTTTCGTCTTGAGGCGCTTGAGAGCGCGATCGATGGGTTCGCCCTTACGGACAATAACTTCCGGCATGTTAATTCACCTGCTTTCTTTTGTGGGGTGTGGAGGTTCCCCCAGAAGCAGTCGGTGGTCAAGCCTTGCTTTCGGGATCCCGACAAAGGGGCACTTGGGGGGCTAGTTCCTGGTCAAGCGGATCTGGCGTCTCAGGATCACGTAGAGGATCACGAAGATCATCCAGCTCGAGAGGATCATCACCCCGGCATTGAACCAGAGGAGGGGAATGTTCATGCCGAAATAATGCTTCACTGGGCCGAAGAAGACGTTCGGGTGTCGGCTGTCACGGTAATCGGCCTGCTCCATCTCGGCCTTGGAGACCAGGTCGAGCACCTTCTGGTTGGTGTAGAGCTGTTCCGCGGTGACCCCTCCCTCGCGCCCGAGAAGTTCCTCCCGCTTGAAGGGGCCGCCGGAGATCACCCGGTCGATCCGATCCATTCTCCTGTCGAGATCCTTGGTGGTCTTGGCCTCGAGGCCGCTCAGGATGGCGAGCAGGTCCTTGAGGTCATCGAGCCGTTCCTCCTGGGCCTCGGTCGGTTTCTTGACCGCCGCCAGCTGGTTAATCTGACGCTGGATCCGGGCCTGCCGGAGGGCGAGGGGATTGAGCTTGGCCTGTGCGAAGACAATCCCCTCGTACGACCAGCGCATCGGCATGAACTCGCAGATCACCGGCACCTGCAGGTCGCTCCGGGGTTCCATCGCGGTGTCGGGATGCCGCGCAAACCATTCGTGAATCGAATGGATGAAGTCGAGGTTGCGGTTCATCTCCTCGTACTTGATGAGGGCGCCCCCGAGGATGATCTGGGGGATGAGCACGACCGGGATGATGTTGACCGCGGTCTTCCCCTCGCGGGCCAGCGAGGAGATGAGGAGTCCCAGGGCGATGCCGCTGAAGGCGGTGAGGAACATCGCGGTGAACTCCACCCAGTAGAATCCCCGGATCGAGACCATCCAGTCGCCGATCAGTGTGAAGAGGGCGCATTGCGCCACGGCGAAGAGGCCGAGCGTGATCGCCTTGGCCAGCAGGTAGTAGCCGAGGCGCACGTTCAGGTTGCGCTCGCGCAGAAGCACCGGACGGTCGCGGATGATGTCGTCGACGCTGTTGGTCAGGCCCAGGAACATCGCCACCACCAGCGAGAGGAAGAGGTAGGTCGGGATGTGGAAGGCCGAGGCGAAGTCGTAGCTCTTCCCCTCAGAGTAGCGGAGGACCGCTCCGATCAGGAAGGCGAGCATCGGCGCCTCGACCAGCGTGGTCAGCAGGTTGGCCCTGTTGCGGAGCTTGCTGATGAAGGAGCGCTGGAGCAGGACCAGGAACTGGCCGAGTTCGTCGCGCCAGCGGAGACCCTCCCAACCCTTGGGGCGCTGCAGGAGGGTGCTCTTCGCCTCGGGGCCGGCAGGGACGGGGATGCGGGAGGAGGCCGGCTGCTTCACCTCCTTCATGAGGCGGTAGGCCTCGAACTTGTCGCGCCAGTATTCCGGGGAGAAGCGCCGCGCTGGGACGAGCTGGCCGCGGTTGTTCTCCTCGTAGATGATGTCGCCGCTCAGGTCACGCAGCGGGGTCTCCAGCACATCGAAGACGAACTCCGGCCTCGTCGTGCCGCAGGCCTGGCAGCCTCCGAGTTCGGTTCCGAAGAGTTGTTCGTGCTCGGCTTCCGCGAAGTAGGCCAGCATCTCGGTCGGCGTTCCGAAGAAGACCAGCTTCCCTCCCTTGTCGAGAAGGAGGGCCTTCTGGAACATCTGGAAGATCTTCGAGGTGGGCTGGTGGATCGTCACGAGGACGATCTTGTTGTGGGCCATGCCGCGGATGATCTCGATGACGTGCTCGGAATCCTTGGAGGAGAGGCCGCTGGTAGGCTCGTCGAAGAGGTAGATGTCGGCCGTGCTGACCATGTCGAGGCCGATGTTGAGACGCTTGCGCTCGCCCCCGCTGAGCACCTTCCTCTGCGATCCCCCGACGACCTCCTTGCGGCGCTCGTTGAGGCCGAGCTCCGCAAGCTTGCTGTCGATCCGGCGCTGCCGCTCGCGGCGTGAGAGATGGGGGGCCCGGATCGCGGCGGCGAACTTCAGGTTCTCCTCGATGGTCAGCTGCTCGTCGAAGGCGTCGTACTGCGGGATGTAGGTGATGTACTGGAGGAGGGCGTCGAGATTCCCGTAGAGGGAGCGCTGGTTGAGCAGCACCTCTCCCGCTATCGGCTGGAACTGACCGGCCAGCGCGCGCAGCAGGGTGCTCTTCCCGCAGCCGCTCGCCCCCATGACGCAGACCATCTCGCCCCGCTCGATCGAGAAGTTGAGGTTGTCGAGCGCGGTGTCGGCGCTCCGGAAGCGGCAGACGAGATCACGCACATCGAGGTTGCGGATGATGTTGCGCTCCTCCTCGATGATGCGCTCGGTGAAATTGCAGCGCAGCACCTGGCCCGCATCGATGCGGATCGTGTCGCCGTCCTCCAGCTCCATGGCGCCCCGGACGGGCAGGCCCCTCACCACGATCGGCCGGTCGGCCTGCAGCACCTCGACCCGTCCCTTCTTCAGCTGGTAGTCACAGGTGATCCGGAGGGTCACCTCGCCGCCGATGCCCGGGGAGATGAGGATGTCATCGTCGTCGAGGCGGCTCGGGTTGTTGGAGGCGATGTACTCGGTCTTCGATCCCTTGAGCTCGAAGCGCCCGCCGAAGGCGCCGACGCGTCGCTTGAGCTCCTCGAGGTCGAGCTCCCCTCCGTCGCGGAAGAAGATCTTGTCGGAGAGCTGGGCATCCACGGTCGTTCCCTTGCGCAGGGGAGTGCCCCGCAGGGTCGCCCGCAGATCCTGGAGCGCGGTGACGCGCACCTTGAGCCCAAAGGCGATCTCCAGATCGCTGTCGCGGCTACGGGACTTCTCGAGACGGACCTCCTCGTTGTTGATCGCCACGAAGATGTGGGGAAGCGTCACGTTCCGCTTCGCGTTGAAGTAGAAGAGCAGGTCCTGGCTGGTAATGACCTGTTCGCC
This sequence comes from Chthoniobacterales bacterium, assembly GCA_049282095.1. Taxonomy (GTDB): domain Bacteria; phylum Verrucomicrobiota; class Verrucomicrobiia; order Chthoniobacterales; family UBA6821; genus UBA6821. The sequence continues at coordinate 57,188 of JBAPTI010000027.1, forward strand.
GACGAGCACCCGCTGGCCGGGATAGATGCGGCAGAATTCGCCCGGTTTGAGCAGTCGCCCTTGGACGATGAGGCTCTTCGAGGAGAGGTTCTTCAGGATGATCAGGTCGTGGTGGCGGTAGGCGAGCAGCCGCTCGTCGGGCGAGAACTCGCGCAGGGCCACATCGCACCGGTCGGGATCGCCGAAGGAAAGGGCCTCCAGCGGGGAGACGCCGTCGTGGAAGAACGCAGGGTCGGCCTGTTCGTTCGCATTGAGCTGGTAGACGATGTCGATCGCCTGGGCGGCCATGCCGAGCTTGCCCATGAAATCATGGTAGGCGGCGACCTGCTCCGGCTTCATCCCGGAGCGGGTGATCAGGTCGAAGAGCTGGACGCCGAGCAGGATCTTCCGGTCATCGCTCAGTTCGAGGGCGAGCTTGGAAGCCATGACCCCCAGATCCTGCTGCTGCTCGAGCGCCTGCCGAAAGAGCCTCCGCAGCTCGGAATAGACCGCCTCCGGATAGTCGTAGCGCAGGAAACCGAGGCTGGAATCGATCTCCTCCTCGAGCATCTCGCCGTCGACGCGCGTGAAGGCGGCAAGCACCTGGATCAGGGTCGGCAGGAGATTCGCGCTCTCCGCGATCGTCTGGGGCCGCCGGCGCAGACGGCGCCACCTTCGGGCCGCCAAGTGTTGAAGGCGCGAGGCGCCGCGCAGGAGACTGTCGATCACCAGCACGCTGCGGCGCGACTCCTGGCTTACCAGGCCAAGGCCTGATTGGTCTTCGGGTGCTGGTCCTGCGGGATCCATCTCCGGTCAGGCTAATCCGCTCCCCGGCAAAGATGGAGTCATTTGTTTAATTGGATGAGTCGAGCGTCGAAGGTCGAAGGTCGAAGGCAAGGGGAGGCTGAGTCGACGGTGGAAAGCTGGACTTAAAAAGCTAAAAGGCTGAAAGGGGTGGTGAAGGGCTCCCAATTTTTGACGGCACTTCCTCCCGGAAGCCGTGCCGCCCTTTCAGGGCTGCCTTTGGCAGTCTTCCGCGGCTCTTCCCAGAGCCTTGGTTCATTTCCTTCCCTCGACTTTCGACTTTCGTCTTTCGACTAGGCGCCTTGGGGCGCCTCACGGCGCCCCGTAGCGTTCAGCCACGCGTTTGACCGACTTGGCACGTCCCGTTTCCGGATCGACCTCAACCAGCACGCCGGAGGCGATGATCGGACCGCGTGCCACGGGAAACTTGACCGGCATGGAGTTCACGAACTGCCCCACCACCGCTTCGCAGTCGCGGCCGAGGATGGAGTCCTCTGGGCCACACATCCCGGCATCACAGAGGAAGGCCGTCCCTTTCGGGAAGATCCGCTCGTCGGCCGTCTGCACATGCGTGTGGGTCCCCACCACGAGCGAGACCTTGCCGTCGAGGTGGCGTCCCATAGCGATCTTCTCGCTGGTGGTCTCGCCATGGACATCGACGATGATCACGGGGGTCTCTTGCCTGAGTTTTTCCACCTCGGCGGAGGCAGCCAGGAAAGGGTTGTCGAGGGGGGTCTTCATGAAGGTCCGGCACTGGACGTTCATGACGCCGATCGGCCCGTGGGCCGTGTCGAGGATGATGCTGCCGCTACCTGGGGTGCCAGCCGGGTAGTTCAGGGGGCGGAGCAACCGGGGCTCGGTGGCGATGTAGGCAACGATCTCCTTCTGGTCCCAGATATGATCCCCCGAGGTGATGACGGCGATCCCGCTGCGCATCAAGTCGATCGCAAGCTTCGGGGTGATGCCGCGGCCGGCGGCGGCATTCTCACCGTTGGCGATCACGAAATCGGCATCGCCGCGCTCCAGATAGAGTTCCGCCGTGCGGCAGGCCGCGATGCGGCCGGGTTCACCCACCACATCGCCCAGAAAAAGGATTTTGACCATGGGTGGGTTTTTATCGAAAGCACCGGCCGGGACGATGTAAAAATGAGCCATCTTGAAGATTCGACCCCTCGCGCTTGGCTGTACCGCGGCTTTTGTCCTGCTGGCTTCGTCCGTTTGCGCGCCGGCCGCCCTCCTCAGCCCGCTGGCTCCCCAGCCCGACTGGAGCACCATCGGGCAGTATGCGGGAACAATCACGGCCGCCGATTTCGAGAGGCTGCTCAGACAGGTCTACGTTCCCGACGGCTCTTGGAGGGAGTGGATCAGCATCTCCCCGACCGAGGCCCTGATCACCCCGAGGCCGGGCGCCGCTCCGATCGCCCTCCCCCTCGCCCCTCCAGGCACGATCCCGAAGGCACCGCCCCGGTTTTGGAAAGACCGCACGGCGCGCTCTCCCGTCCCCGGTCGGCCGCTTGCCGGTCTCCGCATCGCCATCGATCCGGGCCACCTCGGGGGAAGCTATGCGAAGATGGAGGCCCGCTGGTTCCGGATCGGCAACAGTCGTCCCGTCCAGGAGGGGGAGATGACCCTGATGGTCGCGAAGCTCCTGAAACAGCAACTGGAGTCGATGGGTGCGGAGGTCTGGCTGACCAGGACAAGGAACGGCCCCACCACGCCGCTGCGCCCCGGAAGTCTAAGGAAAGTCGCGGCGGGATCGCTGCAGGAGGAGGGTGTGGTTTCGTCGGGCAAGCGACTTCAGGACGAGGCCGAGAGGCTCTTTTACCGAGTCGGCGAGATCCGCAACCGGGCCCGGTTGGTGAACAGCCACATCCGTCCTGATCTCGTGGTCTGTCTGCATTTCAATGCGGAGGAGTGGGGTGATCCGGCCCGCCCCTCCCTGACGGACAAAAACCACCTTCACCTGCTGCTCTCCGGAAACATCTCGCGCGAGGAACTTCTGCACGAGGATGAGCGCCACACCATGCTGGTGAAACTCCTCGGCGGGACCCATGCCGCCGAACTCGGGGCCTCCGAGGCCGTCGTCCGTTCTCTAGCCTCCGCCACCGGACTCGAACCCTTTGTCTACCACGGCACCAAGGGGATCCCCGCCTCCTCGAATCCTTATCTCTGGATCCGCAACCTGCTGGCAAACCGCCTGTTCGAATGCCCCGTCGTCTACTGCGAGCCGTATGTGATGAACAGCCGGGCGGTCTTCAACCGCGTGCAAATGGGAGATTATCAGGGGCGACGCAACGTGGGGGGCTCCCAACTGCCAAGCATTTACAGGGAATATGCCGATGCCGTGGCGCAAGGGCTTGCCGATTACTATGGGAGCCGCTGATGATGTGCTTTTCCCGAAACGGCATCCATCACCCTCCCATCATCCGATTTTCCAACCCATGAAGACCAAAGTCATCGCCATCGCCAACCAGAAGGGGGGCGTCGGCAAGACCACCACCTCGGTCAACCTCGCCGCCGCGATCGCCGAGGCGGGTCACCCCGTCCTTCTTCTCGACCTTGACCCCCAGGGGAATGCCTCCAGCGCCCTCGGACTCGAAACGGGCGAGGGAAACAGCCTCTACGCAGCCATGATCGGGCAAACCCCGATGCAGGACCTCGTCCAAGAAACGCGGATTCCGAATCTCTGCGGCATCCCCGCCGACCTCGACCTGGCCGGCGCGGAGATCGAGGTTGCCCGCATGGAGGGGCATCTCACCCAACTCCGCACAGTCCTGGAGCCGATGCGCGCTTCGGGCCGCTTCGAGTACGTCATCATGGACTGCCCTCCGTCGCTCGGCATCCTCATGACCAACGCCCTCAGCGCCGCGGACGAACTCCTCATTCCCATCCAGTGCGAGTATTACGCGCTCGAGGGTCTCGGCAAGCTGGTCGGTGTCATGGAGCAGATCCGCGAATCCGGTGCGAATCCGGGCCTTGTCATGAGCGGACTGCTGATGACGATGCTCGATGTCCGCACCAACATCAGCGCCGCCGTCGTGCGCGATGTCCGCGCCCATTTCGAGGAGGTCGTCTTCGACGCCGCGATTCCCCGCTCCGTCCGCATTAGCGAAGCTCCGAGCTTCGGCAAGACCATCCTCGAGTACGATCCGAAGGGGCCCGGCGCCTCCGCCTACCGTGTCCTTGCCAAGGAATTCCTCGACCGCCAGAAGAGGGGCATCTCCTTCGTCGGCGCGCCGCAGAGGAATGGGGAGAGTTAAAAAGGTTAAAAGTGTTGGAACGTTAAAATGTAGAACCCAGTCATCGCCCACCTTGAAACCTTCCAACTTTCTAACCTTTAAACTTTTTCACGCCCCTTCCTCTTTCCTTACAGTCCAATAGTCTTCAGCCTAAACCCCTTTCTCCATGACCGACGTCCTCGCTCTCTTCAAACAGACCGGTGCCCTGCTCCACGGCCACTTCATCCTCCGCTCCGGCCTGCACAGCCGCGAGTTCTTCCAATGCGCGCTCCTGCTGCAGGATGCTCCCGTGGCCGCGCAGGTCTGCGGCGAGTTGGCGGCCAAGCTCCGCCCTTTCCATGATGCCGCGGAAAACGTGGTGAACGGCCGGAAGCCGACCGTCGTTTCACCGGCCGTCGGCGGGATCATCGTAGGACAGGAAGTCGCCCGTCATCTCGGCACCCGTCACATCTTTGTCGAGAAGGATGGAAACGGCGGCCTCGTCATGCGCCGCTTCGAGGTGGTTCCCGGCGAGCGCTTCATCGTTGCCGAGGATGTCGTCACCCGCGGCGGCCGCGTCCAGGAGACCATAGACATCATCCGCAACCTCGGCGGCGTTGTTGTCGCCGCAGGATCCATCGTCGACCGCAGTGGCGGGAATCTCCCCGACTTCGGATGCCCCTTCGTCAGCCTCATCCAGATGACGCCCGAAACCTTCCCGGCGGACGCACTCCCCGAGGATCTGGTAGGCATTCCCGCCGTGAAACCGGGAAGCAAGTAACCCCCTGCAAAGCGGAGGGAGTGAAAGGTGAAAAGGTGAAAAAGTGAAAAGTGTGAAAGTGAACAGGCATTCATGACCTCCGCACCTTCGAGCCGATGCAATTGATCCATTAATGGACTCATTCATTTCCTGAATTCCTGATGCGATAGCAGGCAAGTAATTCCAAATTCATTCCCTCTTTCATCCTTCATAATTCCTCCCTCATCCTTTGAATCCCCTCGCCCGTTTCCTCACCTTCATCCGGTTTTCGCACACGGTCTTTGCGCTCCCCTTTGCGCTCGGGGCGATGGTCGTTGCGGCGGATGGGTTTCCGGAATGGCGAATCTTCGGGTTGATCCTGCTCTGCATGGTCTTTGCGCGGACGGCGGCAATGACCTTCAACCGTGTCGCCGATTGGGAGATCGACAAGCGCAACCCGCGCACCGCCGGCCGTCACCAACTCATCGGTAGGGCGGCGGCCATCACCACCTGTCTCGTGAGTGCCCTGCTCTTCATCGCCTCGGCGGCCTTCATCAACCGGATCTGTTTCCTGCTCTCCCCGGTCGCGCTGGCGCTCGTTTTTTTCTACTCGCTCACGAAGCGCTTCACGCATGCGGCGCAGTTCTTCCTCGGGCTGGCCCTCTCGGCGGCGCCTGTGGGTGCGTGGCTTGCCGTCACCGGCTCCTTTGCCTGGCCGCCGATCATTCTCGCAGCGGGAGTTCTCTGCTGGGTGGCGGGATTCGACATGATCTACGCCACTCAGGATGAGGAGGCCGACCGGCGCGAAGGCCTCCGCTCGATGGTGGTCTGGCTCGGCGTTCCCGGAGCGCTGCGTCTGGCGGGCCTCCTCCATCTGCTGATGCTGATTGGCCTGATTGCCTTCGGTCTCTCGGCCCACCTTGGGAGGATCTATTTCGCGGGCCTCCTTCCCGTTCCCTTCCTGCTTCTTTACGAACACCGGATCGCCCGCTCGCTTGATGTGGGACTTATCAACAAGGCATTCTTCGAGACCAATGCACTGATCGGCGCACTTTTTGTGGCGGTGACGGCGGCAGATCGCCTGCTTCGCTGAATCAATCGATCGGTTTGCCGCTTGTCGTCAGCGGGACGGTTGATTCGGGCTCGGATGGCAGAGCGGGCTCCGGCATGACGCTTTCGGGTGCAACCCTTTCCGGGATGGTGCTTGGTTCCGGCATTGCCGTTTCTTGCGGCGGCATGAGTATCTGCTCGGTCCGCGCGCTTTCCTGCGGAGGTACTGCTTGAGAAGTCGGTGAGGAAATGGGTTCCGGTCGAGGCGGACGGGGAGTCGGGACCGCAATCGCCTTCTTCACGGGAACCGGGAGGGCTTTGCGGATCGGAACGGGCTTGGGTTTGGGGGTTGGTGAGGAGAACGCGGGAAGCGCCGCAGGAGCTTGAATCGGGGGAATAGGCGGAATGGGCGAAATGATATCTCCGGAAAGGAGGTGTGCGGATCCTGATCCTGAACGGAGAGCCAGCAGGAGATTGGCATCATTCGCGCTCACATGATATCCGGCGCCGAAAGGGAGGGGGCCGACCCGCAGAGGCGAGTCATAGGCTTCCTTCAGCGCCGGCTCTTTTCCCCTCTTGAAGATCTCCAGGGGCTCGGTGTAGATCCCGAAGAGCTGGATCTTCCATTCCCCGGGAAGGAAGCTCCTGAAGGGAAGTCCTGAGTCATCCTGCAGGATCAGGTTCGAGGTTCTCATCAGGAAATTTCGCGTTTCCGAGAAGGAATCAAGCGGCAGCAGGTAGGAAGCCGCCTTGAGATAGGAGGCCCCTGGTCCGAGATCCGCGAGCCAGTCGAGAAAGCGCCTGCACTCCCTGCCGTTCGAGAGGTCGGCCTGGAAATAATAGAGCATCTGGGGAGCGCCTCCCGGACGGTGATAGACGATCTGAACTCCGGGTGATCCGAAGGGCCTCACCATCGTGACTGAATCGATCACGTTTCCAGTCAGCGCGAGTTCCGTGTAGAGAACCGGAAGAACTCCGCGGAATGAGCCCTGCACGAGTTGCGGCTTCATCTCGCTGGTGATGAAGTAGCCGCAGAAGAGGGAGGTGTGGAGCGCCTCGTCGAGCGCCTTCAGCGCGCCGCCGAGGGAGGCCGGATCGAGCGCCTCGGGCGGAGGAACTTCACCCACCGGCTCCAGGCCGCCCAACACCATGACGCGGGTGTCCGGGAAAAAGGCATAGGCGTTGAGGAAGTCGGGTCCGCCGAAGAGATACCGGAGCACTCCGCGCGTGGAGGGGACGTTTGCCAGGTGATCCCTGGCCCATTGCTGCATGGTGCCGTAGCGAACCTTCCGGCAGAACGCCCACTGCTCCTGCAGTTCTTTCTGGTGCTGCCGATACTCCGGGGATTTCTGGAGGGCGCTGAGGATGCTATCCTTCCCTAGCGGGATGCCTGCCAGGAATTCCGCCTGCTCCTGAAGCGAGGAGGGGCGGGGTTCGGCAGCCTGAATACCTTGGCAGAGGATGGCGGCGATGACACATGCCATCGCGCAGGAACGTTTCACGATTTCTTTGGCCGGGAGATCCATCGGTAAAGTGTGAGAGGGAGAAGCATGATGACCATCCCCGCAAGGGCAATCATCGGTTTGCTGATCGCCGAGTAGAGAAGCCCGCCCCCCGAACAGAGGATGAAGAGAACAGGTGGCAGGGGATAGAGTGGGCATGTGAACTGCGGTCGGCTCCCAAGCGTCCGTGATAACCCGCCTTCCTTCTTCCTCAGAACGAGCAAGCCGGAGACGCCGAGGATCAGGCAGAGCAGCAGTGGAATCTGGGCAAAGAGAAGGACTGTCTCGAAGGATCCGCCCGCGATCAATCCGAGTACGAGCAGCAGTTGCAGCAGGATCGCCCTGCGCGGGATTCCGGTTGCCGTACGCCGGGCAAGCCGGGCAAAGATCGGGTAATCCTCCCCGACGCGCTGAATGACCCGCGGCCCGGCCCAGACCATCGCGCTGATGGAGGCCAGGAGTCCGAAGGAAATGATCCCCGACATGATCCGGCCGCCGGAGGGGCCGATCAGGTGTTCCGCCGCGACGCTGCCGACATTGAGAACCCCGCGCAGTTCGGAGAGCGGGGCGGAGGTCAGGAAGATGGCGTTTAGCATCACGTAGAAGAGAGCCACGGCGAGAGTTCCCAGGACCAGCGAGAGGCCGACGATCCGCCGTCCCGACCTGACTTCCCCGGCCAGATAGGTCACCGCATTCCATCCCGAGTAGGCGTAGAGAACGAAGATGAGGGCGATTCCCGAGGAGGGGCGCAGGAGCTCCTCTGCGGAACGTGCGTGCGGGGTGAGGACGGCCCATGCCCCCTCATTCCTGGAAAGGCTCCAGAAACCGGCCGCAATGAAGAGAGCCACCAGCAGGAATTTCAGGGCCGTGGCGGCCACCTGCACCAGGGAGCTGACCTGGAGGGAACGAAGGTGGAAGAGGGAGATGAGCAGCACCACGGTCCATGAGGAGAGATGGACCGGGCAGAAGGGGAACGCCGCATGGAGGTAGCTACCGAAGGCCATCGCGGAGAGGGCGATCGGTGCCGCAAACCCGGCGATCAGGGAGACGAACGCCGCCATGAATCCGAGCGCCGGGTGGTAAATCTCGGAAAGGTAGGTGTATTCCCCGCCCGAGCGAGGAATCCTGGCCGCCAGCTCCGCATACGATAAAGCCCCGCAGAGAGAGATCACACCGCCTAGAACCCAGAGGCAGAGGATGGAGAATCCGCTGCTCAGGTCCTGAAGCTGGAAACCCAATGTCGTGTAGACACCCGTCCCGACCATCGTCGCCGTCACCAGTGAGAGACAGGTGGGGAGTCCTATGCCCCGGCAATTAATATTGTTCATAGAGGGGACCAGACGGAAAAATATGGAACTCAAGAACTCAGGAAAAAGCCTTGGAAGGCAAATCTATCAAGAAGGTGTCTTAGTGAGGAGTGGACTCCTTCAAATAGAACTGATTTGGAATTACGGTCCTGAAACCGCTTTCAGAGACAATACCCAATCAACCCTGGTTGCATGCATATAGACTGTATCTGTTCTGAATCCCCTTTCCTGATTTCCTGAGTTCCATATTACTCATTAGGCCTTCTCGACAGGATGGATCGGGGGATCCCATGCCGCCGAGAGGTAGGCGTAAACCACCTCCGAAAGCACAATCACGAGAGAGATCACGAAGCAGATCAGTCCCCCGACAAAGGTGGAGACCACGTAGATCCCCTGCAGATGGCGCGGCGCCCCGGTCTGGAAGAGAAAGAGTTCCAGAACCGTCAGTGAAATCAGCAGGCCGCTCAGCACATCGAAGAAGATGGCGATGGCACAGAGTCGTCCACGCCTCTTGGTCTGCGGATACTCCATCCGGTAATGGTCTTCCAAGGGCTCGGGAAGGCTTCCCGGGTCAACGAGCTCCCTGTGCAGGAAGCGCATCCTGTCGATCACCCGGGCCAACCGGCCGCTGATGGCGTTGAAGAGGGTCACCACCGCCATCAGGAGGAAGACCGGGGCCAGCGCCAGCTGTATCGTCGAGGTGACGTCGTTGTTGGGGATGTTCATGGGAGGGAGTTAATCTGGAACTCAAGAACTCAGGAAACTGAAACTTCTCTCGCGAAGACAGAAAAGGCCTCACAAGGATGAAGGGGGTCAAGGAATTGAACGCCAATACCCTTCGGTTTGTGGACTTGTCTTGTCAGGTGATCGGACTCCGGAACTCCAAGCCCTCATTCAATTCAGAAAACGCACATTTTGCTAAAATTCACATGTAGCGCCTTTCTCCGGAGTCTTGAGAGTTGGGATGCCGCGGTAGGCGCGAGCAGCAACACTCCGCAGCGCCCAAAACCTGAGACTGGCGGGAGCAGGTTGGACTGCCGAAGGCAGCACCTCATTTCAACGAGGTGCGAGCGGCGTGGGCACGCCCGAGTTCAATCTCAAGCACTCCTACTCGGCGTCGAGCTTTTTGAGGACCGTCAGCGCCCTTTTGGGATCGGTAACGCGGAGAATCAGCAGGCCCTTCTTCGCCGAGGGCATCGAGGCGAGGTAGCCGTAGTCGATATTGATCTTCCTGGCGGAGAGGGCATGGGCGATCCGGGAGAGGCTGCCGGGCTTGTTGTCGTTCTGGATCATCAGGACGTCGCTCTCGATGACCAGGGTGCCGTGCGATTCGAAGATCGTCAGGGCGCGGGGAGTGTTATCGACGACCATCCTGACGACGGCGTGGTCGGTGGTGTCGGAGACGGTGAGTCCGTAGATGTTGATCTTTGCGCCGGCAAGGGCATCGCAGACGGAGGCCAGCGCCCCCGGCTTGTTTTCAAGGAAGATCGCCAGCTGCTGCACGATCCTGGGAGCCAGCGGATCCGCTTTCTTCATGGTGCCAGCCTAGCAAGAAGCTGGGCCTGCACAGCAAAAAAGAAAGAAAGGGGAAATACTGCAAGGGTTGAATGTGGAACTCAGGAACTCAAGAAAGTGGAGGCACGAAGGCGTCATCCACCGATCCGGCATGGATTCAACATCTACCAAGCATTCTGCTCCGAGAGCAGTAAGGCAACCCAAGAACCCAGGAATTTTCCTGAGTTCCTGAGTTCCATATTAATTTCTCCCTACTCCTACGCTTTCGGCGAGGCAGTGATGTGTTCGGTGATGATGGTCTTGCCTTCCTCGACCTTCTTCTCCTCGATCGGCTTGGCCGCGGGGACATGTGGGGTGACCTTCCAGAATTCTGCAAGATGACCCTTCCAGTCGGCGAGGATGCGTGCGGCCAGCGGGCTTCCGGTCTTCTCCTGATGCCTGGTGACGAGATCCTTCAGCTTCGCTTCGTCCTCTGCGGAGGTGATCCGGTCGGCTCCGACGAGCTGGTCGTTGTAGCGCCCGAGGAACTTGTTCTCGAGATCAAGGACGAAGGCCTCGCCGCCGGTCATGCCCGCGCCGAAGTTCTTGCCCGTAGAGCCGAGGACGACGACCGTGCCGCCGGTCATGTATTCGCAACCGTGGTCACCGATCCCCTCGACGACGGCGGTTCCGCCGGAGTTGCGGACGCAGAAGCGCTCGCCGGCGCGGCCGTTGGCGAAGAGCCGTCCGGCGATCGCTCCGTACATGACGGTGTTGCCGATGATGCTGTTCTTCTCCGGAACGAAGCGGTGGCCGGGTAGCGGGCGGACAATGATCTCGCCGCCGCTCATGCTCTTGCCGACGTAGTCGTTCCCCTCGCCCGTCAGAACGAGCCGGATGCCGGGGGCGAGGAAGGCGCCGAAGCTCTGTCCCGCGGTGCCGGTGAGATCGAGCTCGAGGGTTCCCTCGGGGAGTCCCTGCTCGCCGTACTGGTAGGCGACCTCTCCGGAAACTTTCGTCGCGATGGAGCGGTTCGTGTTGTCGACCTTGTAGGAGAGTTTCACGGCCTTCGCGTCGCGGATCGACTCTTCGGCATCCTGAAGGATGATGTCGTCGAGCGGTTGGTCGTGCTCGGGGTCGTTGCGGTCGCGCGTAGCGTAGCGGATGGCCGTCGGATCATCCTTCACGACATCCTTGAGGAGGCGGGAGAGGTCGACCGTGTTGGCCTTGGGGTGATCGGGAATGTGCTTCTGGCGGAGGCACTCGGTGCGGCCGACCATCTCGTCGATCGTGCGGAAGCCGAGGCGGGCCATGATCTCGCGGACCTCCTGGGCGACGGCGTTGAAGAAGTTGACGACGTTCTCGGGCTTGCCCTTGAACTTGGCGCGCAGGCGGTCGTCGAGGGTGGCGACCCCGACGGGGCAGTTGTTGAGATGGCACTGGCGGACATAGACGCATCCCATCGCGATGAGGGCCGCTGTTCCGAAGTTGTACTCCTCGGCTCCGAGCAGGGTGGCGTGGATGATGTCCTCGCCGGTGCGTATGCCGCCGTCGGTGCGAAGGGTCACGCGGTTGCGGAGTCCGTTGAGGAGGAGGACCTGATGGGTCTCGGCGACGCCGAGTTCCCACGCGCCGCCCGCATGCTTGACGGAGCTGAGCGGGGAGGCTCCAGTGCCACCCTCGTGGCCGCTGACCAGGATGATGTCGGCGTGGGCCTTGGCCACGCCGGCGGCGATCGTCCCGACGCCGGCCTCGGCGACGAGTTTCACGGTGACGCGGGCGCGGGGATTGACCTGCTTGAGGTCGTAGATCAACTGCGCCAGGTCCTCGATCGAGTAGATGTCGTGGTGGGGCGGAGGGGAGATGAGGGTGACTCCGGGGACGGAGTTGCGCAGGCTGGCGATGTAGGCGGTGACCTTGTGTCCGGGAAGCTGGCCTCCCTCGCCGGGCTTGGCGCCCTGGGCCATCTTGATCTCGATCTCCTTGGCACTCGCCAGATACGCGGCATGGACGCCGAAGCGGCCGGAGGCGATCTGCTTGATGGCGCTGTTGGCCCAGTCGCCGTTCTCCTCGCGCTTGAAGCGTCGGGGATCCTCACCGCCCTCGCCGCTGTTCGACTTGCCGCCGATGCGGTTCATGGCGATCGCCAGGGTCTCGTGGGCCTCGGGGCTGAGCGCGCCGAGCGACATGCCGGCCGTGGTGAAGCGGCGGCGGATGTCCTCGATCGGCTCCACCTCGTCGATCGGCACGGGGCCGGAGGGGAGGGAGACGAACTCGAGCAGGTTGCGCGGGGAGTGAGGGGTCGAGGCCAGGACGGCGGCGACGTAGGCCTTGTAGTCCTCGGGCTTGTTGGTGCGGACGAAGCTATGGAAGTTCTTGATGACCGGCGGGGTGACGGCGTGAAGCTCGCCGCCGCGGCGGATGCGGTAGAATCCGGGGTCGCCGAGCTGGAGCGCGGCGGCTTCCTTGCCCTCCTCGACGGGGAGGGGCGCGGCGTAGGCCATCTCGTGGCGCGCGAGGCTTTCGCGTGCGATCTCCTCGAAGCCGATGCCCTCGATCTGGGAGGGGGTGCCGGTGAAGCACTCCTCGATGAGCTTGGTGGAGATACCGGTGGCCTCGAAGATCTGGGCGCCGCGGTAGCTGCCGATGACCGAGATGCCCATCTTGGACATGATCTTGAGAAGGCCGCTCTGGAGCGCCTTCTTGTAGTTGAGCAGGGCGGTGGCGTAGTCGGTCTCGACGGAGCCCTTCTCGATCATCTCGCGGATGGTCTCGATGGCCAGGTAGGGATTGATCGCGCTGCAGCCGTAGCCGATGAGGCATGCCATCTGGTGGACGTCGCGGGCCTCACCCGTCTCGCTGACGATGCTGGCGCGCATGCGCTTGCCGACGCGGCGGAGGTGATGGTGGACGGCGCCGATCGCAAGCAGGGCGGGGATGGCGAGGTTCGCCCCGTCGATGCCCTTGTCGCTGAGGATCAGGATGCGGACTCCCTCGTCGAGGGCCTTTTCGGCGGCCTTGCAGAGTTCCTTCACGGCGGGGGCGAGTCCGGCGGCACCCGCGGAGGCCTTCCAGAGGGTGGAGAGTGTGGCCGCTTTGTGCTCGCCGCCGATCTTGCGGACGGCCTCCAGCTCCTCGTTGAAGAGGATCGGGGAATCCAGCGAAACCTGGGAGGCATGCTCGGGGGTCTCGGAGAGGAGGTTGCGCCTCCAGCCGAGCGTGGTGAAGAGCGACATGACCAGTCGCTCGCGGATCGGGTCGATCGGCGGGTTGGTGACTTGGGCGAAGAGCTGGCTGAAGTAGGTGTAGAGGAGGCGCGGGCGCAGGGAGAGGACGGCGAGAGGCGTGTCGTCACCCATGGAGCCGACGGCCTCGGCGCCATCCTTGATCATCGGCTTGAAGATCATGTCGAGCTCCTCGCTCGTGTAGCCGAAGGAGACCTGGCGCTGGGTCAGGTCGATGATGTCGAGGTCGCCCTTGGGGGTCTCGAGTTGGGCCGCCTTGAACGGGTCGACGCGGACTAAGTGATCGTCCACCATCTTGCGGTAGTTGTGGCGGGTGGCCAGGTCGTTCTTGATCTCGGCGTCGCGCATGAGAACGCCGGCCCTGGTGTCGATGGCGATCATCTCGCCGGGGGCGAGGCGGCCCTTCTCCACGATCGAATCCTGGTCGAGCCCGTCGACACCCATCTCGGAGCCGAGGCTGAAGATGCCGTCGTCGGTGATCTGGTAGCGGGCGGGGCGGAGGCCGTTGCGGTCGAGGCAGGCGCCGATCGTCACGCCGTCGGTGAAGACAAGGGCGGCGGGGCCGTCCCACGGTTCGCAGAGGCAGGTGTGGTATTCGTAGAAGGCGGCGAGCTCGGGGGAGACCTCCTTGTCACTGCGCCAGGCCGGGGGAACCAGCATCGTCATGGTGTGGAGGAGGGAGCGGCCGGACATGGTCATGACCTCGACGACGTTGTCGAGGCTGGCGGAATCGGATCCCCCGGGCTGGATGATCGGCTTGAGCAGGTCGATGTCGGGGCCCCAGAAGTCGGCCTTCAGTTCGGACTCGCGGGCCTCGGTCCAGTTGCGGTTGCCGCGGACGGTGTTGATCTCGCCGTTGTGCGCCAGCATCCGGAAGGGGTGGGCGAGCGGCCAGGTCGGGAAGGTGTTGGTGCTGTAGCGCTGGTGGTAGACGCAGAGCGCGGTCTCGTAGTCGGGATGGGAGAGGTCGGGGTAGAACTTCTCAAGCGACGAGGAGACCAGGAGGCCCTTGTAGACGATGAGGCGGTTGGAGAAGGAGGGGATGTAGAAGTCCTCGATCTTGTCGGCGGCGACGCGTTTCTCGATCTCGTTGCGGGTCAAGAAGAGCTGGCGCTCGTAGTCCTCGTCGGACATCCCCTCGACGCGGCCGACAAGGACCTGCTCCATGTGGGGCAGGGTCATGAGGGCCTTGGTGCCGAGGATCTGCCTGTTGGTGGGGACTTCGCGCCATCCGAAGAGGTAGAGGCCGCGCTTGTCGAGGACCTCCTCGGTGATCGCCTTGGCCCGGGCCTTGGCGTATTCGTTCTCGTTCGGGAGATACATGACGCCGACGCCGAGGTCGGTGTCGCTGTAGAGGGACTTGCCCCAGCCCTCGATGACCGGACGGAAGAGTTTGTAGGGGATCTGGGTCGAGATGCCGGCCCCGTCGCCGGTGCGGGCGTCGGCGTCCAAAGCGCCACGGTGCATCAGGTTACAGATGGAGCGGAGGCCGATCCGAAGGATCTCGTTCGAGCGTTCGCCGCTGATTTTGGCAACCATGCCGACGCCGCAGGCGTCTTTCTCGAAAGCCGGATCATAGAGCGAGGTGCTGCTCTGATGGCGGGGCAGGGAATGGTTCATGGCGTTTCTGGTTGCGTTGGAGATGAGCGTGTGGTGCTTCTGTGCTTCTGAAAAGGATTTCGCTTGGGAGCGAACCTCATAGTTTCGACGAGAGCGTATCTTCCCGCAAGCAAATGGCGCGCCAGATGGGTTTTTTTTCGCGGGGGTATTTCGGGGGCCCATGTGCGCGATCCCGGATGGGCGTGATCCCGGATGGGCGTGATCTCTTTTGGCTTCCCAAATCGTCCCGACCCCCGACTCTTGTCTCCCGACTTCCCGACCTCATGCCCTACTCAGCCGACCCCAGCCGCTACGATCGACCCGACTTCCACGCCCGCTGCGGGCGCTCTGGAGTCCTGTTGCCGAGGATTTCCCTCGGGCTATGGCATAATTTCGGCGGGGTTGATTCCTTCGGGACGGCCCGGGAGATCGTTCTGCGGGCTTTTGACCTGGGGATCACCCATATGGACCTGGCGAACAATTACGGGCCGCCCCCCGGGTCGGCGGAAGTCAATTTCGGCAAGATCCTTGCCTCGGACCTCGCCCCGTACCGTGACGAACTGATCATCTCCACCAAGGCGGGCCACAGGATGTGGCCGGGGCCTTACGGGGAATGGGGTTCCCGGAAATACCTGCTCGCCTCGCTGGATCAGTCGCTCGGGCGCATGGGACTCGAGTATGTCGATATTTTCTACAGTCACCGACCCGATCCCGGAACCCCGCTGGAAGAGACGATGGGGGCGCTGGCCCACGCCGTTCGCTCCGGAAAAGCGCTCTATGCCGGGATCTCCGGCTACTCTCCGGAGATGACCGCCCGCGCTGCCGGCATCCTCAGGGAAATGGGAACCCCGCTCCTGATCCATCAACCCCGGTACAACATGTTCGACAGGACGATGGAGTCCGGTCTTCTCGATGTGCTGGAGAGGGAGGGGGCCGGCTGCATTCCTTTCTCACCGCTGGCGCAGGGGCTGCTGGCGGGGCGCTACCTGCAGGGGATCCCCAAGGATGCGCGTGCCGGCAAGGAGCATGGATTTCTCAAGCCCGCCGGGGTCACGCCGGAGCTTCTCGCCAAGGTCGGGAAGCTCTCCGAGATCGCCGCAGAGCGCGGCCAGAGCATGGCCCAGCTTGCTTTGGCATGGGTTCTCCGCGACGCCCGCGTGACCACGGCGCTCATCGGCGCCAGCAAGGTTGCCCAGCTGGAGGAATGCGCGGGCGCGGTCGCCAACACCGCCTTCGACGACGCCGAGTTGGCGCGGATCGACGCGATCCTCTCCGCATGAACGGAGGCCGCCTTCCAGACGCGGACAGGAACTGGCGGATTTTCCTCTGGTTCCGGGTCCTCTTCTCGGCCCGGTTCTACTACCCGGTGCTCGCCGTTCTCTTCCTCGACCTGGGACTCACGGCCACGCAGTACACGCTCCTCAACGTCGCCTGGGCGGCGGCAAGCCTTCTCTCGGATGTCCCCGCGGGCGTTCTTGCCGACCGGATCGGCCGCAAGCCGCTGCTCGTGGCGGCCGGGTGCTGCATGGTCGCCGAGATGGCCATCCTCTGCGTTGCCCCCCGCGACGGGGGCATGGTCCTCTTCCTTTTTTGCCTGGCAAACCGGCTCCTGAGCGGCCTGGCCGAGGGATTGGCCAGCGGTGCCGACGAGGCGATCGTCTATGACTCGCTGGCCGAAGGCGGCCGCGCGGATGAGTGGCACCGGGTGCTTGAGCAACTCACCCGCTGGCAGTCGGTCGGTTTTGTCGTCGCGATGCTGGCAGGCGGTGCGGTCTATGCTCCCGGATTCGTGAACGGGGTGCTGGGATTTTTGGGCATTCATGCCGCGCTCGGTCAGGCCGACACGCTCCGCTTTCCGATTCTCATGACGCTCGCCAGTGCGGTCGGGGTGCTGCTGCTGGCCCTGAATTTCAGTGAACCGGAGCGCCGTCAGCCACACGCGGCCGAGGATGCCGCGGGGCATCATGCCTCCTCGGTCGCGGGCGCCTTCTCCTTCGTGCTACAGGCCGGCCGCTGGCTTCTGGGAAGCCCCGTCGCCCTCTTCGTGGTCTGCGCGGGGTTCGTGCTGGAGAGTGCCGTGAGGCTTTTTCTCACCTTCAGCAGCTCCTACTTCCGGCTGATCGTGATTCCGGAGATCGCGTTCGGCGCGCTGGGTGCGGCGATGGGTGGCATCGGATTCTTCGTCTCGCCCTGGGCGCGTAGGATGGTGGCCTCGCGAAGCGTTGCCGGAAGCTTCGCGATCATCGGCGGGATGGTGCTGCTCGGGCTGGCCGGGGTCGCCATGCATCCGCCCCGATGGGGCGTGGTCTTCGCGTTCCTTCTCGGCGCGGCCATGACGCTCATCGGGTTCAGCGTCTCGACCTATCTGAACATGCTGGTCGATTCGCATCACCGCGCCACGGTTCTCTCCTTCAAGGGCTTGGCCTTCAACTTCGCCTACGGCGGCATCAGCCTTCTCTTTGCGCTCGCGCTTCATCTCGTGCCGGGCACAACCCCGCAGGAACAGGTGGCGCATGCCTTCGGCCTTCTCCCGGGGTGGCTGCTGCTGACCTGCGGAGTGCTGATCCTAGCCTTCCGGAAGCACCGGCGGGAATTGCTCTCCAAAAAATCATGATGGCTGCACTTCTCTGGCCCCGATGATCCTCGCCTTCAACAAACCTTACGGCGTGCTCTCGCAGTTCACGCCGGACGGCTCGCCGAACCGGACGCTGGCCGGGTTTGGATTCCCCAAGGGGGTCTATCCGATCGGGCGGCTCGACGCCGATTCCGAGGGCTTGCTCCTGCTCAGTGACGAGGCGGGCCTGAACACCAGACTCCTCGATCCGGAGCGGGGACATTCCCGCCGCTACTGGGCCCAGGTCGAACGAATCCCGAGCGCCGGGGCGCTGGCGCAGCTTGCCGGAGGGGTGACCATCCAGGAATACCGAACCCGTCCCTGCAAGGCGTGGATGCTTGATCCGCAGCCCGAGGTGCCTCCGCGCGATCCCCCGATCCGCGTCCGCAAAAACGTCCCCGACTGCTGGATCGCGTTGGAACTCACCGAGGGGAAGAACCGCCAGGTGCGACGCATGACCGCGGCGATCGGCCATCCCACGCTGCGCCTGTTGCGCGTGCGGATCGGCAACTTGAAATTGGCGGGTCTTCCCCCGGGTGTGTGGAGGGAACTGGATTCCGATGAAAGAAGAGGGCTTTTCGAGAGATGAAAGACCAAACTCAGCGAGGCTCCATGATCTCACGCCACCTCTCTCTTGCTCTCCGATCCCGGGTTCTTTGCCTTGGAATGGCGGTTATGGCGGTCACAATCCAACCCATGCACTCCGCGGAGACCCTGTCCCAGTTCTCGACGATCGATGCCCTCATGCAGGGGATCTACGACGGCCCCGCCACCTTTGGAGATGTGAAGCGCTACGGCGACTTCGGACTAGGCACCGTGAACCATCTGGACGGCGAGATGCTCGCCCTGGACGGGATCTTCTACCAGATCACGGGTGACGGGCGGGTGCATGTCATCCCGGACAAGGCCAAGACATCCTTCGCCACGGTGGTCTTTTTCCAGCCCGAACATCGCGCAGCACTGACGAAGATCAGCTCGTTCCGGGGGCTCCAGTCATGGCTTGACCGCCATCTCGGCTCGCGGAACTACTTCTGGTCGGTCCGCATTCACGGCACATTCTCCATGGTGAGGGCAAGGAGCATCTCGAGTCAGAAGCCCCCGTACAGGCCGCTTGCCGAGGTCGCCAAGTCGGAGGCGGTCTTCGAGCGACGGGATGTGACCGGGACCCTCGTCGGCTTCCGCTCCCCTGCCTACATCAGGGGGATCAACGTCCCCGGCTACCACTTCCACTTCCTCAGCGATGACAAGACCATGGGGGGCCATGTCATGGCATGCAGTCTGGTCCAAGGGAAAGCCGAATGGGCCTGCCACCGCACCTTCCAGATGAAGTTGCCGGATGATCCTGCGTTCCGACGAGCCGACTTCTCGGAGCACGACGCGGAGGCGCTGAAATCCGCCGAGCAGTAACGTGGCGCGGGCGCGGGCCCTGACCTTAATGACAGCCGCAGCCTGAACCGCAACCTCCCCCCGAAGAGGGCGGTCGCTGAGGGGCGGGAGCGGAACCTCCCTTGCTGACAAAGCCGAATCCCCCCGTGATCACGCGGCGCACGGGAACACCTGTCTCGGGGTGTTTGGTGAGCGGGGCATCCTTCATGCTCTGCTGAACCTCAAAGGTCACGGGCTCTTCGCCCGGCTTGGCTGGAATCGTCTCGTAGAGATAGGTCGCCATGGATCGATGGAAAGTGGTGCGCGATACAGGGTTCGAATACGTAGTTTTTACAGAGAAGAAGTAGCTATTTGACCCAAAGGTAACAAAAAGGTAACAATTGGGGCATGAAAAGACCCCGTGGAGCAGCGAAAGCGAAGGGACGTGGGCCGGTGGAGATCATCAAGGAGAAGACCACCAGTATTCCGATTTACGATGCCGGTGGTGGCCGATTCATAGCCGCCTACTACGCCGAGGGGAAGCGAAAGCTCGTCAAATTCAAGTCGTTGGAGGCTGCCAAGGCGGGTGCCAAAGAAATCATCCAGACCCTGACCACGGGAGTGGCCCATGTGGCAGCCTTCACCCCCAAGGAAACCGCCTCCATCAACGATGCGGTGGATATCCTCACCCCTCTGGAAATTTCCCTCACCGAGGCCGTCCGGCAATTTGCCGAAGCCCATAAAATCCTTGGGGGTGGCTCCATTGTTTCTGCCGCGCAGTTCTACGCGAAGCACCTTGAGGAGGAAAGCCGCCGGGGTGCCATCACCCCGATCACCTTCCCTGAACTCACGACCAAGTTTTTGGAGTCGATCAAAGGCACCAAATCGAGCCGCTACATCCTCGATCTCAAGTCGAAGCTCAAGAAGGCTTCAGGGGTCTTCAAGGGGCAGATCCGGGGCATCAGGGCCGATGACATCGACCAGTGGCTCTCCGGTATGAAGAAGGCTTCCGGGCGTACCAAGAACAACTACCGGATGGCCCTCTTGACCCTCTTTTCCTACGCGAGGGACAAGAAGCACCTCCCACGAGGGGAGAAGACCGAAGCGGAATTCGCCACCCGCTACGATGACAAGGGGGGCGACATAGGGATCTATACCCCGGATCAGTTCCGCACCTTGCTGGAGAATATCGAGGAGCGGTTTATCCCCTTCATCGCTCTGGGAGGGTTCGCAGGTCTCCGGACCATCGAAATCCTCCGGCTAGAGTGGAAAGACGTCTGGTTCGACAAGGGGGTCATCGAGGTCGGCAAGGATAAGGCGAAGACCGCTACCCGGCGACTGGCACCCATCGTTCCCGCTCTGGAGGCGTGGCTCAAACCCCGAGCCAAGACCGGTCCGATCCTCCCCGGTATCCGCGACGAGTTCCACTTCACCAAGCTCTTCAAGGATGCCACCTCCAAGCTGGTCGATGCCAAGGGTGAGCCCTTGGTGACACTCGTCCACAATGGCCTACGCCACTCCTTCTGCTCCTATCGCTTGGCTGTCACCAAGTCAGCGGCTCAGGTTTCCCTAGAGGCAGGGAACTCCCCCAAGATGCTCTTTGAGAACTACCGGGAGCTGGTGACTGAAAAAGCAGCGAATGAATACTTCGGAATCCTCCCTGAGAAGAAGGGCACGAAGGGGAAAGGCAAAGGCTCCAAGAAGAAAATCGGCAAAGCTGTCGCCAAAAAAAGCCTTCGCGTTCAGCGAAAAATCTACGCATAGATAGCCATAAGTCCTGACCTAGAATCGCCTGTAGTTGGATGCCCTGAGGCAAACGTCAGGGGCGAGTACAATGCTGACATGTTTCAGTGAACCCGAAGAAGTAACTCACATCCTAGTATAAATAACTCAGTTTTCTCATCGAACATGACGAGTATCATTTTTATAGGCAAGGGGCGAAAGCACGCCTTCAATCATTGCAGTTTTTGACGTAGTACTTTAAAATACGCTTTAAATAACAAATATATATTATGTCAACAAAACTTCCATACGTAGCGCAACCATCAGCTATCGAGAATATTTTAGAAAAAGTGAAGGAAGCAAAGACGCCTGATCGCTTTACACCAGATTTTTTGACTACGGTTCTCGGTTTCAAAGGCGGCAACAGCCGCCAGTTTATTCCTCTAGCTAAAAAGATGGGATTCCTCAACAGTGACGGAACACCAACGGAGCTATACAAATCATTTCGCAATCCTCGCTTATCAAAAGGGGCTCTTGGACAAGCCATTAAGAAAGCCTATCACGAGGTTTTTGAGAGAAATGAATACGCTGGAAACCTTTCTAAAGACGATTTCAAAGGCCTTGTAGTCGAGATTACTGGATTGGAGTCCAAGGATAATGTTGTTCAATTAGTATGTCGCACATTTGAAACACTTCGATCGAAAGCTGATTTTGATGCTAAAGCTCCTCTCTCTACTGACAAGGTCAGCGAGGACAGCCACAAAGGGGAAAACAGCAAAGAAGTTGATGAATCTAAAAATCATCGGGAGATTGATCTTAGACTATCATATACAATCAATCTGGTTCTTCCTAAAACAGATGACCCGGCGGTTTTCAATGCGATTTTCCGCTCACTAAGAGACAATCTTCTGAAAAAGTAAAGCAATGGACGCCGAGGATAGAATTAAGCTTTTTGGAATGTCGCTCGGATTAGTAGAGCGAGACCTCGATTCAGTAGAAAAAGAACTAAAGCTAGATCTTGAACGCGAGCCAGAGGACGACAAGGACGAAGATTATTATCCGCAATTTACACATGACTTACGCGTTGAGGCAGCTGCCATGGGTCGACATTACGAGCTTTTTTACTGCCTTGAGAAAAGCATCAGAAGTCTGATAGCTGAAACACTCGAAAGTGCGCACGGAGAGAAGTGGTGGACTACACACGTGCCCCAGACTGTGCAGCAAAACGTACAGCAAAATCTACAACGCGAAATCGATTCAGGAGTGAGCCAGCGATCAGAAGATGAGATTGATTACACTACATTTGGTGAGCTTGGTGAGATAGTGCGAAAAAATTGGGTGGATTTCGGATCGATCTTTTCAAGCGAGAAGGCATTTACCAAGATTATGAATAGTTTGAATGTATTACGCGGACCTATTGCTCACTGCTGTCCACTTGCGCCAGATGAAGTCGTCCGACTACAACTAACTGTTCGAGACTGGTTTCGGCTAATGGAGTAATTGCGAACAATGAGCTGAAGTTAACGAATATCTGTTGGTTAAGCTCGACATTGGAAATACTGAAAATATGCCCCCACCACTTGCGGAAAAGCACCGTTTGCGACGTGTCAAAGACGGTGAACTTATAGCAAATATATTCGATGATCTTCGAGGTCAACACATCTATTCGCCAAACCGAAAAAAACAGTTATTATGCAATTATTTAGTTCTTTACGAGGTGTCGATGTGGGAGACGTACATCGAAGATTTAGTAGACGAAGCCCAGGAGTTTCTGCTTAACCACATCGATAATCCAATTGCTTTTGGATACGATGTCCTTCTTCCAATTTCGGAAGAGTTAATTAATGCGAAAGACAAGAGAGAAATATGGAAAATTTCAAACTCATCGTGGAAAAACGAATTGAGGCAATCCAGAAAAAAAACTATAGAGAGTTTTCATACGCCAAACGCAAATAATACCGACGCGTTAGTTTTTCGGACTTTAGGCTTAAAAGGCATATCAAATTGCTGGAAGTGGCAAAAGATGACTCCAGCAAAAGCGAAAGATCGCCTTGCTAAGCTAATAAAGCTTAGGGGTGGTATAGCCCATGGTTCTTTAGATGCTCCGAAAGTAAATTACCCGACTTTTATCAATCGACTAATGTTTACAGTTAGATTGTGCCACTACTCAGCTGACGCAATAGCGGATCACGTTAAATTATTAACCGGAAAATTACCTTGGAACTTTCAAGAGAAATAAAGTTAAATCTAAATTCAGAAAAACATCATGGATTTATCTACATTTACAGCGGCAATAGGCCTGCTTCGAAACGCTATAGGCATGGCGAAAGATGCCAATGATTTAGCTGCTGATTCCCCAAAACGGAAGGCCGCAGAAGTAGCACTGGCACAGGCAGAACAGCAATTGAGTCTTGCAGGAACACAGGCAGCAAAAGAGTTTGATTACAACCTCTGTCAGTGCACGTTTCCGCCCCAGATAGCACTCCTTAAGCCAGATGGAACGAGGCGTTGTCCAATCTGTAATCGAGATACAGATCAGGATTATGCACCTGTTATGGGTATTGGTGGATATTAATTATGATAAGCAGTCTCACCAAGTGCTTTGCAAAACAGCCTTGCTGGCGGCTCCCAGCTTGGGCGGTTACCATAAAAGCAGCCATAGTTAAACATTCCTGAGAACCAGAAATCCGCTTAGGAAGCATCTGTCCCCTCCTCCTCGCTCACCTCAGAATCTCCGCACGGGTAGCCCTGCGAGTGGCACCCAGTGCCTCTAGTAATTCGTTTTTACGGAAGAGTCGGTGCTTGCCGAGCTTGTAGCTCGGGAGGAGTCCCATCTGGACGTACTGCTGCATTGATCGTTCGGGGATACCGAGCCACTGGGCAGCGGTCTTGGTGTTGATGAATTCCGATTTCGGATGAGCCCCCGGGGGATCCCCTTTGGGGCCGACGAGAGACTTCAGCAAGAGCAGGGCTTCACCCGTGTTGCGGGGACGCTTACGTCCCTCGGCGAGATTGTGTTCTTCACTCATCGCTCTTCGGGAAGTTGAAAGCCCGTGGAGCGAAGGAATCGTCGGGCTTTCTTGAGGATGAATTCCTCATGCAGCTCAGGACGTAGCGTCGGTCGGATCATCTCCCGGAGATAGCCGAGGATCTCGGCCTGCTCCGGCTTCTCCAGCCAGGTTTTTACTTTGGCCAGATCATCGGGTTGGTGGGGTCGATCGAGTATCATGGACACCCAATAAATCATTTTTACAGAGGCACGGTGCTCCCAGTTGGGAGCACCAAGCACCTTTTTTCATGAAATAATCGGATGAATGGAATTACGCCGATCCCTTGCTCAGGCCTCTCCGAAGCTCTCCTCTAAGAGTCTTTTCGCACCTGCAGTTTTCCTCCGCTCAAGGGGTGTCGTCGCCCGCTTTGCGGACGTCACTGGGGGCTCTGGGTCGGCCCCGCTTGTTCCTGCTTCCTCCACCCCATCAGCTCACCCCGCCAGACGATCCTCTGCCCCTTCGCCCATTGCAGCTAATCGGCCACATCCCCTCCGCTTCCCTGCAATCGGCTCACCCACCTGCTCGATCTACTCGGGACAACCTCCTTGGACCCCATTACCGAGACCCATTCCAGACCTCTGGATGCTGGATCGTGGTGTTTGTTCACCCGGGCCAAACAACCAACAGGATAGCACTTTCTCCCGGAAAGTGCTGGCGGGGTCGCTGGCGCTTTCTCCCCGCTGCCTCTTCCGCGTGTCAGGCACGCTCCAGAGATTTCCCTGAATCCGTTAGCCGAGCCCAAGGGAACTCGACCAACTCCGCTCTTAAAACGCGATGCCGCATCATCAAAAGCCCAACACACGGCGCATGGAGTTTCTGCTCTCGGGCGAGGCGTATGAGCGGTTCCATCGGTTGCACGAGGCGCGTGGTTTTCGCACCAAAGTCGAGACACTCGAAGCGCTGATTTACGCTGCGGAACTCGACAGCAAAATCGATCCCGCTGCGCTGGAAAGGATCGAGACCAAGCTCGATCAGGCGGTTGCATTTCTGGAGGAACTTTCGTGAAGAACGGCCTCATTTTCGCGCACAAATCGACGGCCCGAGGGAGGCTCGATCTGGAATATCTGGACGAGAGTTCCGGACGAAAATCATCCCTCCGTGCTGCCAAGAAGTTGGATGAAGAAGTCGGGAAAAAACTGAAGGGATTTACGGATTACGCCTCCAAAGAATCACTCGGTCAGGTTCATGCCGGGGGCTTTTTGCATCATGCGATTCGACGCAATCTCGATGGGACAAGCACCGCTCCCAGCAAGCTTTCTAACGAGGAAAGGAAGAGGAGAATCACCGATGTCTGGAGGCATCATCTGAATCGTTTTGGCTCTCAGGCGAAGCAGCCTGTCGTAGCTCATCGGCTCGTTTTTTCGATGTCGACTGAGCAGCACGATGCTCTCGTGAAGGCCGGGATCAGCCCCGATCAGATAGTCATTTCTAGTGTCAAAAAGGTGATGGAACGCTTCGCCGAAAAGTTTCATCGGGGTGACTCGGTTGGCTATGCCTACGGGCTCCATCACGACACGGATAACCTCCATGTTCATGTCGCCCTTTGCCCCCGAAGCGCGAAGGGGCGCTACGTCGGATGCAGCATGTCCCGGCATCCGGGTAAGCACAAAAACCAGATGGTTTTTATGAGGGAATGGTTCGAGCGGGAGAACCGACTCCGAGCGGAGTTTCTCTCCAATCCGCAGAAGATGGAGCAGTCCCTTTCGGCGCGCCTCGATCAAGAAAAGTTCACGATTGCGCCGCGACTTTCGACCGAACAGCGGATCGCTTTTCAGGATTCAGCCCACGAGGCGGCGAATCATTTGCAGCAATCCTACGAAGCGATTCTTCGATTGGAAGCGGCCATCGCCGAGAAGAAGAAACAGCAAGCAATCCTTCGTGCTGCCAGAAGCGCACAGCGCCTCTTTGGGGTCAAAAAGAGTCCCTTACTCCGGGCCGGGGAGAAGCTCGGAGCGACTGCTCAGACCCGCACCCTTCGGCAGATGCAGCAGCTTCTGACGAAGCTCAAACGAACCTATCTCCTAGAACACCAACACTACACCCAACACCACCACACCTATGCCCATCACAAGCCCCAACAGACCCTTCGGAGAAACCCCTCTCAACATCTCTGACCACATCATGTTCAACGGGTTCATCTTCAAGCCAAAACAGGTTGAAGCCGTTTCCCATAAAGAGATGGCAGACGGGTTACGCACCACCACGCTCGTTTTTCAATCCCACAAGGAAACCGTCCAGGATCCTGACGGGGAACTCTTCAACTACTTCGTGAAGCGATTCCATCCCAACGGGGTCAAGGAAGAGGGAACTTATACTACCTAGAAAACGTCAATCGGATCCTGACGAAATTCCCTGCGTCGCCACGACTGCTTCAATGGTTTCCGACGTGGTTAATGATACCGCTTAGGGAAGGACCATTACCGCTTGCAGAAGTAGCTCCCTTCTGCTGGGGTCCAACTTTTAGCGCTTCGCCTTCTTACCTTTCAGAGGGTTGGCCCGAACGTAGTCTCTGGTCGCCCTGACGACCACATCGCTCAAGGTCAGGTCTGCCAGATCGGCAATCTTGAGAAGTTGCTCCTTATCCTCTGAGGAGATCCGGACCGTCATGACGCCGTCGCGTTTCTTTGGCATGGAGGCACGGTAAGGGGTGGTCTTTTGTGGGGGAAACCTTTTTCGGGGGTAGGACACTCCCTGTCGTTGTGGCCTGTTAGGTTCGATGGCCTATGAAAACCACCAACTCTATCACTACGTCCCTTCTTACCTTAATGCGCGGGTCATTCGCACGAATCCTCATCGGAGGTTCCTGTCTGGCAATGACGGCCAAAACCACTACTCTATCCACCATCGCCATCCTCGCGGTTGCAATGAATTGTTCAGCCCAGAACTGCGACTCTGATCCCTTGGCAGCGGTCGGGGCAGCCATGATTGTAGGCGGGAAAGATGGAGGGCCATCGGTCATTAGTGACAATGGCCGGAACGCCTTCGTGATCGGAGACGGCAAGGGGAGCGGGGTCATCTTCCAGGATCGAGGCGCTACCTACATCCAAAAGGTAGGTGACACCACGTTCATCGTCCCCACGGGGAATCCTCCTGCCAGCCAACGGAACTGCCAACGTTAGGGCCAGCAAGCCGTGGCTCGATTGGTGATCCAATGACTCCATCTCCCACTTACCGACTTATTCCCCCTATGCCTTCAGCTCCTACTTTTTAACAGTTCTAACGCCTCAACCTTTTAACTCTCCCCCTAACTCCCAACCCCCAGTCATCATGACCCCCATCGCCAACTGCCCAGTTGAATTCCGTTTCCAGTGTCCGAAGCTCTGGGAGAACCTCAAGAAGACCGATAAGTCAGCCATCCGCTTCTGCGAGACCTGTCAAAAGGACGTCCACCTCTGCCGATCTATGGAGGAGGTTGCACGGCATGCCCAGGCCGGCAACTGCATTGCCATCCGTAGCACCAGATCAAGACAGCACTACATCGGTGATGTCGGCCCTCTGTAATCACGACCCTACCTGCACACTATTTCCGAGACCATGCCTGCTAAAACGCTTCAGATCAACTTCAGCAGGATCCACCGCCCCAACCAGCGGCGTGTGAGGTATCCATTGCTTCGCACCATTGGTCGGCTGGTTCTATTGGTCGTAGCGCTGGCGGTCATGATAGCCATCCTGATGAAGTTGGGATTTCTGAAAGATCCTGAAAAAGAGGTGCTTATATCTGCGGAACCGGATTTTCGGCCCATGGCATCCTGGCCTAATTCTCTGCCTCATCTCATTCCTCGCCTCTTGTAGGGCATTCCGATAGACAGAACGAATATCTCCTACCATGACCGAGTCTCTAATCACTTCTAAGCAGCGGGTGGCTGACCATGGGGAGGTCTTTACCCCCAAGTGGATGGTCGAGGCGATGCTTGACCTGGTGAAGAGTGAAACCGAACGGATTGACTCCCGATTTCTGGAGCCAGCGTGTGGCAGTGGAAACTTCCTCGTCCAGATTCTTAAAAGGAAACTCGCGGCCGTTGAGTTGAAGTATGGAAAGTCGGAGTTTGAGCGTAGCCACTACGCCTTGCTTGGGCTGATGTGCCTGTATGGCATTGAGCTCCTCCCTGACAACATTGAGGAGTGCCGGGCCAATCTCTTGGAAATCTTCGCTGAGTATCTTTCCCTTAACCCGGCTGATGACTTGTATCGAGCCGCTGGCTACGTCCTTTCCCAAAACATCGTCCATGGCGATGCTCTGACGATGCTCAGCAAGGAGGGGAGGGAGGAGAAGCCCATCACATTTGCTGAGTGGGGATATGTCGGAAAAGGCAAGTTCCAGCGGCGTGACTTTCGCTTTGATGCTCTAACCCAGTCCTCAGCATTCAGTGCCGAAGGCTCTCTTTTTGCATCCCTTGGAAAGCACGAGATTTTCACTCCGACTAAGTCGCACTCACCAACGACAGTGAGTGAACTTGCCTCCACCCTGAAAGCCGTGCCCCAATGAGCCCTCAAGCCAGCTTCACTCTCAGGGGGCGCAACCCGGACGTGCTGACCTGTATTGCTAACCTCTCGAACGACGAGGTCTTTACACCTCCCGAGTTTGCAAACCGGATGCTGGACAGCCTCACGGAAGCATGGGCATCGAGTAACGGAGGAGCGAACATCTGGGCAGATAAAACAGTCCGATTTCTTGACCCTTGCACCAAGTCTGGAGTCTTTCTACGGGAAATAGCCACCCGACTTATTCAAGGACTTGCCTCTGAAATTCCTGATTTGCAAGAACGGGTAAACCATATCCTAACACAACAAGTCTTTGGAATTGGGATTACGCAGCTGACAAGCTTTCTGGCCCGCAGAAGCGTCTATTGCTCGAAACACGGAAAGGGCAAACACTCGGTTGTTCAAGGTTTTGAAACAGATGTGGGAAATATCTGGTTTCAGCGAACTGAACACTCCTGGACTGGGGACAAGTGCAGATTCTGCGGGGCAGGCCGCTCAGTTTTCGACCGTGGCAAGGGTTTAGAATCCCACGCTTACGCATTCATTCACACCGAAAACATTAATACACGCCTAGCCGATTTATTTGGAGAAAATATGCAATTCGACGTCATTATTGGAAATCCGCCTTATCAGCTTGCGAGTGATGGAGGCACACGAGATGTTCCTATCTATCAGCGTTTTGTGGAGCAGGCAAAAATGCTTCAGCCTCGCTTCCTAACGATGGTTATACCATCCCGCTGGATGGCTTCAGGACTTGGGTTAAGCGATTTTCGTCAGGCAATGCTAAATGATAGGAGGATAAGGGATTTAATTGATTACCCTGCAGCTAATGACGTTTTCCCGGGTGTTGAAGTTAAAGCAGGAGTTTGCTACTTCCTTTGGGATGCCGCGCACAATGGCGATTGCAATGTAACGTCTGTACGTGGGGGAGAAGTTATCGGGCCATCAAAACGCAATCTTAGTGAATTTGATGTTTTCGTTCGTGATGAGAGGGCCGTATCTATACTGAACAAAATCCTTAAACACCAGGAGCCATCTATCAACACGATATTGGCTAGAGATAAAGAGTTTGGCTGGACATCGAACTTTGATGGTTTTCATGAAGTTGAGCGTCCAGGCGATGTGCCAATTTATTATATTCGAAGAATGAAGAGAGATATAGGTTTCATTGAACGAGAAAAGGTTACAAAAAGTGCTCATCTAATAGACCAATGGAA
>JBAPTI010000028.1:0-18276 GCA_049282095.1 Chthoniobacterales bacterium
ATACTTTCATCTCTGTCTCCTTTCGTAAACTTTGAGCGGTTCACGTCTCGGAGACTGGGAGCGACTCCCGGAGCTGTCAAACTTCGGGAGTCCTCCGGCAAAGCCGGAGGATTACCTTGGGGATTTAATCAGCGCTTCCTTAGGCTGAAGACTGAAGGCCGAAGACTGTTGGGAAGATTGCTGATTGCTGATGCCTGAAACCTGCCGCAACGGCTGCGAAGCAACGGCCGGGCAAGCCAACCTGATACCTGATACCTGATACCTGGATTGCCCTTGGCGGTTCAAATCCTCAACTAAGCTGGTTCGATGACTTTCAGGCTGGTGAAGTAATCCCTGTAATAGCCCCGATCCCGTGCCAGGAGGCGGTCGGCATGGTGCATGGCATGAGAGCCGATCAAGAAATCGGGAATCACTCTTTTGGCAGCTACTCCCCGGAGGAGATAGGAGCGGTACATTTCACCCGCGGCGGCGGCACTTTCCAAAGTGGAAGGGATATGTCGAATTTTCCATTCGAGTAGGAATGTCTCCAGATCACCTAGTGCGAAGGCAGGCGTGATCTCAGCAATCACGCACTCGCACACGACCAACTGGCCGAGGGAGTAGGCCTCCTTGATAGCCCGCTCCGAGGCATCGGCCCACTGAGGATCATTGGTCACCACGTCGAGGATGACGCTGGAATCGAGCGCTGTTTTCATGATCCCCGGGCCGCGTTAAGGTAATCCATGACAGATAACTTCCCTGGCAACTGCCCCCTCCCTCGCCACGCCGAGATGGGATTTTCATCCACAATCTTACGAACAATGATCACCCCGTGGTCTTCCTGAAAATCAAGGACCACACCCGCAGTGAGTCCCAAATCATCTCTAATCGCCTTGGGGATGGTGACCTGACCTTTCTCAGAGAGGACTGCATTCATACTTTTAATGTAGGAATTCCTACAATTATGTCAAGCTAGCGAGCGTCGAGCATCGAGGAACGCAAATTGCTGATTGCTGATTGCTGATTTGACGCCACTTGCCTCCCGTCAAGCTGTGGCGCCCTGCGGGTCACGCGTTCGCGTGATCTACCGCGCCGCTACAAAGCAGCTTGGTTCTGATTGCTGCCCCCTCCTCTTGGATCCCTCATTTCTTCGATCGCTCCCGCGATCCGAACCCTCCAGATTGCTGTGCAGGCTACGCTGAATCCATCGTAGAGAATCGTGGTTTCAACCTCTCTTTGCGACGGGTGTTTCTGTGTAACCGTAAACATCAGGGCAACCGGATCGGTAAGAGCGGGATTTTCTCCGCAGCGGCCAATTCCCTTTGCCTTTTG
This sequence comes from Chthoniobacterales bacterium, assembly GCA_049282095.1. Lineage (GTDB taxonomy): Bacteria > Verrucomicrobiota > Verrucomicrobiia > Chthoniobacterales > UBA6821 > UBA6821. Next base: position 1,312 of record JBAPTI010000028.1, read on the forward strand.
TCGAATGAAGCGAACTTTTTACATCCGAGCAATTGGGCTGCGGCCACATGAAGGATGTCCAGAGACCTCACGGGAATTCGAGCGGCATGACGCGCGGAGAGTTTGAGGGATCGTTCCAGATGATCAACGGAAGAAAGACTCCTTCTGACCAGCACCCCGTCCGCCACATCCTGCTCTATCTGACGCAGCAGTGCCGCATGTTGGGCGGCCGTCAGTGAGTGATCGCCCAATCCGCGATGGATTCTCGTCTTCCACTCAATCTCAGCAATTGCCACCAGGGGGATCGGGTCTTGGAACGAGGAGGCTAATCTGACAGCCGTCGGGGTGAAGAGTTCCCCTCGAATGGAAAGCGCCACCAAGAACGACGTGTCACAGTAGATCATTCCCCCTAATCCCTCTCCTCGATCAATCGCTGAATCATCGCGTCGCCTCCTTTGAATCTGGAGGGAAACAAACACTCCATTCGGGATTCAAAGTCGGGCATCTTTACTCCCTCTTTCCGTTCGGGCGGCACAAGCAGGCCCACGACCCTGTTGCGTTTCGTGATCCGCACGGATTCACCGGCCTTCAACCATTTCTCCACCTTGGGAAAAGTGACACGGAGATCCCGGACGGTTGCATTTTTCATGGTGAATCAAGAATGATTCACAAGGAATGTTTTGTCAAATTAAGTCCATGAGAAGAGGACTGAATTTTCTGACCCCAAGTGCCGGCGAAGGGCCGAAGGGGAAGTCGAGCGTCGAGCGTCGACAGTCGAGCGTCGAGGGCCGCAGATTGTTGATTGTTGAATTGACGTCACTTGTATTGCCCTTTGGTGGTTCAAATCCTCCCTTATTCCTGATTACCAATCCTTCTCCGTCCCAACCTTTTACCTTCAACTTTCAACTTTTCACTACCGTTGATTAATCCCAAAAATTGCATTAGAGGCGGGAAGCCCAATAAACCCAAAAGTTGCATTAGGAACCCGAAGGTCCCGGAAAGGGGAGTTGAAATGGTTAGAAACGTTACAAGGTTACAAGGTGGATCCGGAAATCCCTGAACCTGAATTCGAGAAGGCACCATCAAGAAGTTTGCTGATCATGACTCGGCTCGGAGAGTGGAATGAGTGCCTGGAGTCAGCACGTTGTAACGTTTCAACCCTTCAACGGTTTTAACCATCCGAAGACTCACCATCCGGGTGAACCATCTAGACCTGTCGCCGTCACCCTATCGCAAAATCTGGGTTAATCAACGGTTTACAGAGATGCCTGCGGCGGTGACATGGAGGCTCCACCCGCTGATTTTTTCGATTCCTCCTCGACCGGAGCATCTCCTCCGCCGTAGCCAAGCACCTCGACCGAGATGACCGAGGGGGCCTCATCCTTCGGTTGATCCGAAGGAGGCTTCGTCGCTGCCTGTGCCGAGGCATTGTTTCCGGCCGAGGCGGCCGAGGCCGCCGTGGCACCGCTCACATTCGGTGCGGCAGGTGGAGGCGGAGCCGGGGGAGCCCCTGATGTGGTGCCTCCGGCGGAGATGTTGTTGGCATTGAGTACCCGCGTGGCGGCGAGGTTCAGATTTCCGGTCGAACGGATGCCTGCATCACCCGCATCGATAACTCCTGTCGGCGCGATCAGATCGACATTGCCAGGTGGCACGCCCTTCACTGTCGCCAAAACGCCGATACCACCACCCGTGGCAAGACCAGCGAGATCGGTTTCAACAGCACCACTCTGAGGATCGATCAGTACCCGGGTTGGCGGTGCAGTTGCCACGGTTTTTGCCGAGGCCCCCGCGGCGATATCCCCCTGATCGGACCAGATCATGATGTCTCCGCCGCGGAGGGTGAAGATACGGCCGATACCGAGGCTGACGCTCTCCTTGGTGAAGATATTGATGCTTCCACCCGCCTCGGTGACGATACCCGGCGGCGCGGTGAGTTTTGCATCCCCCTCTGCCGCTGCTCCATTGACATCATAGGACGCCAGCGACACACCGCCTCCCGGAGCGAGAATACTGATGGCCCCGTCGCTCTTGGTTCTGAAGTTACGGGAATTCATGATGACATCACCTTGATTTTTCGATGTCAGGAGAGCAGCGATGGCATCGATTCCGTTCCGATAACTCCTATATGTGGGTGCTGACTCATCGTTATAGTCCCTACCGGCCTCACGAAGCACGATATAGAAGAGCGAGAGCGCAAGCCTGGCTTTATCATCTTCTGTAAATTGCGAGGATTGGCTCATATCCTGCAATGATGTCATCTGGTCGATTTTGGCTATAAGGGCCGTGTCACCACCCTCGACGGTTACTTTCTTCAGCTCAGAGAAATAGGCCTTGGCATCCGTCATGGCTGATACCTTCGTAATCAGGGCCCCTGCGTCCAGACCGGCATCAGCGAGCGAACCGGGCATGGCAGCACCGGCCATGGTGATGATGGAGGCACCCTCAAACGGCAAGGCTGGATTCCGCGCATTTCCAATGCTTGAAATACCCACTCCCGTCCCATCGCTGCCGGCATCGCCGGTTCCAAGATTGATGTTTCCACCGGCGAGTACCTGCAGTGTTCCTGGGCCACTGATCTGGATATCGCCGCTGCGCGGTTGGGGACGTGGTGCGTTCACATCCAGATTCACAAGATCCTCGATCGCTGCCCTGAGATTGGGATTGTTCTGGTCGTAGAGCCTCATCTCCCTCCCCGCAGCAACGAGACTCACATCAGACGGGGAAAGATTCTGGATTGCCAGCGATACGTCAAACAGGTCCCCACCGACCACAATCTCGGTCCTTTTCGGGGAAAACAGCTCCAACCCCGAGAGACTTCCTGTTCGCGTGGTGATGCGGACCGGCTTTGTATCGTTTCGATGAAGGAGCGACTGATCATGCCTCGCCAACTTACCCTCAAGGGATGCCCCGGAGACTCCCAGATAGGAAGCGGTTTCTGTCAGTGCCGCAGCCGTGGGGGCAAGGTATGTGGAGATGGTCCTACTCCTGTCGCTGCTGAATTTATTGATGAGATCCTGCGCCTTGGGCAGGAAGACACCCGGGATGGAGTTCGGAGAGGCATCGGAGATATTGATTCCAGCCACGGTCCAGGTTTGACCTGCTATCTGCCGGGAAATTCCATTGATGGATCCCTCGGCCATCATGGAGAGATTTCCAACCGGGGATGGGGCGATGGTCATATTTCCCTGGAGCTGGAGATCCCCCCCCAGTGCTGACAGCGACATATCGGGAGGCAGCAACGATCCCACAAGCGGAAGATACCTCAGATATCCAAGGCTTAGCTCAGGAAGGTCAACCATGTCCAATGGTGACTCCTCCGCCACCAGGATCCATGGTTGGTAGGCACCTGCACGGTCGTGTCCAGAGGATGTGAAACCTGCCCGCTTGGGACGACTATTATCCAACCAAGTGGCAAAAGCGGGGTCTTCCAGCAGTTTTGTTCTGAGGGTCATCCCCCCTGCCAAAGTAACAGCTGAAAACGAGGAGTCCCCACCATAGGTTGAAAAATACGTTTTATAGAACAGATCATTATTCAACCCCGGTGGTTGAAGAAAGAGATTGCCAACAGGCCCCAAGAGGGCATCACCCGCAGCCCTGACGGAGATCTCCCCTTTACCCAATAAGAACGATGTAGGCAGAAAGGTATCGGCAATCAAGGCAGCCTTTTCCCCGTTCAAGGGATTCCCATCAACGATCGACTGAAGGTAATCCCCCTGCACATCGCGGGTGGGATTCGAGATGATGTTACGCCCAACCTTCAGCTCGCCTGTTCCACGCTCCACATAATAGACACCTGCATCAAGATCCTGTCCCGTCTTGACAACAAGATCACCGCCTCCCGTCTCCACCAATTCCATTTTATTCAGGTCCTCCGGATCGGATGGCGAGAGGATCTCCGTGCCGATTTTTCCGGTTAACCGGGCCTGGGTCGGCAGCACGGCATCGACATTGCTCACGGAATCCCCGGCTATCATGGTGATATTACCTCCTCCCAACGTGCCTATTCCCTCAAAGAAACTTGGGTAATTGATCCACCATGTGGTCGAATAGACTTCATTGATGCCGTTATGGCTTCTTGAGATCCAAGCCCCATCAGCTCCTATAGCGCCCCTTCGTGACAACCAATTGAGCGGCAACTGACGCGAGGAATCGGGGAGGTAATTGGCGGAATTGTCGGGATCTAACTGGAGACGTTCAATGTTACCACCTGCACTGAGAGTGATGTTACCACCTCCATATGCATAATCAGGCACATAGAGCCCTTGCTGCGATCCTCCGAGATCAATTAGTTGATCAGGCGAAGTTCGCGCCCGAGGCTTGTCAAAGGTGCCTCCCAGGGTTTGATCCCGATCCATGGCGCCAGCCGTATAGATCGTGGCAAATTGGTTCATGAGCCTGATATTTCCCGCGGCGTTGACGGCTATGTCGCCGGTTCCCGTCCTCAGCACCTGATAGTTTCCAGACAGGGCGGATGCCGTGGTGGTGGTGATCCTATCCGTTCTGGGCTTGCCGATCCAGACGGAGGCACTTGATCCTTCCAAGGTCTTGGAGGCGTTGGCTGAAGCAAGATTGGCCCCCGCGGTGATCTCATAGGACCACGACTGGAAGTTGTGGGGAAGCAATCCGTTATTGTTCATCAGGTTTGCCGTATAGCCGGCATTTAAAAACCCGTCGCTCAGGCCGCCAGCTTGGAAGTTCACATCGCCGGAAGCCCTCATGGAGAGGTATCCGGGCACCCTGTTGGCACCCACTCGGAAGGATGACAAATCCCAGTCACTGCTTAGTGTCAGATTTCCAGATCGGTTGATGATTTCTACCCCGGGGGCGATATTGAAAAGGGGTGCATTGGCCGTTCCAAGTCCCGCAAGAAGACTCGATTTGATCGTGGTAACCCCTGCTGCATCTCCTCCGGCCGATCCGAAGAATGCCTGGGCATCGGCAAGAATCTGGTTGCGCAGGGTCGGATTGATGAGGCCGGCAGTCGGTTGGTAGATCGTGTAACCCTCCAGCACAATGCTGGAGGCGCCCGTAATCTGGGAGTCAATGACTGCTTGAGCTAATCTGGACTGAGGAGTCCTTAGGTGAAGCGTCCCGCCGAACTGATCCCGTCTCGATACCGGCTCTGCAACACCAAGTTCAATCTTCGAATTCCGGGCAAGATTGAGCTGTGCATCCCCCGCACTGACACCTGCAATCGAAGCTCCTGAGCTTAGATAGATGGAGCCACCTTTTCCTGCGGCATCATAACGCAATCCCTTGGCGTTGAGTTGTGCGTTCTCGGCCAGACGCACGCTTCCGGATGCCTCGAGCTCGATCCGGCCGCCCGTTTCTCCCGAGGCATCGATGGTTCCATTCACGAGGATATCCCCTTTATCAGCACTCAGGGTGAATTGGTGAGCCTTGATTCCGGAGACCATGATGTTTCCATTGCGGATACGGATATCCTGGGATCCGGTGATCCCGGCCTGTGTCAGCAGTTGGCCGAGGGGGGCAAGATCTCCTCCCGGAAGGGTTCCCAGATCAGCGATCAGACTTCCGGAAGCTCCCTTCTCACCCGCTCGAGCCTCCATGGTGGCGCGTTCCGAGCGGATGATTGATCCGCCAGGGGCGATCAAGGAAAGCGTGCCTGCCGACCCCCCTCCTTCTTGAGCACTGAGTTTCAGGCTCGCTCCGTCGGCGAGGATGATCTCCTTGCCGGATTTGAGAGAGATTGTTCCTGCGTCTGTGAACTGGGTCACATCGGAGAAGAGACGTCCCATCCCGCCCACATCCAGGAGCGAAGCGAGTTCAAGATCGCCGGTGGTGGAGATCAGGGAAATTGCTCCGCTCTTGTAGACAAGAGAGGCGGCCACCTTGACGGTCTCACCCTTCAGGGTGAGCGAGGATGCCAGCGCATCCTGAGTCATCCCTGCAACGGTTCCGGAGTAGGCGACATCGAGTTTTCCCTTGGTGCTGATGGATGTCTTTGCTGCGTTATTTCCTGAGATTACGGGAGTGCTCAGATTCAGCCCTCCGCCGAAGGAGAAGTTGCCATTACCGCCACCCAAGACACCCCTGATTGCGGTCATTTCGACATCCTTGAACCCCGAAATGCCCATCCCCCCATTTCCGAAGGTCAGGAGGTCGGTGATGGCAGAAAGCCGGCCTCCGGTTGCCACGGGATTTCCACCCGATGAATCTGCAGCCCCAGCGGCATTCTCAAGAAGAATGCTTCTCGCCCGAACTGTGAGCTCCGACTTGTCATCCCCCACGAGTGTGCCTGCGCTGAGGGTCAGCGATTCCAGAGAATCACTCCCAAGACCACCCCGCCCTTGAAAGAGGATGTCGGAGTAACTAGTCAACGAGAGGCTCTTTGTTTGAGAGAGCTTGGCAAGCAGGCCACCCCCCAGATTCAGAGCCCCGCTTGTCAGGGAAGTATCGAAGTTGAGGGCGATCCTTCCCGCATCAATCTTGATGTCCCCCCCATCCAGGACCGCATCGGGACTGATAGAGGCCCTCCCGGAAGAGTTCAGCGTCATGGAATCAGCACGGAGGGTTGTTTCCTCCGCGATGGAGAGGCCGAGTATGCCCACAGAGGGATCAAATGCTGACCGGGTGGTTGCGGCATCCTTGTCACCGTTCAACCGGAGAAACGCTCCGTTGCCGGCAACAGCGATATCGGCGGCTTTTTCCGAACCCTCCGAAACAATGGAGGCCCCTTTTTTGACATCTATGCCTGATTTGGAAGCCAGAATGATCTCCTGGCCAGAAAGGGGAGATCCCGCATTATCCACGGTGATGAGCGATGTGTTCGGGGTCAGGCTGAGTCCGGATGATCCAATCGTTCGCAGCCCCCCGATAACTAGGCTTCCAGCTCGCCATGAGGAGAGTGCTGAAGCATCAATCGCGATCGTGTTGGCAGGCACCTGACGCGAGGAAGTCCCGCTGATGAGAAAATACTTGGTACTGCTCACATCAATCAAGGCTCCCCGACCACCAGCGCCTCCCTGCCCCATGACCCCACCCAGAAGATTCATTGAAGCGGTGGCCTTGATGACCAGCGGGGCCGCATCAAGTACCGGAGCGGCGCCTTGGGTACTCGGGAGGAACTCCGAGGCCTTCATGAGCTGATAGTTTCCCCTCTCTGCAATCCCGCCGGGAGAGATGATTTCAAAAAGGGAGCTGATGGTGGGGATCATGCGGGATGCGTTGAGCGCATTGAACCGGTAGCCGGCGACCACGGCCACTCCATCAGGACGCAGCACACTGGAGGGGTGACTCTCCTGCGACCTGCCGGTTGGCGTGACGAGGAATGAACCGGGCATCATGGCATAACGCGCAGGCAGAAGCGTGTATGTGCCCGCCTCGAGACCCGCCCCTCCTGCCAGAGTGATGCGATCACCGATGGAGAGTGAGGAGGAGGTGTACCCGGGATCGGATCCGGTCTTGTTCAGGTTGGCAAAGGTGGAGATGGGATAATAGTCGGATCCGAACGTGGGAATGATGGCAAATCTCCCTCCATCCGCCCTGGCGATATCCTCCGTTCCCTTGAGGCCCTTGCTCCATTGATAAGCGATCAAGTCCCCGCCACCGCGAAGATCAATGCTGGAACCGGCGGCCATCGTGATCCCTGTGGCGTTAAGATTCACCCCCTTGGCGGGCTTTCCATTCGCCGCGGAGAGACCCGAGGCAGCAATGTCTTCCCCGGTCGGGTCGATCCACTGGGTATCGTTGACGATGATGCCGTACGGAATGGAAACACCCTTGCCGGTGATGGGATCGATGCCGGAGACCGAAGTGAATGATAATGCGCCGAGTTCCAGGAGGTCTGTAACGGGAACATTGACTCCGGAAAGGAATCCCGCCCCGCTCACGGGATCCTTCGGCGAGGCTCCCGAGCCATCCCATCCGAGGTTGATTGTTCCAAACGGCGCCATCAGCGTGCCGTTTTGCTCGATTGAGGAGGCATACAGACTCAAGACTCCCGTTGCGGAGAGGGGTAGCGAGAGCGGTCCTCCGGATTGTTCCACCAGGATCTTCCCCTTGCCACCGGCCGGATCATAAGCAGCAAGGGTCATGAAGGAAGCTGTCAGGGGATAAACCTGTGCGGCCCGCAATGTCAGATTGCCTGCAATATTGAGGATGCCGTCACCCCGTATGATCCCGCCACGGGCATTCAACTCCGCGCTTCCGACATTTCTCATCAGCAGGGTGCCGAGATCAATGATACGAGCCTCAACCGTGATGGATCCCGGCCCCCCGCTTGGTCCCAAAAACGGAGTGGGACCTTCGAAGGCTTGCATTGTTAATTGGCGGTCATTGCGGGCTTTGGCACCCGACAATGGCCTTCCCAAGGCGACATGGGTTGCCTTGAGAAAGACCGGGGAGTCACTGCTCAAGACCCCGCCGGTGGCTACCCTCAGACTTCCGGGCAAGCTGATCGAGACCGGATCGGAAAAGTACACATTGCCGCCAAGAACAAGGTTGTCGAAACCTCCTGCCACGGCTGAATCGGCCGCAAAATAACCGCCTCTCCAAATTCCGTTTTGCTTGTCGGATTGGATCCCTGCCAAGAGGCCGGGAATCGACTGCTTCACCAGAAGGTTGGCGTCACGCTCCGGATCGGGAACCTCGGTATTCTTGTAAAAACGCTGCGATCCCACGCTCAGGGTCCCTCCAGTTGCCGTGACTCCACCAGACCTCCCCTGGAGATTCCCCAAGGCAAGCAGCATTTCACCACCATTAAGCTGGATCGATCCACCGGAACTCTCCACACGCGTCGGGAGTCTGTTGCCCCCGGACATCAACCCGAGCGACTCCCTTCCCGACAATGCCGTCGCCTCACGATCGAGGAATGCCCTCACGAAGTGGCTTCCGGAGGCTCCGGAGGCATCGATCAGGGAATTTTCATGGAGAGTCATGTTTCCGCTCAGGGAAACACTTCCGCCAGGCAAGACCGAACCAAGGGTTCGACGATAGCCCAAGGGATCGGGAATTTTCACGAAAGTGCCGGCCGCAGAGAGCACGGCACCAGGCGAGAGTGTGAGAGTTTCCTGGGGTTGCGCTGGAATGACACCTGGATCCTCGGGATAACGGCTGGCCGCGGATACCTTGATCGATCCGCCGGGCACCCGGAGATCACCGCCCAGTTCAACGAGATTCCCTTGAATTGAGAGGGCCCCCGGCGTGACCGTCGGGGTTGTGGCCACGGATGAGGGAAGGGAAAGTTGGGGAGCAAGAAGAATGGACGCCCCACTCTCCAAGACCACCCTCCCTCTAACCACAAATGTGCCTTGGACAGGATCATTGAGTGCACTGGCTTTGAGACTCAGTGAAACGGCGGGCCTCATTCCCTCGGGTTGCAGAAACTCTCGGAATCCACCGTTGGGGGTGAATAAACGATTCCGGACCATGGGCTCGATCTTGGTTCCTCCGACGACCCTGATGCCGGGGATTTCCGTGGTGACTGTTCCATCGGATCCGGCAAATCCCATGCCGCTGAGGTTGAAATCCGCGAACCCCCCCTGATGGAAGAAATCAGGGGAAAGTTGGAGAATGCGGGAGTCGGAGGATGCTCCTCCGATCTGGATGGCGGGGGCGCTGATCACCAGACGACCTGCCGCACCTCCCGCCCCGGCGAAGCCTCTCATCACCGAACCGATCAGCAGTCTTCCATCCCTGAAGGTTTGAACCTCCGTATCCTCCCCGCCCCTGATCGTGATGGATCCAGCCCGACCATGCATCAGCTCGAATCCGGGATTTCCCATTCTCGAAATGATTCCGGGAAAATTACTCCCTGCGGAAACATCCAGAAGACTGCCCTGCGCAAGCCGCACCGAGTAACCGGCAAGGCTGATATTTCCACCGTCAGTCACGACGGGCAGGGCCCTGTTGATCAAGTCAGGATGAAGGGCGTGACGGCCGGAAACATCGATCGTTGATGATGCGGCGACATTGATTTCACCCCTCCCCTTGTTTCCCTGAAAGTGGGCGGCGGTCGGCAGGGTGGCAATATCCCGATCATACTCGAATTTCTCGTCATAGGTCAGGTTGTATGCTTCCAGCGCAACCGTACCCCCGGGGGAGACAATGTCTCCCGCCAGATTGATCACGGATCCCTTCAGGATGACCGAGCCTCCCGGCGCAGTATTCAGCGCAACCTGTTCGGGAATCTCAATCCTACCGTCGTGGTTATCCACATCGACATTGCCAAACTGGGTCGGAGTGAACAGCGACGCATCAAGCGAAATTCGCCCCTGATCGAAGAGACCTGAGGCGATGCTACCCTGCGTAAAAATGAGTGTGGGCGCATAGGGGGATTTGTTAAGAAGCCCCTCGCCGAAAAATTCAAAGGATCGTATCCTCAGGGCCAGCGAGGAGGCGGCAGGGAGGCGGGATAATCCGTCTGGATCCCTGATCTGCCTCGGCCCGGCGACCACCTCTCCGCGAAGCGTGCCGTCGAGGAGCATGGAGGGGGCTTGGATCGTGATCCTGCCGCCATCGGCTCCCTGGATATAAGAATTCTCCCGGCGCCCCTTTGAGGGATCCAGAGGGCTCATGGAAAATGTTTTGGTCACTCCCCACTTGTCATATTTCTGGACGGTGCCGCCCCCCTTGTAGATGCCGTCGTAAACCCGGTCAGGCATGGCCCTGGAAATATCAACCAGTTGCCCCTGGTGGAGTAACTTCGTGGTGGAAAACACCCCGCCCGAGTACCTGATCCAGCCTCCCGAGACATCCAGAACGGATCCCGCATCAAGCCGAACCGATTCCCCCGCGTCCATGAGGATCGATCCGCCGGCGGCGGTCAACTCACCTGTGGATCGCTCAATAATGGCGGCAAAAGCCGTGGCATCACCCAGCGGCGTCCCCATCCACTTCCTTCCGTTGATGGTTCCGTTGATACGGCCATCTAGGGTGATTTTCTCCCCGCGCACCTTGCCGTTGCGCTGGAGGGGGCTGTTGGCCAACTCCATTCCGCGAAGTTCCACAGTCAGGAAGTTCTGTTTACTGTCCACCTCGGTGCCGGTCGTACCCGCCGCGCTGACGATGGCTCCATGGGCGATTGAAATCGACCCGGCCGGCCTACCACCGGAAGGCGCCCCGCCGAAAATACTATAATTTTGGGGTGTCGGATTTAGCCAGTTCCCCGCAACGAGATTGATGCCCGACAAGATTCTGGCGGCATTCTGCTCGGGATTGGCTGCAATCAATCTGGCCGCCTTGGTCATATCGTAGTAGACCTCACGGGGAGGCGGATTTGCCCCCGGGGCAAGAATGGAGGAATTGGCTCCAACGTTGATGGAGTTCCCCATGATCGAGACAATGGAGGAAAGAGAAACCCTCGTGCCGGCAAAAAGTTCGTCACTGCTCAACTCCGGAAGGATCCTGATCACGCTCCCCTCCCCGAGATCAACCGATCCTGTTGTTCCACCGGGCAAGGTTTGGTCGAAGAAGTATCGATATTGTCCCCTTGATGTTTCCGGAACCCTCGCATTATAAGCCGCAAGGAGGTCCACCCTTCCGTTCAGTGTGACGGAGGTTGTGCTCTCGATCAGGCCGTTCTGCCGGATTTCCCTGCCTGCCATCGCCACATGCCCTCGCGTGGTCTCGATGATTCCGTTGTTCACCACCCTTCCCACCAGATTGCCTGACATGTCATGGGAACTGCTCCTTCCCGCCAATCCGTCATTGGCATCGACCACCCTGCCGATATGGACGTCAAGACCTCGCAGACTGGGATCCTCCCCGGGGTGATTCTGCACCCCGACCTGAAGGCCGGCTGCAAGGATCGTCTGTCCATCCGGTGTGGAGATATTTCCCTCGTTCCTCACACTGGGACCCACCAGCATGACACGACCTCCAGACTTTGTGGCCGAATCGGGTGTCTTGATGACCGCCCCTTTCTGCACAACAACTTCACCGATCCGCGAAGCTGATCCGAGGGGCGTCGGTGTGTCCGATGCGGTTTTATAAGCTGTGTAATCCAGAGGAGTCCACGGATCGGAATACGAGGAAGAGCGGGTCAGCGGCATCGCGGAGAAGAGGAACTGGTAGTCTTCGTTATTGAGCACTCCACGGCCCACGATCCCCTCGTGCGGATCACCCGCGAAGTAGGGGTTGATCGGGAGTGAGGAAGCAACGAGCCCGCGGGTGTTTACCTGGGAGCCGTTGTGGAAAATGATACCGTTTTGATTCAGGATATAGACCTGACCTTGGGCAGTGATGGATCCGTGGATCTCGCTGGGGGCGACGCTTCCCATCACCTTGTTGAAGGCGATCCACTTGCCTGCATCGGCCCCACCCTTGCTCTGGTTGAAGTTGAGCCTGGTCCTTGAACCGACATTGAACCTGTTCCAGTAGAGGAAGGCATTCTGGTTCTCCTGGACGATTTCGACTTGGTGATTGCCATTGGCATCCACCGTGGAGACAGGGGCCTTGGCGCCGACCCATTGAGCAACAGGATGCGGTTGCAACCCCTCGGGGTGCAGGCCGTCATAGCCCGTCATGACAGCCCTGGCTGTCGACTGAAGAGCCCTCATTGCCGCAGCGGCGGCATCGCTCTTCTGAAGGGCTTCACGGGCCCTGGATGCGGTCAGTGCAGCAGTTGCGGCACCGGCATTCTGGAGATTGGAGGCAGAGGCGCGTCCGCCACCTGCACCACCTCCGGCAGGGCTCATCACCGCCCGGGCACTCTGGGCAAGCATCACCGGCCCCGAGGAGAGAAAGAGAATCCCCGACAGGAACAGTGCCAAGAGCCGTAGGGCCGGATGAAGGGGTGATTTCACAAAAATTGGGTACCCGTCATGCCGGGGAAACGAAGCAAAACAAGGATTTGTTGCAGAAGAGAGCCATCAGAGATGAAGAGACTACCCGAGATAGGGAATTCCGCTTGTTACAATTTCGTCAAAATTACGAAGCACCGAAGACCACTGGTGATCTGCAATGCCAAAAGAATCAAAAAACGCATTCGCAATGCCTAACGATAAATCAAGGCATTGTAGGTCGAAGATCCCAACATGAGCACGAGTTGATCTTCATACTCCTTAATCTTTTTATCCCACATGTTAGTATCCATCGGATATTTCTGAGACCACTCTTTGAAAAATTCCAGATAGTCCTCCAATATTGCATTGTAGGCGGCGCGCTGATCACTACTAAGGTTTGCTATGGCCATGGGATCAGCTTTATAAAATGGCGGCTCTTTTATATTCTTGGATTCGCCATTGTTCAAAGCGGGGGAAGACGCTTTTGATTCCGTAGCAATCACTTTGCCAAATGAGAAATCTTGGGTTTTGTAACCCAAGTTGTTTTGACCAAGTAGATCTTGAGATTTGAAGCGTTGAACTGCTGGAGGAGTGGTCTCCGTTTTGGCAAAAGGGGTGAGCTCTTCCTTGGATGTTTCTAACATTAAGAAAAAGAAGATTAGTGAAAGAACCAAGACAGGTAACAAGATCATCACTGTATATCTTGCCGGCAAGAGCGGATGGATCACGGATCGATGGAATAAATGGGCACCTTGCTGTCCGTAGTGGATTGGTTCAAAGGCACTGTTTCACGCTTCGGGAACATAGGCCGCACGGTGAAAACCTTGTCCGTCATATCAGCAGCCACGGAAAAAATCACGTTCCCCTCACCTTTCGTATTGGCGACTGGCTCTGTAATTGGAATGGAAGGCTTCCCCGACATGAATCCGAAATACTAATCCAAAGAGACCCTTCTGACTTGTTACAATTCCGTCATATTGCCCCTGATTTTGGAGCTTCGCTCATTTGAATGGGTCGATATGAGAATTTTCCCGCTGAGGCGCAGAGACGCAGAAAGAGGATTAGGCGTTTTAATCCCGGTTTTCGAATAGAGCCGCATCAATAGGTGTGGATGGTTCACCCGGATGGTGAGTCGTTGGATGGTTAAAACGTTAAAACGTTAAAAGGGTTAGAAGGGACTGAATTGGAAACCTTGTTTTGACTCTTCGTCCCGTGCTGCTGCGACGAGTTCTCTGAATTCGCCATCTCAATATTCAGATAGGGGCTGTTTTGATCCACTTTGACGCCACTTGCCTCACAGCAAGCGGTGGCGCCCTTTGGGTCCCGCATGCGCGGGATCTTACGCGGCACCTTCCGGAGCCTTGTTTTTAACGCTTCAAATTTGCAAGCCCGGCCTCGGCCTGACGGCCTGCGTTACGGCTAACTTTTTTAACTCCTTTTCGTGCTCCCGGAATCCGGCCCCTATCGCATAACTCGGGATGAACCTTCAACCCCTCGGGGCAACACCCTTGTTTCCCCGGGGCTTTTTGGGAGCTTCGGGTTGGATGGTCGGTTGCGGGGTCGGGACGGGTGTTGCCGAAGCTTTCTCGGCTTGGCTGGGAATCACCGTGTTTGGGAGATTCCTCAGTGACTGCTGGAGATCAACGACAGGCACCCAACCGATCATGCTTCCCTGCTTTCCGGTCGATTGATCGCACATCGGGGCAGCGTTGAGAAGACGAGCCTCGCCCGTCCTCGGGTTCCACTGAAGCACGGTCTCGATCTGCTTCTCCCCGACGCTGACCTTTGCCGGTATGCATTCGATGGATGGCTGTTCCGGCATTTTCCTGCCGCACGCCGCCAGGGTAAGGCAGCACGCGGTCAGGATGATTCCGGGATATTGCATCCGGATTTCGGGTTGTGATTCCGGGGTTGTTGACCGATCAGAACTTGGCCCCAGCCGACCAGAAGATGTTCTGGCTCTGGAGGTCGTTGTTGCCGGCCGCCGCATTGTAGAAGAAGCCGGTGTTCCACTTATTCTTGTACTCCACGGTGAAGCCGACCCCCGTGTAGAGGAAGTCCCTGATCGGGGTGCTGCTGGTGTTGGCGAAGGAGGCTCCTCCCAGCGAACTGTTGATCGAGTAGGGGCTCTGGAGGAACTCGTGCTGCCAGGAAAGATTCACCTGAGGCACCACCACGATATCCTTCTTGGGCTGCCAAGTGTAGGCAACATGGGTTCCCAGCGAGGAGAGCATGCTGGAGGTGTTCCAGCCCGAGTTGGAGAGGTTGAGCGACTGAGCCCCGTTTTCGCTGAAGGAGTTGGCTCCGAAGTAGGTGTATTGCAGGCTGGCGGTCGGTCCGAAGGTCCACTTGCCCTTCTTGAAGTCGTAGCCGGTGGCCAGCATCGAATCGAGTTCGCCGGCACTCGGGGCGCTGTTGGCCGTGCGGTTGACGGAACCGAACTGGATGTTCCTGGTGACCTGGTAGTTGTTGTAGCCTCCTCCCAGGATGGCGTCGGCAAAGAATCCCCTGCCATCCTGCCTTCCATAGGTGGCGAAGCCGCCGAAGCGGACACTGTTGTTGATCATGCTGCTGCCAGCGTTGTACTTGGCATAGGTTCCCTGGTAGCCGACATAGGTTCCCACCGAGATCACCGGATTGACGCGGTAGGTCACGCCCGTGGTGACACCACCTCCCTGCGCATTGTAGTTGGGAAGCATGTTGCCGCTGTTGGCCTGGGCAAAGATACCGTTCCCATCCACGAAGAGCCCCCACTTGTTATCGGGACCCGGGCGCAGGATATCCTTGCTGGGATCCATCACGCTCTTGTTGTCACCCTGCCCCTCGAGGAAGGGGGTGTTGTCGGCGAATCCGTTCATGCTGAATCCGCTTCCGGCGATGCGCTGGTTCCAGAGACGCTGGACGAGTTCCATGTTCTGGGCATTCGCGTTGTTGAAGGCGAGGGTGCTCAGCGACTGGTAGAGGGTCGGCTGGATGGCCTCGAAGGCGGCCGAATACTGCGACACGGTGAGCGAATCGAGTGCGGTGGAAACGGTCAGCTTGTCTCCGCTTGTGGCGGGGATGAAGCTGTCGAGTGCTCGGGCCACATTGACCTGGTTCTGGGTGACGGCCACCTGGGTGTAGCTGGTCGGCGCGATCAGGGCACTCAGGGTGGTCTGCGTCTGCAGGAGCCTTGCACGGATTCCCGAGGGGGTGTTGGTCGCCGAGAAGCTTCCCGAAATCCCGCCCGAAGCCGTGAGGAAGGTGTAGTTATCGCCGAACTGCATCACATACCCGTCGTAGGGGATGAGGTTGAGGGCGCCGCCAAGGGTCGCTGCTCCCGAGACGACAACCCGGTCGTAGTTCGAGGGGGAGGCCACCTCGATGGCGAGTGTACCTGAGGAAACCGAGTAGTTCCCGGTGACGGTCAGCGTCCCCGGGGAATTACCGGGGCTGACGGTTCCACCCTGGACCCTCACATCACCGATGATGCGGCCGGATCCCATGAGCATTCCCCCGTCATTGAGACCCAACACCGGGGTGGTGATCTCCCCGTTGTTCACGATCACCGAGTCGTCACCGCTCACGGTCACCGAATTGGAGGCCGTTACGCTGGCTCCCTGGGCGACACCGAGTGCTCCCGAAGTCACGTTCACGGCGGGAGTGACGATGTTGCCTAGGGTCACCAGGTTGCCACCTGCCACGTTGACCGAGTTGGTGGAGGTGCTGGTCACACCTACCTCGATGACCGTGGTTCCACCGGTGACCGTCAGGGTCGAGTTGGTGCTGCTGTTGGTGATGGCTGCGTTTGAATTGTTGGTGATGCTTCCACCGCCGAGATAGAAGGCTCGGAGGTTGGTTGAGCTCAGTTCAAATCCCCACTGTCCACCGCCTCGGACGCTGAAGCTGTTAGTGGTGAAGCCGGAGTTGGTGCCGAAGGTGACGATCGTGTTGGTTCCCGTCGCCGAGAAACTTCCGAAATCAAAGACCCCTCCCCCACCGGCGACGTTTTCAAACAGCCCGAGGATATTGAGGGTCATCGCGACGGGAGTCAGGGCGATCACGCCGTTGCTTCCCCAGTTGAGCGCTCCGATGGTCAGATTGGTCTGCAATGCAAGAACCCCTTGAGCCGAGGAAGAACTTCCCGAGAGCGAGACTGTTCCGCTGCCAAGGGCATTGGTGGCGAATGCCTGGATCATGCCATTGGTGATGGAAACACTTCCCGTGTAGCCGGAGCTGTTGCCATGGAGGGAAACGG
>JBAPTI010000029.1:0-24535 GCA_049282095.1 Chthoniobacterales bacterium
ATGAAGGCCGCTGAAGAGCATTTGCTGATTTTTGAAGGCGCGAGCGCTGGGCGATACCCGCAACGGTCTCGCCCGAGCGAGCAACGCCACAAAAATCGACAAATGGCTTCAGCCCTTTGGGTTGCGGAGATCCAAGCCAAAGGCCACAAAGCCTTTGGCTTCGTGGCGTGGCACGGGGGCCAACTGTGTTGGCTTGGCGCTTACAGCCCACTGCGGGGATGCTCGCGCCAAACCGCCTTGCCCGCGGCCAGTTCTTTCCACAACGGCCTCTATGCGATTTAATCAGCGCTTCCCTAAAAAGATAACCCAATGAAATCAATCATCAGCTCCCTCCCCCTCTCTATCATTGCCTCCGGCTTGTTTTTCTCACCGGCTTTCGGGAGCGTTGCCGCCGTGAGCGCCGGTGAGGCGCTGGTTCGACTGAAAACCGGCAATGCAAGCTACGTTGCCAATCCTGTCAGTTCCAGTCACGCAACGGCAAAGGTCAGGGCCAAAACGACAACCGGACAGCAACCCATCGCTGTCGTCGTGGGATGTTCGGATTCGAGGACCGCTCCCGAGATCATCTTCAACAAGAACATCAACAGGTTGTTTGTCGTCCGTACCGCAGGCAACATCGTCGATGACATCGAACTTGGATCAATTGAATATGCCGTCAAGGTTTTGGGCGCTCGTCTGATTGTGGTGATGGGCCACGAAAATTGCGGCGCAGTTGAGGCAACCGTGAAGGGCGGAGGGGCACCTCCCCACATCGACAGCATCATCCGACAGATCAAGCCGGCCGTGGCATCAGCGAGGAAAATGCAGGGCGATCTGGTTGAAAATTCCATTCACTGCAACGCCCGGCATGTGGCGGATAAGATCCGTCATGATGCGCATCTGGGTGATACAGCCAAAGAGGTCCAGGTGGTAGAGGCGGTCTACGATCTTAAAACCGGCAAGGTCGATTGGTTAAACTAGTAGGACCATCGATACCGTTATCCTCCAACTCTCACGAACCTAGGCGTCGTGAGATTGGATGAAGGGCCAGGCGCCCAAGCGTGAGCCGTAGAAAAGGCGCGTGGGAACGCGGCTTTGCTTGCCTCGCTGATGCGATGTCATTTGAGGCTTAGGCCGAGAAGTCCGAAGCTCAGCAGAGCAAGGATGCCTGATCGGGAACCCGTAACGGATGCGAAGCAACGGTCGGGCAAGCCATCGGCAGACAATTCCTACGCCGACCGAGCAGCAACGCTGCTATTCGCCAACTCTCACGAGCCTATAATCCTGCAGCGGCGGCGGTGTCGGTAAGCAGGAGTGCGTTTTCCTGGGCGATCCGTCCTCCCGGGATGGAGTGATCGGCGGCCTTGAGGCGGACGATCATCGGGATCTTGGCGGCGCCCGTGGCGAGCCACATGATCCGTCGCGAGCGGTTGATCATGGGATAGGTGAGGGTCATCCGACGGCGATTCTGATACAGATTCACCGGATCGGTGAGGGCGACGTCACGATCGGCAACCTCGAGGACGGGATCGTTCGGAACAAGCGAAGCCGTGTGGCCGTCGGGACCGAGTCCGAGGTGAGCCATGTCCAGAACAGGTGGATTCCCGCAGAGTTCCTGAAGCGTCTTCTCGTATTCCCCGGCCCCCTCGACGGGATCCACGGCATTCACCGGCATGGCGTGGATGTTCTCCTTGGGAATGGGAGCGTTCCCCAAGAGACTCTCGTGGAGATGGGTCAGGTTGCGGTCGGGATCACCATCGGGTGCGATGCGTTCGTCGATCTGGAAGACATGGACGCGGGACCAGGGAACCTCCTCGGACGCGAGATCCCTGAGCATGGCCCAGGGGGTCTTCCCCCCGCTCACGGCAAGGGTGAAGGTACCACGTGCCGCGACGGCCTCACGGGCGGCGGCGGCGATGACTCCGGCGGCCGCCTTGGCGACGGCATCATCATTGGCAAGGACCTCGATCTTCATGGAGATGATCCGGGTTACTTCCGGGCGCGGAAGCGGCGGATGAGGGCGTTGGTGGAGCTGTCGTGCTTGAGTTCGGGCTCGGTCGGCGCTTCCAACTCGGGAATGATGTGCTGGGCAAGCTGCTTGCCAAGCTCCACGCCCCACTGGTCGAAGGAGTTGATTCCCCAGACGGCGCCCTGGGTAAAGACGCTGTGCTCATAGAGGGCGACAAGGGTTCCGAGGGTGTGCGGATCGAGCTTGTCGGCCATGATTACGTTCGACGGGCGGTTCCCCTCGAAGACGCGGTGCGGGGTGAGCCAGTCGGGAGTTCCTTCGGCCTTCACCTGCTCGGGAGTTTTGCCGAAGGCAAGCGCCTCGGCCTGCGCGAAAATATTCGAGATGAGGTAATTGTGGTGGTGCCCCAGCTGGTTGAGGGCCTTGTTGAAGCCGATGAAGTCACACGGGATGAGCCGGGTTCCCTGATGGATGAGCTGGTAGAAGGAGTGCTGGCCGTTGGTGCCGGGCTCGCCCCAGTAGATCGGGCCCGTGTCGAAGGTGACATGGGTGCCGTCGAGGCGGACCGACTTGCCGTTGCTCTCCATGGTGAGCTGCTGGAGATAGGCGGGGAAGCGCTTGAGATATTGCTCGTAAGGCAGCACCGCGATGCTCTGGGCCCCGAAGAAGTCGTTGTACCAGACGGCGAGGAGGCCCATGAGCACGGGGAGATTCTTCTCAAGCGGCGCGGTGCGGAAGTGCTCGTCCATGGCATGGAAGCCGGCGAGGAGGTCGGAGAAGTTCTTCGGTCCGATGGCGATCATGGTCGAGAGACCGATCGCCGAATCCATCGAATAGCGTCCGCCGACCCAATCCCAGAAACCGAACATGTTGGCGGTGTCGATGCCGAACTCGGAGACCTTGGCGGCATTCGTGGAGACGGCCACGAAGTGCTTGGCGACGGCCTTGACGTCGCCACCGAAGCCCGCAAGTGACCAGTCGCGCGCGGTGTGCGCGTTGGTCATGGTCTCAAGGGTGGTGAAGGTCTTGGAGGAGACGATGAAGAGTGTCTCGGCGGGATCGAGGTCCTGAACGGCCTCGGCGAAATCGGTGCCATCGACATTGGAAACGAAGCGGAAGGTCAGCGAACGATCGCTGTAGTGGCGGAGGGCCTCGTAGGCCATGACGGGACCCAGGTCGGAGCCGCCGATGCCGATGTTGATGACATTTTTGATTCGCTTGCCGGTATGGCCCTTCCACTCGCCGCTGCGAATGCGGTCGGCAAACGCTCCCATGGCCTCGAGCACCTTGTGAACTTCAGGGACGACATCGACACCGTCCACCTTGATCACCTCCCCCTTGGGGGCGCGGAGTGCAACATGGAGAACCGCCCGGTCCTCGGTGATGTTGATCTTCTCCCCGGCGAACATCTTGTCACGGTGCGCCTCGAGGCCGACTTCCCTGGCAAGCTGGAGCAGGCCCTTGAGGGTCTCGTCGTTGACCCGGTTCTTCGAGTAGTCGAGGTAGAGGCCGCACGCCTCGGCCGTCAGGCGCTCGCCCCGCTTCGGGTCGGCAGCGAAGAGATCCTTGAGTGTTGTCTTGGCGATCTGATCGCGGTTGGAGGCGAGGGCTTTCCAGGCGGGGAGTTGGGTAGGGTTGGACATGGGAAAAGGATGAAGGATGGGGGATGAATTATGAAGGATTAATCTGGTGAGGATTGCTAGCCAACAAAACCCAACTAAAATACCGGGGTCATGGCAACCGACAATCCCGCCACAATGCCTCCCGGACCACGCGGTCTACGCGTGGTCCGCTCCACCGGGGAGACGGCGGCCCTTGCCCGCGACCTTCTTCCGCTCCTGAAGAAGTCGGGAGTCGTCAGCCTCGAGGGGCCGCTGGGGGCGGGCAAAACCCATTTCGTCAAAGCCGTGGCCTCCGCACTCGGAGTCTCCGGTGATGTCACCAGCCCCACGTTCACGCTGCTGCAGAGCTATGGGGAGGGGGAATCGCGGATCCATCATTCCGACTGGTATCGCATGGAGAGCGAAGGGGAGGTGCGGGCGCTGGCGCTTGAGGAATATTACAGCGAGGGGGTGATGTTCATCGAATGGGGTGACAAGTTTCCCTCGCTACTTCCTCCGGGGACACTCCGGATCCGAATCGAGCCCCAACCGGATGAATCGCGTCTGATCACATGGACGGAGGAGCACCGATGAGGATTCTCGCACTCGACTCTTCCTCGCCCGTCGCCTCAGTGGCCGTGGTCTCCTTCCAAGACGGAGCCGCGAAGATCCTCTTCGAGGAGAACACCCCGCACACTCGATCCGATTCCTCGGCACTCTTTCATGCACTGGAAGCTGCCGTCAACGCATGCGGTAAACCGGACGCCCTCTGCGTGGGACTCGGGCCCGGATCGTACAACGGCCTTCGGGCAGGCATCGCGGCGGCGCGGGGATTCGCAACCGCACTCGCTCTCCCTCTCCACGCCATCCCCTCGCCTCTCGCCCTGCCGGGCCCGGACTCGGGATTCTGGGCCGTGGGAGATGCCCGCGGCGGACATTACTGGATAGCCCGGATCAGTAATGGACATTTCCTCGAGGAACCAAGGCTTCTTTTGCCGGGGGATGCCCTCGCCCAAGCTTCAACACAGGACATCCCGATCCTTTCAGCCGGCCCTCTTGGGGAATTCCTCAACCCCGTGGACTCCGGACTTCAGGCCTCCATGGAGGTGACGATAGCCACGCCCCGTGCTCATCGGCTTGCAATACTCGCCGAAAAGAAGGATCCCTCTTATCTCGTGCCACTGACCCCCGAGCCACTCTATCTGAAGCCGCCGCACATCACGGCACCGAAGGCTTCCGCCGCCACCCGATGAACGCCCGCTCCCGCCTGCTCATCCTCCTAATGGCCGTGCCCCTCATGCCACTGTGCCTCGCCCAGACCGCGGGGACCAATGTGCCGGTGGATGAGAACCCTAAGCCGACCTGGGAGACCCAGAAACAGGCGCGCACATTCCAACTCGGCATCCCCGCACCGCGCGGCCAGATCACCGACCGAAACGGCTATCCCTTCGCCCAGAGCAGACTCAGCTACAATCTCGCACTCCAGTTCCCCTCGCCGCTCGACTGGAAGGATCCGAAGGTCATCGCGTTCGCGCGCCAACAGATCACCTTTGCGAAGGGATTCCTGGGACGGGAAATCACCGTCAGCGACCAGGCGATCCTGACGCACTATCGCAACCGGGGACTCCTTCCCCTCGTCCTCATCGAGGATCTCCGCCCCGAGGAGCTTGCTGCGGCGCGGCGCGGGCTCACCAGCCACCTGATTCTGCAGCAGGTCTACGCCCGCTTTTACCCCAACGGAGAGCTTGCCTCACACATCATCGGGTACACCGGCAAGGAGGCACCTCTCTCAGTGCGCCCCATTGAGAACAAGGACCTCATCTTCACCGAGAGCCAGGGAAGGGAGGGCATCGAGCAGACCTTCGACTTCCAACTCAAAGGGAAGCCCGGAAGCATCCACCTCACCTACGACGCTGAGGGCCGGAAAACCTCCGAGCGTATCGTGCAGCCTCCCGTTCCCGGCGATACCGTGATCACCACGATCGACCAGAACCTTCAGCGGATCTGCGAGAAAGTCCTGCGGGAGAACTGCAAGAAGGGAGCCATCGTCGTCATCGATCCCTGGACGGGCGAGATCCAAGCCATGGCCTCCTGGCCGCAGTTCAATCCCAACCATTTCGTCCCCGTGCTCAATCCCCAGATCTACAGGCAGGTGAGCGACGATCCCTCCACCCCGCTTCTGCCGCGCGCCTTCCGCTCGGCCTATCCGCCGGGGTCGACCTTCAAGACCTATGTCGGCGTGGCCGGATTCCAGTCGGGGAAACTCACCGCGAAGGACACCTACAGCGGTCCACAAGCGATCGACATCGGCAACTTCACCTTCCACAACTGGAAGAAATATAATGTCGGAAAGCTCAATTTCGTCGAGGCGCTCACCCAGTCGTGCAACACCTGGTTCATCCAGGTCGGCCTCAAAATCGGCGCACCCGACATCATCCTCTGGGCGAACCGGCTGGGACTCGGCAAGCGGACCGGCATCCCGCTCAAGGCCGAGGCCCAGGGAAACATTCCCAACGACGACTACATGATGAGGGTCCAGAAGCGCAGGATCCTCAAGGGTGACGTGGCCAACATGAGCATCGGCCAGGGAGACATCGTGATCACACCGCTCCAGATGGCGCAGGCCTACGGGGTCATCGCGACCGGCGGAGAGTTCCACCAGACACGGCTGGTGAAACAGATCCAGGGCATCGACAACAAAGTCCTCGCCGCCTACCCTGACCGCATCCGCGATGATCTCCAGATCAAGCCACAGGACATGGCCACCCTCCGCGAGGCGCTGGTGGCCGTCACCGAGGATGGCCAGGGAACGGCTCATCAGGCCCAGGCCAAGGGTGTCCACGTCGCGGGAAAGACCGGAACCGCCCAATGGGGACCGCAGAACAAACAGCGCACGGCGGCATGGTTCGCGGGATTTGTCCCTGCGGAGAATCCGCAGTATGCATTCGCAGCGGTCTACGAGGGGGAACCGGGCGACAACTCCGTGCATGGAGGAAGTCATGCCGCTCCACTCATCGGCAAGGTGCTCAAGGAAATCTACGGCTCCAAGGCTACCGACAAATCAGGAGAGAAGGACAAATCGGAATCTCCCGAAAAGCCCAAGGAAAATCAACCAGCCGACGAGTCGAACTGAGCCTGCCGTAAAACCGATGGGCAAGACGACCGGGTTAAAAAGTTGAAGTGTTAAAAGGTTAAAAGGGGTCAAAAAACTCCGAAAACTCTGATTGCGAAAGCAGCCACACATTTGGGCCGTAAGGTGCCGTCATCGACATTTCTCTCAGCCACATTGTAACTCTTCAACGTTCTAACCTTTTAACTTCTCCCTTCGGTCTTCACGCCTCTAATTCAGTTTTCGGGTTAAAAAGGTTGGGAAACCGCTGATATTCAGCGCTTCCCTGAGATCACCGCAGCGCGATGCAGGATTCGCGCAGGATGGCGTAGAGTCGGGAGAGGATTCCCCGGGCCATCTGTGAGGATTCACGGGTGTATTGCCTCGATGTGGATCTCGAAGCATGGGTGGAGGATCTTTTCAGGGCAGCCCACTGCCAGAGTTCGTCGGTGGATCGGATCGCTGTCTTGGTGGTGGTTTTCATGGAGTGCATGGTGAGGGTTCAGTAAGGGTTCAGTTCGGAAGATGGGTGCGGATCAGGGCACGGAAGACTCCCTGGATCACCAGTTCCCGAGCGGGGATGAGATCGGGATAGAGGGGATTCTCGGCACGGAGAAAGGGCATCCCCTTTTCGATCAGATAACGCTTGAGAGTGACATCGCCGTCGATCAGGGCCGCGACGATGTCCCGGTTCCTTGGTTCAGCGTGTTCCAGAATCACGACATCCCGCTCGAGGATACCGGCACCGATCATGGAATCTCCCCTCACCTCCAGGGCGAATGTCCGGGCATTGCGCGGAAGGCGGATCGACTCGGGATCGACCGTGATGCAGCGGTCGGACTGCTGCTCCTGACCTTCGGGAATGCCGGCCGGAATCATGCCGTAGAGGGGAACTTCCAGGAGTTTGGTGCGGGGGGTGAAATCCTTCAGGATGATATTACGCGAACGGCCCGACTCCCTGCGGATGACCCCCTTCTTTTCCAGAAGATCCAGGTGACTGGCCACGGTGGCCGGCGAGGTGAAACCGAACCTTGCCATGATTTCGCGGATCGACGGCACGGCCCCTCGCTCCTCCGCGCATTCGCGGAGGAATGAGAGGATTTCACTCTGTCGCTCAGTTAGACCCAGACTCAGATTCATATGCCGTACATATGTTCGGTATATGAATCAAAGAGGTCCGACAAGCAGTTTTTTTGGCCGAATCTGAATACCGTCTCCCGGCCTCTTGCCCTCTTGGCCGAGGCTGCGCTAGCAATCACCTAGCAGAGAAAGGATTTACGCACAGGGATGAAGGGGATGAAGGAGATTGAAAGAAAGGCATGGCAGAAGTTGCTGCCGTGCAGAACTTCGGCACGGTTGGCCTTGGTCTCACTCTTGCAAGTGAGCTTGCAAAGATGATCCCAAAGGCAACCGGCTTTGCGTTGCATAGCCCATGCCTGTTGTACTATTAAACCTGAAGATCAGCCCTCGGATCGTCCTCGGGAACAAGGACTCAGTGGTGAACATCCCCTTTTATCCCCTTGGCTAGCCCGGCCGTAGCTTAGCATCCGTTACGGATCCCTGTAAAAACTTACTTTCATCTCCATACCTGCTGTGGGGATGACCCACGGTAGGAGGAAATTCCCAAGTTCTATCCCAAGACTCACAATCCCATCGACTCGATGGGATTGAAATCCGAGGCATGGTACGAGCTTCTCACCAGCGGACCGCTCGCCACATGGGTGAATCCCTTCTTGCGGGCGATCTCCCCGTAGAGATCGAAGGTCTCGGGGGTGATGTATTCCACCACCGGGAGGTGCTGGGGGCTGGGGCGGAGATACTGCCCCATGGTAAGCACGCCGACGTTCGATTCACGCAGATCATCCATAGCCTGGAAGATCTCGTTCTCCGTCTCACCGAGACCGAGCATGATGCCGCTCTTGGTGACCATCTTCTGGCCCTTGGACTCGGCGAGATCGCGGGCGCGCTTGAGGAAATCGAGGGAGAGCCGGTACTTCGCACGGGAGCGGACCATCGGGGTGAGGCGCTCGACGGTCTCGAGGTTGTGGTTGAAGATATGGGGTGCCGCATCGACGACGGTCTGAAGGGAGGAGTCCTTGCCGTTGAAGTCGGGTGTCAGGATCTCGATGATGATCGAGGCATCCATGTCACGGATCGCCTGAATGGTGCGTGCGAAGTGCTCGGCGCCGCCATCGGGAATGTCATCGCGCGCGACGGCGGTGATCACGACGTGCTTGAGCTTCATGCGGCGCACGGCCTCGGCAACACGCTGGGGCTCATCGTGCTCGAGAGGGAAGGGCTTGGCCGTATCGACGGCGCAGAAACCGCAGGCACGGGTGCAGCGGTCGCCCGCGATCATCATGGTGGCGGTTCCGCCGCTCCAGCACTCCCAACGGTTGGGGCACTGGGCGCTTTCACAGACGGTGTGGAGACGAAGATCGGAGATCATCGCCTTGGTGGAGAAGAAAACGGGGTTCGACGGCAGGCGGACCTTGATCCAGTCGGGCTTGCGCTCCTGATGGAGTGATGGGTCGATCTTGAGAGTGGCCATGGTTGGAGAGATTAAAGGAGTGGGAACGGTTAAAAAGTCAAAACGGACAAAAGATGGAATTTTAGGGAACCGCTGCGCTTGCTTAGGGTAGGGAATGCGGGAGCAAGGGTTGCGCGGCGATTTTCGCCACATCGGCGGAAATTCCCTGCCCCTCGATCAACCCTCTCGCGGCGTAAAAGTCCGCCCGGTCAAATGACTTCGAACAGACAGCTTTCCACTGAAGGAGGAGGGTTCGATCCAACTTGTCGATCAGGGGGCGGATCTCACCCTGCAGGTCTTTCGGCGGTGTGGCGGGCCGGGGGAGACCGCTTGCCCATCCCATGATCATCTCCTCCTGAAGCCGGCAGGAGGCCGCGATCTGGGGCTTGAAAAAGCGGGAAACCTCCTCCGGAGTCAAACCGATCTTCCTCCCCTCTTGCTTGAGATCAGCCAACACTTTGGCCTCGCGGGCCAGATCACGAACCTTGGCATGATTGCAGAACTTGGCCCAAGCCACCTCACGGGAGAGCAGCAACCGTGCGACGATGGAGTTCACCAACTCTTCCTCCGGTCTGGCCAAAGCGGCGGACTCGTCCCACCGAAAGGCTTGAGACCAGACTGGGCCCGTAAGCAGGAAGAGGAACGCTATCAGTGGAAAAATCCGCATGGCGATTGCTCCCATCGGGCACATTCAGCGTTGGCCGGGGAGATTCCCGTAGGAGCCCCGGTTAGCCAGCGCGCGGTGCAAGGTGATCTGGTCGGCCTGCTCCACACCTCCGCCGGCGGGAAGCCCCTGGGCGATACGGGTCACATGGACTCCCGTCGGCGCCAGCATCTCGGCAAGATAAT
Source organism: Chthoniobacterales bacterium (assembly GCA_049282095.1). Taxonomy (GTDB): domain Bacteria; phylum Verrucomicrobiota; class Verrucomicrobiia; order Chthoniobacterales; family UBA6821; genus UBA6821. Next base: position 10,038 of record JBAPTI010000029.1, read on the forward strand.
GGGAGGTCGCCTCCCCCTCCACGTCGGCACCGAGAGCCAGGATCACCTCGGAGGGGCGCTCTTCACCGACGCGTTCGATCAGTTCGGCAATCCGAAGCTGCTCCGGACCGATACCGTCAAGCGGTGAAAGTTTCCCTCCGAGCGCATGGTAGCGGCCCCGGAAGACACCGGTCCGCTCGAGCGGCAGGATGTCGGTGGCCGTCTCGACGATGCAGAGCTCGCGTCCGGCGCGGGCCTCGTCGCGGCAGAGGGTGCACTCCTCCGCCTCGGCGAAGAATCCGCAGAGACGGCAGGTCCTCAGTGTCTCGCGGGCCGTGGTGATGGCCGAGACCAACTGGTCGGGCTTGGCGTCCGGGGAACGGAGTATCCAGAGAGCGATGCGCTCGGCACTGCGGGGCCCGATCCCGGGAAGCCGGCGGAACTGCCGCACCAGCTCGCGGAAAGAATCGGGGTAGTCGAGGGGCATGGGAAAATTAAAAATGAAGAATGAGAAATGAAAAAACTGATCCTTCCGATGCAATCCTATCGTCTCGGAAGGAAATGTTTTTGCATTGAGCCTTTTTCCTTTTGCCTTTCAGTCAGACCGCCTCCGCGAGCAGTGCCTGCTCGGGAGTGGGCTCGTCCTCGCCGCGGCGGGCGCGTTCGACACGCTCCAGATAATGGTCGAGCGCCCTGTCGGGGATGCCGGGGATGCGGGCCGATGAGAAGGCCTTGATAGCCTCCTCCCACTTGCGCTCACGGAAGAGAATGACTCCCTTCCAGAACTGGTCACGGCTCCGTTCCCTCTCGGGCGAGAGGGTGTTCTTGGGAGCCAGGAACTCGTAGAGCTCGACGCGGCGCCGGCTACCTGCCCTCTGCAGGAGATCGATCGGGCGTCCCTCGAAGGTCTCCGAGGCCATCTCGTAGGTGAGCGGCCCGCTGAGGATGCGGCAGCCGTACTGGGCGCATGCGGCGGAGAGATGACGGGCAAATTCCACAACGGGGCCCGAGACGCTATAGCGGCCGACAAGCGCACCGCCGAAGGCGGCCGCGACCATGGAACCGGAATTCACGCCGATGCGGAAATCAAGGCGCTTCTGCCAGCGCCTGTCGCACTCGCGGTTGAGTTCCTCAAGCCGGGAGACGAGGTCGACCGCTGCGCGCGCCGCCTTGGAGGCATGATTGGGAGCACCTTCGGCGGGCATCGGCGCGCCAAAGACAACACGGATGCTCTCGCCGGAGCACTCGTCGAGGTAGCCTCCCACATCGACCAGGAAATCCGAGGCGGCACGGAGGTAGAGATTCATCAAGGCCACGTAATCCGCGGGACGCAGCACCTCCATGAGCTCGACGTGGTTGTGAACGGTGCAGACGAGCACCGAGGCCTCGTGCAGTTCACCTGGAAAATCGACGGGCATCGATCCGTCAACCAAGCGGCGGAAGATCTCCGGCCGGAGGCGCTGTCCGAAGAGCCGCCTCAGGACGGGCTCGCGCGAACCGGACTGCGTTTGACGGAAGAGCACGATCGCAATGAAACCGAGAAGCAGAGCGGCGATTCCGGAGGCGGGATTCAGGTACGAACCGTAAAGCGATGCAACGAGGGAGGCCCCCAGCATGAGCAGCGCCGCGCAGAGCGAGATCAGCGAGAGCTCGCGCAGGCTGGCGCGAAGCGCGACCCAGACGATGCCAAGAGCGAGAAAGAGCGTCGCAACAATCGGCACATAGGCGGCGGTGAGTGGAAGTGCCGCGCCCCGGATCAGGTTCCTCCAAGGTGCCCCCGCGGCCTCGAAAGCGCCCGCGAGGCCGAGCAGACCCAGCACAAGAAGGATCGGCACCGTGAGCAGGAGGTAGGATTTGAGCTGCCTCATGTCAGGCCGGGAGTTGCGTGCTTGGGGAAATTGGGGAACCGGTTCAGGATCACGGAATGAAAGGTTTTCACCAAGGGAATCGGTAATCAAGCTTCCCTGCGAAGGGGGTGATTGGCAGTTACCCCCCGTTTCCTCCCAAGAGAGGTTTCAGTAAGGTGCCCAGACGCTTGAGGAGACCCGTGCCGGAAGCGCTCCAACCGGCACCCGGGTCCAATGCGGCGAGGATCGCCACCTCCACCTCCGCGAGTGAACGGAAACGCCTTGAGGGATCGGGATCAAGCATCCGGATGACAAGCCGCCTCACCTCGGGCGACACGGAGCCATCGGGGAAGCGGGCCGGCTTTGCCTTGAGGAGGCGAAGTTCCTCAATGGAAAGCCCCTCCGTGACGTAGGGAGCGACTCCCGTCATGGAATGGAAGAGGCACCCTCCAAGACTGTAGATATCGCTCCGTTCATCACCGCGAAATCCCGCGAGCATTTCGGGAGCCACGTAATCGGGCGTGGCGAGCAGATGAGGCTGGGCGACGGGCATCGCCACGGTGCTGAGGGCAAGGCCGAAGTCGCTGAGTTTCGCGCCGCCGGAGGCGGAGAGAAGGATGTTTGCCGGCTTGAGATCGCGATGGATGATCCCCTTGGCATGGGCCGCAGAGAGACCCTTGAGGGCTTCGAGCACGATGCGCAGGGCATGCTCCTCGCCAAGTTTCCCCTGCTCGCCGATGAGATCGTGCAGTGACCCTCCCTCCATGAGCTCCATGGCCAGCCTGACACCCTCCCCGTCCCTCTCGATTCCGAGCACCCTGACAATGCGGGGATGGGAGACCATACCGGCGGAGGCGGCCTCGTTGCGCAGCAACTCCAGATGCTCGTCGAAATCGGGCATGCCGTTTTCCAGGACCTTCAGCGCGACATCATGCTCTTCACCCTCCGCACGTGCGCGGAAGACCCGCCCGCTACCTCCCTGCCCCAGCACCTCCAGGAGAAGATAACCGCCCGATTTTCTCCGGATCCTGACTTCGGAGCCGCACCCGGGACAGCGGACCTTGGAAAAAAGAGGGGCCCCGTCCACCATCAGCATCACGCCGCATTCGGGGCAGGGCTCCGCATCCTGTGGTGGCTGTGACTGCGACATCATTTGACCCTAGCCACGGGAATCTCCATTCTTCAAGCGGCCCGCCGCAAGCGGTGCAAAAAAAATACCATGACCGAACCCGCCATCCACGAAATCACCGCCACCCCCGAGGATGCGCGCCAGCGGGTCGACATGGTCCTTGTCCGCCACCTGCCCCATCTCTCGCGCTCGAAGATCCAGTCCCTCGTCAAGTCGGGTCGCGTCACCCTGCGCGGAGAGTCCGTTCGCAACAACGACGAAGTCCACGACGGGGATCTCTTCCGGATCGAGGAGGAGCCGCCGAAGCCACCCGCGGGTGCCCGACCGGAGGACATCCCCCTCGAGATCCTGCATGAGGATGCCGACCTCCTTGTCGTCAACAAGCCGGCCGGCATGGTCGTCCACATCGGCGCGGGCCACGAGGAGGGAACCCTGGTCAACGCACTCCTCCATCACGGGGCCGGTCTCTCCAGCGGCTCGGAGGAACATCGGCCCGGCATCGTCCACCGCCTCGACAAGGAAACCAGCGGCTGCATCGTCGTCGCCAAGAACGACCGGACCCACGCCGCCCTCTCGGCCCAGTTCGCCGACCGTCAGGTGAAGAAAACCTACCTCGCCATCATCCGGGGGGTTCCCCGCCACACCAAGGGAACCATCGACCTGGCCATCGGCCGCCACCCGGTCCAGCGCCAGAAGATGACGCCCCGCCGCCCGCCCTCCGGACGCGATGCCGTGACCGATTACGAACTTCTTGCCACGCGTGACGGCTGGGCCCTCGTCGCCTGCATGCCGCGCACCGGACGCACCCACCAGATCCGCGTCCATCTCCAGCATCTCGGCCATCCGATCGCCGGGGATCCGCTCTACGGGAAGAGGGGTGACTTCGCCCGGCACCTGCTCCACGCCTGGAGGCTGGAGTTCGCCCACCCCTCCACCGGGGAGACCATCCGGTGCGAGGCACCGCTGCCGGAGGATTTTGGGCTCGTTCCCCTCCCCTCCGGGAAGGCAACATCGCGCGCATGAGTCAGGAACAAGCAGGATTTCAGGAAGCGCTGGATGCGGCCCTCCCCATCCTCCAAGGCATGAAGAAGAGTCTCCGCAAACAACCCTCGGCCACCCATGCCAGCCTCGAGCGGCTCAGCGCGGTCGATCCGGTGAAATATCCCCCGGCGCCCGCCATACCGGCCGCTCCACGCATCCTCTCCAAGCCGACCGACGACGGACGCCTTGCCAAGCTCGAGGAGCTCAAGGGCAGAATCCTCGCCTGCACCCGCTGTCCCAACCTCGTCGCCAGCCGCACCCAGGTGGTCTACGGCGTCGGCAATCCCTTCGCGGAACTGGTCTTCGTCGGCGAGGCACCGGGAGAGGAGGAGGATCTGCGGGGAGAGCCCTTCATCGGGAAGGCGGGCCAACTGCTCACCAAGATCATCGGGGCGATGGAATTCAGCCGCGAGGAGATCTTCATCGCCAATGTGCTCAAGTGCCGTCCCGACATGCCTGCCGGTGAATCGGGCAACCGCAAGCCGAAGCCCGCGGAAATGGCCACCTGCCTGCCATGGCTCACGGAGCAGATCGGACTGATCAAGCCCAGGGTCATCGTCGCCCTCGGCCTGACCGCCGTCGAGGGACTCCTGGGAGAGCCCCGCACCATGCGCGATGTCCGCGGCAAGTGGCTCGACTACCACGGCGTGCCGCTGATGCCGACCTATCACCCCGCCTACCTGCTCCGCAACCAGACGCTGGCCGAGAAGCGCAAAGTCTGGGAGGACATGCTACTGGTGCTGGAGAAACTCGGGCGACCGATCAGCGCGAAGCAGCGGGGCTACTTCCTCGAGAAGGGCCAATAGGACACCCATGATCATGCAATGGGAAGCAAGCCACAGGAGGAGATGGTTCACCCGGATTGAGAGTCCTAGAATGGTTAAAACCGTTGGAATGTTAAAATGCTTACTAGGGAAGCGCTGATTAAATCGCATAGAGGCCGTTGCGGGAAGAATTGGCCGCGGGCAAGGCGGCTTGGCGCGAGCATCCCCGCAGTGGGCTGTAAGCGCCAAGCCAACACAGTTGGCCCCCGTGCCACGCCACGAAGCCAAAGGCTTTGTGGCCTTTGGCTTGGATCTCCGCAACCCGGAGGGCTGAAGCCATTTGTCGATTTTTGTGGCGTTGCTCGCTCGGGCGAGACCGCTGTGGGTATCGCCCAGCACTCGCGCCTTCAAAAATCAGCAAATGCTCTTCAGCGGCCTTCATGGGATTTAATCAGCGCTTACCTAGGAGCTGAAGGCCATTGCCTCCGATAGTCCCTTTTTAACTCTTCAACTTTTTAACCTTTTTAACCAATGCCCCCCCTCACTCCCCGACAGCATTCCTGCGGCGGCATTCCCGAGCGGATCCTGCGGACAGTCTTCCACTGGCTGGTGATCAAGGGATGCCGTCTTCTCTTCACCGTGACCTGCCGGGTCCGCGTCGTGATTCTCTCCCCTGTTCCCAAGCACGGGCCTCTCATCATGGCCTCCAACCACATCAGCCACTTCGACCCGCCGATCCTCAGCGGCTTCTTTCCGAGGCGGCTCGACTGGCTCGCCATGGAGGAGCTCTTCCGCTCCCCCTCGGGAAAGCGGATCTTCACCTTGCTGAACTGCATCCCCGTCGAGCGCGGCGGAACAGACAGGACCTCGCTGCGCCAAGCCCTCCAGCGCCTCGCCGACGGACGGGTCATCGGAATCTTCCCGGAGGGGGGCATCCGTGCCGGTGAGTGGTCGATCCTGAACGGCGCGGAGATGAAGCCGGGACTTCCCGCTCTGAGCATCCACTCGGGGGCGGCGATCATTCCCTGCGCCCTCATCGGGAGCGACCGGCTTTACAAGCCTTCCAACTGGCTCCGCCGAACCACGCTCCACCTTGTGATCGGCGAGGCGATCGAACCGCCCGCCAAGAATGCAACGCAGCCGGGGGCCAAGGAGCGCTTCTCCGCGGAGCTCTCGAAGGCCTTCACCTTGATGCGCGACGAGGCGGTCGCCCGCTTCTCACTCCCCCCGGAGGATCTTCCGCAGACGCCGCAGGCAAGAAAAGGAGAGCACCCTTGATCTCACGGACCCTGCACGGAGCCATGGACGCCGTCATGTGCGCCATGATGAACACCGCCCAGTGGCGGCTTCGCCGCCATGCCGTGACGCGCGACCGACTCGAGTCCTATCTCGCGGCATGCGACGGACTCGATCACCGCGGCTATTACGGACTTCCCGAGGAATTGAGAAATGTCCCTGCGACCGTCTGGAAGCGTCACGGACATCACCTCTCCTGGACCTCTCCCGTGTCGGGAGAGCATCCCGAGAACAACATGGCACGCGCCCTCCTCCATGAGACGGATTCGTCAGGCAAGGCTCCGACGCTGATCCTGATGCATGCGCTGATGTCGGCCAATGACTTCGGATACCGGAGGGTTGCGGCGCGGTTCAACGCACGGGGCTGGAACGTGCTCTTCCCCCACCTTCCCTACCACTACAGCCGGAAGCCGAAGGGATATGCCAACGGAGCCCTTACCATCACCTCGGACCTTGTCCGCAATGCCGAAACCCTCCGCCAGTCCGTCATCGAACTCCGGCAACTCATCCGCTGGGCCCGGCGCCGCGGCTCAAGCCGGGTCGCCGTCTTGGCAACCAGTTACGGGGCCTGGGTCACCGCCCTCACTCTCCCGCTTGAGGAGACCGACTTCTCCATCCTGCTGCAGCCCGTGACCGATGTCGGTCACGCCACCTTCGGCAGCCCGGCCAGCCGCGTGATGGCGGAACTGCTTCGGAACAACGGCATTTACCGCGATGCCATCGACCGGCATGCCCATCTCAGCTCGCCAGAGCGACTCCGCCCCCTCACCCGACCCGACCGGATCACCGTGATCGGCGGCACCCATGACAGACTCTCCACGCCAGAGTCCTTGAAGTCCCTCTGCGCGGCGTGGGGAGGCGCCCGTTATCTGGAGGTGAACCAAGGGCACTTCGGCTACGGAGCGATGCGATGCGCCCTTGCCGAGGCCGATCGTTACCTGTGAGGGTGGGATGGAGCGGGGGGAAATGAAAAATGATGAATGTTGAATGAAAAAACGGGGAAGCGAAGCGGGTAAAAGGAGGGAACCAGGGAAGAGCCTACGCCCCTTCAGCCTTCAGCCTTCAGCCTTCAGCCTTCAGCCTTTAGCCTTTAGCCTTTCCCACTCTTCCTTCCCCTCCCCAAATGACCATCCTTGTCACCATCGGACCGACCCAGGAGCCACTCGACTCGATGCGCCTGATTAGCAACCGCTCAACCGGTGAACTCGGGACCCGGCTCTCCGCCGAACTTGCAAAGCAGGGACACACGGTCATCGCCCTGCGCGGCACCGGGGCGACCGCCCCTTCCACCCCCTTGGAACGGGACAACATCCGCCTCCTCCCCTTCACCACCTCGGAGGATCTCCGAGACCAACTGGAAAAGCTCGGCGCGGAAGAAAAGATCGACGCCATCTTCCACGCCGCTGCGGTGAGCGATTTTTATCTCCCCGGCGCAGGCACCGGAAAAATCCCCACCTCCGGCGGAGCCCTGACCCTGACCTTGGAGCCAACCCCGAAACTTCTGCCACTCATGCGCGGATGGTTTCCAGCCGCCCGGATCACAGGTTGGAAATTCGAGGCCTCGGGCGACCGGAATGCCGCCGTCGCCATGGGGCGCACCCAGATCGCCGCATGCCATACCGATGCCTGCGTCGTAAACGGCCCCTCCTACGGCGAGGGATTCGGAGTGCTCTCGAAAGCTGGCGAACTCACTCCCCTCCCCGACAAGCCGACACTCTGCGCACATCTGGCAGCGCGGCTGACTGAATGATTCACCGGGATAAAAGGGTGTTCACCGCCAACTCCTTCATCACTTGGTGCAAGCCTTTCCCTGCTTATCTTCTTCTCCTGACGATCGTTCCTCTCTAGGATGTCCGCTTACCAATGAGCGAAGACCTGAATCCCTACATCGAGGCCGGCAAGATCACCGCCTCCCACGCCGAAGCACTTTCCAAACTCACACCCGGAGCCTTCGTCACCCATCGCAGCTGGGGCTTCGGAAAGATCGCCGCATGGGAACTGATCACCGGCCAGGTCACGATCGACTTCGGAAGCAAGAAGGGCCACCCGATGCAGCTTCAGTATGCGGCCGAGACGCTCACCTTCATTCCTGCGGAGCATATCCTCGCCCGTGCCGCTAGCGATGCCCCGGCAGTCCGCGAGCAGGCTTCCTCCGATCCGGTCGGACTGATCCGCTCGATCCTCGCCGACCATGGAGGCAAGGCGACGGCCGATGAGATCTCAGCCACCCTTGTCCCGTCAGTCTACGACGCCGTCGGTTTCAAGAAGTGGTTCGACGCCGCCAAGAAGAAGCTCAAGGCAGACGGCCATTTCCAGATCCCCGCCAAGAAGGGGGAACCGATCGTCCTTCAAGAGACAGCCCAGAATCCCCAGGAGCGACTGATCGGCCAGTTCCGGGAGGCCCGTCATCCCAAGGAGCAGGTTGCGGCCCTCGACGCGGCACTGAAGTCATTCAGCGACTTCACGAAGGAAGTCGAGGAACTCCGTTCCCTCGCCCTCGAGGTTGAGGAGGCCGCCAAGCGCGGCGGCAAGATCCACGCCGCCAAGGCGATCGAACTCCTGATCATCCGCGACGAGATCTGCTCGCGCCACGAGTCGCTCAAGCCGGGCCCCGAAGCGGCCACCGTCGCCAAGTTCCTCTCCGAGTCCCCGGGCAAGCTCGCCGAGATCTTCACCGAGATTCCCGCATCCAAGTATGCCCGTGTCCTCGAGGCTTTCTCCGAGGCCTTCCCCAGTGACTGGCAGGAGAGATCCCTCAAGCTGCTGCGATCCTCCGAACCCCGCCTCAGCGGCGAGATCTTCAAGCTCTTCACCGCGCAGGGGAAAAGGGAGGCCTTCTCCGAACACACACGCCGCGTCATCCGCGAGCGCTCGGCCAGCAGCGACTTCCTCCTCTGGCTCTGCAAGGAGCGCGCCAAGACCCTTCCCGAACTCGTCGACGAGGAACTCTTCGCCGCCATCCTCGCCGCGATGGAGGCCGACCTCCATGCCGAGATCAAGAGCAAGCGCCTGGAGGAGTTCCTCTTCGAGGACCGCGAGCTCGTCGCCGACCTTCTCGGCAAGGCCGAGCGCGACTCCGCACGCCAGGCGATGCGCAAGGTGATGCTCAGCCCGGTCTTCGCTGACCTGAACCGCCGCTCCCTTCTGGCGCGCATTCTCAAGGTGCACCCCGAACTCGAGACACTGGTCACCGGCGAACAGTCGGAACCGAGCGAGCGCGCCGAAAGCCTCGTTGTCTCCTGGGCAAGCCTCCAGCGGCGCAAGGAGGAACTCGAGCACCTCGAGAAGGTCCTCATTCCGCAGAACATCCGCGACATCGCCACCGCCCGCTCCTACGGAGATCTCCGCGAGAACTTCGAGTTCAAGTCGGCCAAGGAGCAGCAGGCCGTCCTCAACCGCCAGAAAGGGGAACTCGAGCTCATGCTCAACAACGCACGCGGAACCAATTTCGAGAACGTCGACACTTCGGTCGTCTCGATCGGCAGCGTCGTGACGCTCGACCCGGCAGACGGTGGCAATGCCGAAACCTACAGCATCCTCGGAGCTTGGGACGGCGTTCCCGAAAAGGGATGGGTCTCCTACCAGGCCGTCATCGGCCGTGCCCTCCTTGGCAAGAAAGTCGGCGACACCCTCGACCTCCCGGCCGACAAGGGAACCCGCTCGATGAAGATCACCGGCATCGCCCCCTTCACGGACGTGGCAGCGCTCGGAACGGTCGCCTCCTGATATTTCCACCCCTTCAGTCTTCAGTTTAAAAATCCTTCAGCCAAAAAAACCCACTCACATGAACGACACCACCATCACAGCCATCCACGCACGCGAGATCCTTGATTCCCGCGGCAATCCCACCCTCGAAGCAGACGTTCATCTTGCAGGAGGAGCCGTCGGACGCGCAGCCGTCCCGAGCGGTGCCTCCACCGGTGAACACGAGGCCGTCGAACTCCGTGATGGAGTGAAGGGACGTTACCTGGGCAAGGGAGTCAGCAAGGCGGTGGGCAATGTCATCAACCACATCGCCCCCGAGCTTGTCGGCTACAATGCCCTCGACCAGGTGACGATCGACAAGGTGATGCTCGAACTCGACGGCACCCCGACCAAGAAGAAGCTCGGTGCCAACGCCATCCTCGGCGTCTCTATGGCCGTGGCCCGCGCCGCCGCTGCGCAGCTCGGACTCCCCCTCTACAAGTACCTCGGCGGCCCCAACGCCAAGGTCCTGCCCGTCCCGATGATGAATATCCTCAACGGCGGCGCCCATTCGGACGCTCCGATCGACTTCCAGGAGTTCATGATCATGCCCCGCGGACTCCCCTCCTTCTCCGAGGCCCTGCGTTGCGGCACCGAGATCTTCCATGCCCTGAAATCCGTCCTCAAGGACCGCGGCCTCTCCACCGCCATCGGCGACGAGGGTGGCTTCGCCCCCAAACTCAAGAGCGCCGAGGATGCCCTCGACTCCATTGCCCTCGCGGTCAAGAAGGCCGGCTATAAGCTCGGGGACCAGGTCGCCATCGCCCTCGATGTCGCCTCCAGCGAGTTCTACGACGCTACCAAGAAGCAGTATGTCTTCAAGAAGTCCGACGGCAGCCGCCGCACCGGCGCCGAACTCGTCGCCTACTACAAGAAGCTCTGCGCCAAGTACCCGATCGTCTCGATCGAGGATGGCTGCGCCGAGAATGACTGGGCGACCTGGAAGCTCCTCACCGAGGCCCTCGGTGACAAGGTCCAGCTCGTCGGCGACGATCTCTTCGTCACCAATGTCGACTTTCTGCGCAAGGGTATCGAGAAGGGAGTGGCCAACTCCATCCTCGTGAAGGTGAACCAGATCGGCTCCCTGACCGAAACCTTCGACGCGGTCGAACTCGCCAAGGAGAACAGCTACACCGCCGTCATCAGCCACCGCTCGGGCGAGACCGAGGACACCACCATCTCCGACATCGCCGTGGCGACCAATGCAGGGCAGATCAAGACAGGCTCCCTCTGCCGCACCGACCGCGTCGCCAAGTACAACCAACTCCTCCGCATCGAGGAACAACTCGGTGAAGATGCTGTTTACGGCGGCAAGCTAAAGTGCTAAAAGGCTGAACTGATGTCAGGTAACCGCATCCATACGACCAATTCCGCGCGCACGCGCCGCGCACAGGCAAACTACCTGCCTGTCGCGGTGCGCGTGATGTGGGCGCTGATCGTGGGAAGCGCCTTGCTGACGCTCGGATTCACCTTCTACCCCGAGTGGATCCGCCTCTCCGACATGAAGCGTGACGTCACGGAGCAGAAAACCCGTCTCGCCGAACTCCGCAAGACCGCCACGGACCGCGAACTCGAGGTCAAACTGCTCCAGACCGACCGCGAGTACCTCGAGATGATCGCCCGCGACAAGCTCGACCTCATGAAGGACGGCGAGACCATCTTTAGGCTCGGAAACGCTCAGCATAAGTCCTGATCAGTGCCATTGGCACTGAAGAAGACTATTGGTCTTTTAGCCTGTTGCTCTATTGGGGGTAAAATTTCTGCCCACCGTTCTCTACAATTCCCATTCCCTTTTTATTCTCCCTCTTACCCAACGGACTAATAGACGAACAGCCTAACAGCCTTCATTTTCCTGCCATGTCCGAACCCATCGACCTCTCCACTTTGGATGCCTCCGGGCTTGCCGATCGTCTCGGCGCGCTCAGGAGGTTTGTCTGCCGGTCGTTTGACTCGTTCGCTCCCGCTCAGCTCGCCCTTCGGGTCCCGCCTCTGCGGGATCTATCCGAGGCTTCCCCACGCCTACGTATTCCGACCAGGCATCCTCACCTGCTTCGCGGTTTCGGACTTCTCGGCCACCGCTACCACGTGGCCTCGAATGACTAAGCCGCGCCCCCGCGCGTCTTTTCTTTTCACAGCTTCCCTGATCTCGCCTTAAATTCCTCTAGTCTCCATGTCCGAACCCATCGACCTCTCCACTTTGGATGCCTCCGGGCTTGCTGATCGTCTCGGCGCGCTCAGGAGGTTTCTTTGACGCGCCCGCACTTGCCGAGGAACTGACAGGCATCGAGACCCGGATGACCGAGCCCGGATTCTGGGACAACCGGGAGTCGGCACAAAAGGACATGGAGCGAGTTTCCGCCATCAAGGCGAAGCTCGGCCCCCTCGGCCTGCTCGAGCAACGCGTCGGGGATCTCGAGATCCTGAAGGAAATGGCCCTTGAGGAGAGCGATGCCGCCTCCAAGGCCCAGGCCTCAGGCGAGGTCGCCAAGGAGTTCCATACCCTCACCACCGAGATCGAGAAATTCGAACTCAAGCAGCTCCTCTCCGGGGAATTCGACAAGGCCAATGCCTACCTCACGATCAATTCCGGGGCCGGTGGCACCGAATCGTGCGACTGGGCCGACATGCTCATGCGCATGTACAAGCGCTGGATCGAGCGAAGCGGCTACACAGCGAGTGTGGTCGACATTCAGGAAGGCGACGAAGCCGGCATCAAGTCGGTTACCCTCGAGGTGAAGGGGGACCATGCCTTCGGCTATCTGCAGGCGGAGCGCGGTGTCCACCGACTCGTCCGCATTTCCCCGTTTGATTCCGCCAAGAGGCGCCACACCTCCTTTGCCAGCGTCGACGTCACGCCGGAGATCGAGGATGCCCCCATCGAGATCAATCCCGCCGATATCGAGCGCGATACCTACCGTGCCGGAGGCAAGGGAGGACAGAACGTCAACAAGGTCGAGACAGCAGTCCGCCTACGCCACGTCCCCACTGGGATCGTCGTCGCCTGTCAGGCCGAGCGAAGCCAGGGCCGCAATGCCGAACTGGCCCTGCGTCTCCTCAAGGCCAAGATCTACCAGCTTGAAGCCGACAAGAAGCGCGCCGAACTGGACCGCCAGTACGGTGAGAAGGGGGAGATCGCCTGGGGGAGCCAGATCCGCTCCTACGTCTTCCAGCCCTACCAGATGGTCAAGGATCACCGGACGGGAGTTCAGACCAGCAACGTACAGGGGGTCATGGACGGCGACCTGGACGCCTTCATCGAGGCGAAGCTCCGCGGCGTCACGAAGGGTTCCAACGACACCGACGACGATCTCTGATCAGGAGGTTGAGATTTCCGCGAGGTGACGTGGAGAGGACTCTCTCCCTTATCCGTACGACTTCTTCACCTCGGCGGCAATGACGGAAACACCTGTTTGCGTGAGGGAGCGCTTCCAAGGGAGCGTCCCCTCGATCTCAATTTCAAGCGAGAAGGAGAGGAAGGTCCTGATCAGGACGATGATTCCCAAAATCAGGACATTGTTCAGCGTGGGATCAACAGCGACAGTCCTGATGAGGTCGGCGGCAACAAGAACTTCTAGCCCCGCGAGGATGGCACCGCCCAGAGTTCGCCTGAGCGTGGTGTATGCTTTGGACCCGTCACCCGTATTTCTCCAAGTCCTGAAGGCAAGAATGGCGGCAAGGAAGAGACCCGCCACGAGCACCGCCACACCGAGCCCCTCCGCAACATGGACGATCAGTCCCAGAATTCGCGAGTAGGTGTCGAGTGCTTCCATGGATCCGAGCGTAGGACGAAGATGACCCGAGGGAAGATTTTTCATGGGAAGCATGGTCTTTTTGACTGACTTCCCACGTCCATCCCCTGAAGCTCTCACCCATGAACCAAGCCAGCCTCCATTTGCCGGAAGGGTATGCACTCCGGCTGATGTCCGAGGAAGATTATGCCCAGATTTCGGCAATCTGCGGGATGGTCTACCCGACGGAACGTCCCTACACGGATGCTGAACTTGCTGCTCATCACCGGGTGTTTCCCGATGGGCAGTTCGTCGTGATCCATCAGGAGTCGGGGGAAGTCGCCGGCGCTCATTTCACACTCCTGATCCAGTTGATGCATTTCCATCTGGATGATTCGTGGGAAACACTCACCGCCGGGGGAAGTTTCACGGATCATGATCCCCAGGGCCACACTCTCTACGGAGCTGACCTGTTCATTCACCCCAAGCATCAACATCACGGCCTTGGAAAGGCCCTGACCGTGGCCACCAGGGAACTGGTCAGCCGACTCAAACTATGGCGCATGGTCGGAGGCAGCCGCATGCCGGGATACGGGAAGGTGGCAGTCACTCTTCCCCCGGAGGAGTATATTGCCAAGGTGAAGAAAACCGAACTGACCGATCCGGTTCTCACTGCACATCTTCACGACGGATGGGATGTCGTGACAGCCATCCAGGGATACCTTCCGCATGATGTGGAAAGCGCCGGTTGGGCGGCAGTAATCCAGTGGATCAATCAGGAGTGCAAGCCCCCGGCTGGCTTTGATCTCTCGAGGGTTCCCCGGAGAGACTTGCAGTCGTAAACCCGGAATTTGCATTGGGAATTTCTGAAATAGTTGGAGGCCGCGTTAAAAGAGTTAAAAAGTGAAAATGTTACAACCAAGGCTCAGGGAAGAGCCGCGTAAGATCCCGCGAATGCGGGACCCAAAGG
>JBAPTI010000030.1:0-10490 GCA_049282095.1 Chthoniobacterales bacterium
CGTCTGGCCCGATGGGGGGCGGGCCTGCTTCTGCTCGCGCTGCTGCTTTCTCTCGGAGCCCTGCATGGCGGGCCCGCCCTGCTCGGCTTCGGGGCGGCCTTCCTGGTGCTTGCGGGTTTCTCGCTGACCGTGCCCGCAGTCATGACGATCGCGTCGCGCCTGAGCGGAAGAGGGCGAGATCACGAGGCGCACGGCGTGATCGCCCGGCTGGCGCTCGGGCAGACCATGCGCTCCCTCCACCGCACAGCCCCGACGGTTGCGGCCCTTGCCGCCGCCGCCGCGATGACGGTGGGCATCAGTGTCATGATCCACTCGTTCCGTGGGAGCGTGGTCTCATGGGCCGGCCGGACACTTACGGCCGATCTCTTCATCGCGCCGGCTTCCAACGAACTGCTGGGGCTGGAGCACACGATTCCCGAATCGGCTGCGGCATGGTGGTCGGCACGCCCCGAGGTCTCGGCGGTCGGGACATTCCGCGAAGTCGAGGCGCGCACGGTGTCCGGTGAGCCGGCGACGCTCGGCATCGTCTCGGGGCCCGCACGCGGGGCGATCGACTTCCTGCACGGCGATGCAGCTGCAAAGACCGCCGCGCTCGAGGAGGGAGGGTGCACGGCGCTCTCTGAGAGCCTGGCGCGGAGGTTGCATCTCGGACCGGGAGACCAGCTGGAATTGACCGGACCGCGGGGCGTCGTACGCCTGAAGGTGCTCGATCTCTACCGCGACTACACCCGTGATCGCGGGATCGCGATGGTGGGAGCGGGGTATTTCCAGCGAGTCTGGGGAGCGGACGGTGTCCACTCGCTGGCCATCGAATTCCGCAAGGGAACCTCCCCTGCCATTATGGAGCGGAGTCGCGGAGAGTTCGTCGCCGCATTCGGTGGGAAGGAGGCGTTCATCTGCTACGGCAATGCCTCCCTCAAGCAGCGGATCCTTGAAATCTTCAACCAGACCTTCGCCGTGACCGCCGTGCTCCGCACGATATCGATCGCCGTCGCGATCGGAGGGGTGATGCTGACGCTCGGGATCCTCGTCCTGGAGAGGACCCGCGATCTCGGCGTGCTGCGGTCGATGGGTGCCTCGACGGCTCAGGTCGCCCGCATGATGCTGGCCGAGGCAGCGCTCATCGGATTCCTTGCAAGTCTCGTCGGCATCGCGAGCGGATCGGCGCTGGCCCTGGTGCTGACATGGGTGATCAACAAGGCCTTCTTCGGATGGAGCATCGATCTCTCCTACCCGTGGCTGGAGTTGGTCCTGCTTCCGCTCTGGATGACGGCGGCGGCACTCGTGGCAGGATTCTTCCCCGCACTCAGGGCCGCTCGGATTCCCCCCGCCTCGGCCTTGCGGATGGAGTGAAGTAAGGCCTCAGGAAGTTAAAATGTTACAGTGTTAAAAGGGTTACAAGGGACTGAAGTGGAAACCTTGATTCGTCTCTTCGGCCCGTGCAGTTGCGACGAATTCTCTGATTCGCCTTCTCGATATTCAGATCAGGGCTGTAGTGATCCACTTTGACGTCACTTGCGCCCGGCAAGCGGTGGCGCCCTTTGGGCAACGACTTCGTCGTAGTCTTACGCGGCTCTTTTGTAATCGCTTACTCCCGCAAGGCGCACCCTTTGGGTCCACCTTCGGAGACTATACAACTCGACCACCCCATGGGCTCGTTTCAGCGCCTTGGTTGCAACGCTTCAACGTTCTAACTTTATAACCCCTTTTCCACCCTATCCCACATCCCCGATGGCTGACAAACTCCCGTTTTGAAGAGAGTTTCTTGAGAGAGAAGGACTTGAGGACTCGCTGCAATGGTCCATTAAACCCAGAAAAACGAACTTTTTTGAAAAAAGTACTTGCGGGGGGAGTGTTTTTCCATAAGATCTACTTATCGAAAGATTGTTCTGGGGGGAACAACAGGCCGTCGTACCATCTGGTGCGGCGGCCTGTATCTTTTTTGGACTGATTTCCTGAAGCGGCTTCTTTTCACGGGTCTTTCCGGTCGTGTGCAGGTATAATCTTGGCCCAGCAACACCAGTAGAGCCATGCCTTTCAGTCCCACCACCAACGATGAGGCGGAACACCCGCCCGCTCTTTCGGGAACACCGACGGCCTGGACCACGCTTGGCATCATCGCACTGCTCATCGCGGGTTGGCTTCTTGCCGATGAGCTGATTTGCGGGGCGATCCGCGCGACGTTGGTCGCGGTAAGCTGGCATCGTGGGGAGAGCGTCCGCGTGGAGAAACTCTCGCTCGATGGAAACGGGGGCGTGGAGATGCATGGTGTCGAGTGGATCCGAGGGCCGAAGGAACACCGGAGCTCGCTGAAATGCGACCGGGTCACCCTCCGCCTGAACACGCCCTGGAGAATGATCGTTCCGGCCCCCGGTCAGGAGCATCGGTTCCTCCGCGAGGTGCTGGCGGGCAAATCCCGGGTGCTGGTGGATCTTCGCGAGACGCCCTCCACCGGGAAACCTCCGTCGGGATCCGGGGTCACCACAAGTTGGCCGCTTCCTAACCCGGATCTCCTTCCGTCGGCGCTCACCGCGGGACCCCTCGACGTGGTGGTGATCGGTGAGAACGGACGCTTTGCGGTGAACGGACTCCACCTCCGTCTTCCGTCGCGCTGGCCCGGCAGGATCCTTTTTGGCGATGCGACGGCCGACGTCGGGAGCTGGCACAGGACGATCCCGAAGGGATCCGCCCCGGCATTCTGGGATGGAAACACGCTGCGCATCGGCGAGCTCGGTCTGGGAGAGGGAATCGAACTCAAGGAGATGACGCTCAAGCCGCTGGCCGAACGACTGGAGTTCGGACTTCGAGGTATGATCGGCAAGGGTATTCTCCGGGGCGATGGCTCCCTGAGTACCGCGGGGCCGGCCGCACGGCTCGAAGTGACCCTGGTGGGGGAACATCTGGGTCTGGAGGCTTTTTCGGGACTCATGAAGGATGACAACCGCGCGACGGGAACCATCCAGCAGGCCCGCTTCACCTTCCGCGGCGATCCCGGCAGGCCGTTGGATGCGGACAGCGCGCTGAGGCTGGTAGCCAGGAATTTCCGTTGGGAAGGAAAGGGGTGGGAGTCGCTCCGGGTCGCGGCCACGTTGACCGGCCGCACGCTCACGGTTTCGGAAATGCTCCTGCGTCAGGGCGACAACGAGTTCGAAGCCGAGGGGCAGAGCCGGATTCCCGCCGACTGGCGCGCCATCCTGCGCGCGCCCTTCAGCGGCACCTTCCGTGCCTCGCTGGCCGACGCGGGGACGTTGGCCGCCCTTGCCGGCCCCGGGCTCGGCCGCCTCGGTGGGGGTCTCTCCTTCGAGGGAGAGCTTCGCGGTGCAGACAACAAGGCGGAGGGCTATTGTAACTTCACGGGAAGCGGAACGCGCCTCCGCGACCTGAGCGTCGATTGGCTGAAGGGATGCATCCTCTTCGAGGGAGAGAAAACCCAGCTCGCCTATCTCGAGGCCAGCGCGGGAGGAGACCGGATCGTGGCCGAGGGAACGGTGGCCAACAGCAGGCCCCATGCTTATTCCGCGAAGGCGGACGTGGCCGTGAAGAATCTCACCAGCAGCCTTGCACAACTCGGCATCACGACCCCTCCGGCGATCGGTGGCGGCGCGCTTCGGGCCACTTGGCAGGGAGCGGGGGAGACAAGCACCACCAACCACACGGGCACTTTTCAGGCCAGCGTCTCGGACTGGGTGAGCCGCCGGACCAAGGCCGGCATGTCGGGTCGCTTCGAGGGGGGATACTCGCCGGGCCGCCTGGAGCTTTCCAAGGCGGAGTTCTTCCAGGGGGACCTCACGCTCTCCATGCAGCTGAAAGCCACCCGAGGGAACATCACGGCCTCCTCGATCAAGGCGACGCGTGCCGGAAAACCAAAGCCGCTGCTGGAGGGTTACCTCTCGTTGCCCGTTGATCCGAATGATTTCCGCGAGAGCGGGGATGCGCTCCGGACGCTCGCCATGGATTCACCCGTGTCCATGAACATGCTCTTCCGCGGGATCAAGGCCGAGGAGCTCGCTGACCTCCTCGGTCAGCAGGCAGGTTTCACCGGAACTCTGGAAGGGGAGATCGCCGCGAATGGCACCCCTGCTGAACCCGATCTCAACGGAACCCTCAGGATCGGAAAGTTCTCGCCGGGAGTCGGCGGTGCACCGCGTGATCTTTCCCTCGCCGTCTCGACCGGCAATCACATCGTCTCGGTCGGGTTGGAGCAGCAGCCCGCCTTGAATTCCCCGCTTCGCCTACAGGCCACGCTGCCGCTTCGCCTTGCCATCGACCAAGGCCGCCTTCGTCTTGCCGACGAGTCCGCACCGATTGAGGCAAGCGCCACACTGCGGCAGGTTCCTCTGGATGGATGGATCGACCTGCTGGACGGAAAGAAAACCTTGCCTCTTCTCCAGGCAACGGCCACGGGTGACGTGAAGCTTATGGGAACAGTCGCCAAGCCGACCTTGGAGGGTTCGCTCGGGATCAAGGCACGCGAGGCGATTCTCTACGGACCGACAAGACTCCAGAACCTCAACCTGACATTCCGCATGGATGGAAAAAGCCCCGTGATAACCATGACCAATGGCTCAGCCAGCTACGCGGGAAAGCCCCTGGCCCTTTCCGGAACGCTCGCGCACGTTGGTCAGCAGAACGAGGCGAAGTGGAGGCTGGACGGGAACGAACTGCCGGTCTCCCTCGGGTCGGAAATCCACGCGGTTGCCGCGGCCGCCCTTCAACTCTCGTCCAAGGGAACCAACGCTCCCGTGTTGGCCGGCACCATCACGCTGAAACCCGCAGCCCTCGATCTGCACCGCAAGCTCACCCCGGTCTTCGCACCACCAGGATTGACGATCTCGCCCGTCCCCTTTTCCACGCAGGGGGCGCAGGAATCTTCGCTCGACAACCTGCAGCTCGATCTTGCCGTGAAGACCCCCGCGCTTCCCCATACCGAGCGTGAGAGCCCCACCCTCGCCCCGCTGGTCATGGCGGACCTCATGGTCAAGGGCCCTGCCGATTCGCCCAAGGTCACCGGAAGCGTCACGGCAATCAACCAGACCCTGCGCCTTCCCGCAGGGACCTTTTACTACCCCGAAGCGCGCCTAATATTCGGTGAGGATGGAGCTCGCTTCGATGCCGAACCTGCCTTCGGCATCACGAGCGTGGGTCTCTGCACGGTGACGCCGGGTGGTCCCGCCTCTGCGCTCAGATGCGGGATCGCGGGACCGGAGGGAACCACGGCGCCCGATCTGATGATGGCGCTGCTCAGCCCGGTTCCCAAGCGCGGTGAGAAGGCGGTGAATTCCGCGGCGATCCTTCAGGGAGCCGCATGGGCAAGGCAGGCGATGCTCTTTCCGACGCCGGCCGCTGAATGGAGCACCTCGCGGCTCGAAAGCCATCAACCCGGTGCGCTCGGATTCTATGGAACGCCGTGGATCTGGAACTGGTCCGAAGGAAGCACCCACACCCGGGCAGCCACAAACACCGAACCACACAACACCTCACGATGATGGAAAGCATGACAGGACATGGACGGGGAACGGCCTCTGCTGAGGGATGGAGATGCACCGTCGAATGCTCCTCCGTGAACCGCAAGGGGATCGAGATCGCCGCCGCGTTGCCCAAGCCTCTGGCCACGCTGGAACCGCGTGTGCGCGAGGAGATCCAGAAGCATGTCCGCCGCGGCAGGATCAATGCCACCATCGCCCTTGAAGCCGTCACGGCCGGCACCGTTTCGGCGGGCGTGGTTGACAAGGCCGCGGCGCAGCGCGCCCTCCGCGACCTTCAGGCGCTCCGTGACGAACTGAAGCTTCCCGGAGAGGTGACCCTCGAACTGCTTTTGAAATCTCCCGGCGCGCTGAGGAACCCGGCCGAGGAGGTCCCCTCGCCCGACGCGCTCTGGCCCGCCGTGCAGGGTGCGCTTGCGCAGGCTCTCGAGCGCATGACGGCGATGCGCCGCAAGGAGGGGGGCCATCTGGTCGCCGACCTGCTCAAGAGGGTGAAGCTCCTGGAGTCCGCGGTGAAGGCGATCCGCGCGCGCGTGCCCGCCGTGCTGAAACAGCGGCGCGAGCATCTCAAGGGGCGGCTGGAGGAACTCGGCTTGCCGCTTTCCCCGAATGACGGCTCGCTCGCCCGCGAACTGGCCCTCATGGCGGAACGAAGCGACATCACCGAGGAACTCACCCGACTGGAGAGCCACTTCGTCCAGTGCCGCGAAGCGCTGGCAGGAAACGAGCAGGCCGGCCGCACCCTCGACTACCTGGCTCAGGAGATGTTCCGGGAGTTCAACACACTCGGCAACAAGGCGGGTGACGGCGCCGTCTCCCGACGGGTCGTGCAATCCAAGGCGGAGCTTGATAGGATCCGCGAACAAGTCGCCAACCTGGAATAACCGCAACCCGCGTGAGCAATCCTTCCCTGCAATTCCGCCGCACCGGCATCCTCTTTGTCATCTCAGCGCCCTCCGGTGCAGGGAAGACAACCCTCTGCACGGCGCTCAGGCAGAAGCCGGACTTCGTCTGGTCGGTCTCCTGCACGACGCGCTCACCGCGCTCAGGCGAGGTCGACGGAGAGGACTACCACTTTCTCACCCCGGAGGATTTCAGGACGCGCCTCGCCAAGGGGGAGTTCCTCGAGCATGCCGAGGTGCACGGCAATCACTACGGGACGCTCAAGGGGCCCGTGCTCGAGAATCTCCGCAACGGCATCGACGTCCTGCTCGACATCGACACCCGCGGGGCGGCCAACATCCGCGCCTGCGGCGACCCGCTCATCCTCCAGGCGTTGGCCGACGTTTTCCTCCTGCCGCCCGATCTCGAGGAACTCCGCCGCCGCCTCCTGCGCCGGGGCACCGAGACCGACGAGCAGGTGGAGATCCGCATGCGCAACGCCGCCAAGGAAATGGAGTGCTGGCGCGACTACCGCTACACGATCATCAACGGCTCGATGGAGGAGAACATCGAGAAGTTCCGCGCCGTGATGCGCGCCGAACGCTACCTCACCCACCGGATGACGGTAGTGGAATCTCCGAAGAAAACGGGCGTTGAGCCGTGAGCGACCGTTCCTCATCCGGACGCACGGTCATCCTCGGGGTGACCGGATCGATCGCCGCCTACAAGGCGGCAGAGTTGGCCGGCCAGCTCCGCAGGAACGGGCATGAAGTCTTTGTCGTCATGACGCGCGCCGCCGCGGCATTCATCACGCCGCTCACGCTCGCGACGCTCTCGCGCAATCCCGTTCTCCTCGATCTCTCGGAGGAGCAGGAGGGAGGGTGGAAGCCGGGACACATCGAACTTGCCGACCGCGCCGACCTTCTGCTCGTCGCGCCCGCGAGCGCCGACGCCATCGCGAAGCTAGCGCACGGTTTTGCCGACGATGCGCTCGGAGCCGTCGCGCTGGCGACGCGCGCGCCGCTGCTCATCGCGCCGGCTATGAACGGAAAGATGTGGGAGCATGCCGCCACGCGCGCGAACGCGGAGACGCTGATGAACCGCGGAGCCGCATTTGTTGGACCTTCGGAGGGGATGCTTGCGTGCGGTTACGAGGGAACGGGACGGCTCGCGGAGATCGACGAGATCGTCGCGCATGCGGAAAAAATCCTCGCGGCGCACTGAGCGGAAAAATTTCGCGCACGGGGCTGCGAAAAAAAGCGCAAGAAATTTTTGGAAAATCCGTTGACGCATCACGCGCGACGACTTATTCACATTCCTCAGTGAGTTATTCACATTATTTTCACACACGCCGCCCATGCGGAACAAAGGAGGTGGATTGAAATGCCCGTTAAGAAAAAAGCTGCAAAGAAGGCTCCTGCAAAGAAAGCCGTCAAGAAGGCTCCGGCCAAGAAGGCCGTGAAGAAGGTCGTCAAGAAGGCTGTTAAGAAGGCCGTCAAGAAGACCGTGAAGAAGGCTGTCAAGAAGGCTCCTGCAAAGAAAGCCGTCAAGAAGGCCGTCGCCAAGAAGAAGTAAGTCCCTCCCGCCGGAACAACCTTTCGGCGACGAGCTAAAACTTGGGGGAAGCGCTAATAACGCTTCCCCCAATTTTTTTGTGACACGCTCACAGAAGTTAAAACCAGGAACAGAAGAGGCGATTAGCTGTCCTCACAAAGGCATTGTTTCTTCAGGTTTCAAGTTTCAGGTTTCATCCCTCCGCTTACTCCGCTACTGAATCACAGATGGACGAACTGATTCTCACGACCGCGCGTGACGCGGCACTGGCCGCCGGGGGCATGATCCGCGGCCACTTCGAACGCGAACTCAACGTCGATTCCGCCGAGGCGCACGACATCAAGCTGGAACTCGACCGACGCTCCCAAGCGCTGATCGAGTCGCTCATCCTCGCGGTCTTCCCCGATCACGCCATCTACGGCGAGGAGGGAATCCGCGGAGACCAGAACGCCGCCGACCAGTGGATCATCGACCCGATCGATGGCACGGTGAACTTCTTCTACGGCATCCCTCACTTCGCCGTCTCTATCGCCCACCGCCGCAACGGCGTCATCACTGCGGGCGTCATCTATCAGCCGATGACCGACGAACTCTGGGTGGCCTCGCGCGCGACCGGGAGCGTCACGCTTAATGGCAGGGCCATCCGCGTCAGTAGCCGCACCAAGCTTGCCGATGCGATCGTCGCCGTCGGCGTCTCCAAGACCGAGGCCTCGATCGACAAGGGGCTCCCCATCCTCGGGAAGATGATGCGCTCCGCCCGCAAGACCCGGATGATGGGAAGTGCGGCGCTCGACATCGCTTATGTCGCAAGCGGCCGGCTCGACGCCTACATCGAGAGCCAGATCAGTCTCTGGGACATCGCCGCCGGAATGCTCATGGTCGAACTGGCCGGGGGAAAGGTCGACCTCAGGCCGCATGATTCCGTTCCCGACAAATACTCCTGCGTGGCCTGCGGCGGCGGCATCCCCTTCGATCATCTTTAATCTCGCGCAGAGGCGCAGAGGCGCAGAGAAAGATAAACCTGTAGGATCAATCAACAGAGAAACCACAGACCTTCCCGCCTTCCAGCTTTCAGATGCATCTTTGCAGTCTCCCCATCTCCTAGCTCCTAGCTACCATCTCCCAAATCCATGATTACACGCAGCGGCATCGGCTATGACGTCCATCGACTCGAGGTGGCGGGGGCTGACCGACCCCTCATCCTTGGAGGCGTGACCTTCCAGCACCCGCAGGGGCTCACGCTTTCCGGTCACTCCGATGCCGACGTTCTCTGCCACGCGATCGCCGATGCACTGCTCGGCGCAGCGGGACTCCAGGACATCGGCCATTATTTCCCGAACACCGATCCCTCCATCCGCGGCATCTCAAGCCTCGAGATCCTGCGCCGCGTCGCGGGGATCCTCGCCGATGCGGGAGCCAGGATCATCAATGTCGACTCCACCCTGATTGCGGAGGAACCGCGTATCGGTCCCTATGTCCAGCAGATGAGGGAGCGCATCGCCGGATCCCTGGGGCTCGACTCTTCACGGGTCGGAGTCAAGGCGACGACCAACGAGTGCCTCGGTTTCCTCGGACGCGGAGAAGGGATCGCCGCCCTCGCAACGGCCTCCGTCGAAACGCCTGCCGAATAAGCGATGGTTGCCGTTCAGGTACACAACACCCTCAGCCGCAAGCTTGAGGCGATCGCTCCGCGCCCCGGCGAGGGGCAGACACTCTCCC
Organism: Chthoniobacterales bacterium; assembly: GCA_049282095.1. Taxonomy (GTDB): domain Bacteria; phylum Verrucomicrobiota; class Verrucomicrobiia; order Chthoniobacterales; family UBA6821; genus UBA6821. Next base: position 9,639 of record JBAPTI010000030.1, read on the forward strand.
TCTACACGTGCGGCCCGACCATCTACGCCCACGCCCATATCGGTAACTTCCGGGCCTACGTCTTCGAGGATCTCCTCCAGCGACATCTCCAGGAGAGAGGCTTCACCGTCCGCCGCGTGATGAACCTCACGGATGTCGACGACAAGACGATCCGGGGAGCCCATGCGGCCGGCATGGCCCTAGGCGACTACACCCGTCCCTTCAAGGAGGCCTTCTTCGAGGATGCAAAGACCCTGCGACTCCTTCCCGCGGAGGCTTATCCGGCGGCTACCGATCCCGAGCAGATCGCCCGGATGATTGCGATGATCGCCACGCTCATGGAGCGCGGCCACGCCTATCAGGCCGAGGATGGTTCTCTCTATTTCCGCATCGCATCATTCCCGGATTACGGAAAGCTCGCCCACGTCGATCTGGAGGGACAGCGCCCCGGACAGCGGGTTGCGAGCGACGAGTACGAGAAGGAAGCCGTCGCAGACTTTGCCCTCTGGAAGGCATGGGTCCCGGAGGATGGAGCCGTCGGCTGGGAGAGTCCTTGGGGCAAAGGTCGTCCCGGATGGCACATCGAGTGCAGTGCCATGGCGACCAGCCTGCTCGGCGAGACCATCGACATCCACTGCGGAGGAGTCGACAACATCTTCCCCCATCACGAGGCCGAGATCGCCCAGTGCGAGTGCGCGGGTCACGGGAAGGCCCCCTTCGTCCGCTACTGGATGCACTGTGCCCACCTCATGGTCGAGGGATCTAAGATGGCCAAGTCCGCGGGGAATTTCTTCACACTCCGGGATCTGTTGGAAAAGGGATGGACCGGCCGCGAAGTCCGCTATGCCCTGATCTCCGTCCACTACCGGGGAG